>PXBH01000185.1 GCA_003565555.1 Cryomorphaceae bacterium | reverse complement strand
CTCACTTTAAAATTGGTGTGCATGGGGCCCTGCTCAATTTCATCATCCGCCCAAAACAAGCGGAAAGTGCCCGGCTCCATGGTGACCCCGGGGGTGGCCCAGTACTTCGGCGCGCGGTCTTTGTCCGTAAGGTAATACCCCGTGAGGTTCACCGCCGTCTCACCGCCGTTGTAGAGCTCGATCCAATCGTCGAAGTCGCCGTGCTCATCGGAGATGGTCATGGAGTTGGATGACATCACCTCATTGATGAAAATCTCGGGTACATCGGCACCGTAATACACCTTCCTGTCTTCGCACCACGCCGTGCGCACCAATCCGTCGGCACCCTCTGCGCGAATATTGTAGCTGAGCACCCCGCCGCCGTCTGCCACGGGCACCGTGAAGTGCGTCGTCTCCCCGTATTCCGCGGCGCTGATCACCTGCTCTTCTCCCCCGTCTTGCGTGTAGGTCAGGAGAAGTTGGCTCCACTCGGGGCCTTCGGTTTTCACACGTACGGTCAGCGCCTCGGGAAATTCCGAGAAATCTTCCCGAAACTCCCAAATGATCGGAGCAATCTGATTCTGCTCAGCCTGCGCAGCGCTCACGGCTGCTCTGATTTCCGCGAAACCGAGTACCGAGTGAACCACGTGTCCGCCGTAGGCTTCATCGAGCGCGTTCAGAAAATCGTCGTTGTCATACCCGAAGTCCGTCCCCTTGAGCGAGTCTGTGAGCGCCGAAGCCGCGATGAATCCGTGAAGCTCCTGCACCGCGGCGATGTGGTCCGGGGTGTAGTAACCGTCTTCGAGGAGGCTGAGCACGTGGTAGGTGAAAATATCCCTGAACTTCTGCGCAGCCATAAGGCGCTCGTACAGCGGACGGTACTCGTTTCCCGGGCTGTAATTGTAGATATTTCTCGTCGCCCAGTCCTGATCGAGCCAGTCGAGGCCCCAGGTATTGTCCAGATCAAAAGGCAGGTACTCAAACCGGGTTCTCCGCGGATGAAAGTAGAGGTAAAAGTTGTTTTGGTTGTACAGGTAGGCATCCCAATTTCCCGTCAGTACGTCAACGGCGAGCACCTTCAGGTAGGTGTAGGGATTGAAATACCGATCAAATTCGCATGCAAAGGTCTCGTCGTCGGCCTGATTCAGAAATGCAATGAAGCGCGCCAGATCACTGTAATCGTCCGCTTCGCGGTTGGTCTTGATCTCGTACACTCGGCGGTCGCTCCAGGGCGGGGTGAGCTTGTATGCATCGGGTTGGTTGGAGATGAAATGGAGGTTTGCCGGGTAATTGCATTTGTAGAGATTGCCCGCATCATCGCCGAAGCGCTCATCCGCCCAGTCATCGTTGATGTGTTCGCAATTCTGATAAAGTCCGTTGTACACGTCGTTCACGTAGACTTCCACATGGTTAGACCGCGAGGCCGGCACCCCGAGATCGCGGTAGAGCCGCCAGGTAATGTTGGACCGCACCATGGAGGGATCGTTGACTTCCGCGTTGAGGTTGAGTTTTTTGAGCCCGTAGTACCTCCTTCCGGAAATGAAGGAATTGATCGACACCTTGAAGGACTTTTTGAACTTATCGCGGGAGGTGTTTCCGCGAAAGCGAAATCCGATATTTTCCAGCGTATCGGCACCCTGACTGTCTTCCCAAACGAAAGTAGCGGGGTATTCGTGGTTGCTGTACCAATTTTCCTCCAGGTATAAATCCTCGAGGGAATCGGGATCGATGAAGATCTTGACCTTGGGTATTTCCTCGGAGGTAAAAATCCTGCCCGCTTCCGGGTTTTGGGCAATGGCCCATGCCGATAAAAAGGTTAAAAATAACACTGCCGTTCCGTGCCTCATCGTCTGATCATTTTCCTCATTGCCCTATGCACTTTCGCGTTTCTTCATACCGCACAGTTTACAAACTCGGCGGTAAATATCCGACTTTTCAGCACCCGAACTCAAAAATCCGCCGCCTTCCGTGCCTTTAGATCAATTGCGGTCGCTGACGCGAGCCGGGTAGGGCCGGGAAGATGGGCAGGGCTTTACTCCGCGGTCTCGGCATGCGTGCAGCTCAAGGGCGAAAGATAGCCAAATGATCAATGAAGCCCTACCTGAGCTTTACAAACTTCTCTGAAGCACGCAGGTTGTCACGGGCAGTAACTTCGAGCACATAGATGCCCGGAGGCAGCGGGCCCACATCGATCCCGATCTTTCCCGAGATCTGATCAGAAAGCACCGTACGTCCGCTCAAGTCAGTGATGCGAGCGGACACGATCTCGGCGTCCGCATGCGTCAGGTCAAAAAAGAGGCGGTCGCGAACAGGATTCGGATGTAACCGCATCGGTTGACGCTCGGCACGGTCGCGCGTGCTCAGCACAGCACAAGGTGCCTCGGGGCTGCCGTACACCAAAGCGCCTCCCGCCAAAAAACACTGAAAACCCGGAACCTGCAGGGGCAAAAGCACATCAACGGGCGAACCGGTCATTCCGTGGGCCACACCGACAGGCCCGATCCCCTCCGCGATAAAACCGAACCCGTACATGCTCATCTCAAAACCGTCACTCCAAGCTTCCGCACCTACTTTACGCCGCATTTCTCCGCCGATCATCTCGACGACGACCTCCGTCACTTGAACTTTGAACAAATCCGGATTCTCCGAATTTTCGCCGAATCCCAAAAACTCATCCTCCTGAATGGTCCACACATCTCCGACTTCAGCTCCCATATCGTAAAGCATGTGCCACTTGTCCGCTTCGGGACTGTAGCGAAACACCGTATCCGGCCCCGCCTGTACGATAAGGATGTCTGCGTGGAACTCCCCCGTTTCTTCCAAAATATTGACGTCCAACACTGTCCCCGTGCGCCCCGCCACGGTGGTATCCCCCTGTACGGCATAGTGCTTGTAGCCGCATGTACCGCCTGCCATGCAGTATGTGTTATAGTACCACTCATGCCCCGGCTGAAACCATTCAAGGTCTTGGGATTTGAGCGGCGGCGAGATGAGCAATACTGCGAAAGTGAGAAGGGAGAGGGAAAGTGTTTTGAGGTTGTTCACGGCAAGGTAGATTAGGTTAAGTAGTGTCTGTCCATAATGTCCGCTATCTGCGTTGCACTTGGTCTGAAAACCGTCATTGACCTTAGTCAACTCCTTGCTTTTCAGACCTGCGTTCGCCTTGCTATCGAACATTATGATCCGGCCACTTGACTAAATTGACAGACTCTAAGCAAACTTTTACGGTTCATTCGGAAAACGGAAAAAGCGTTGTTCGGCATCTCAATCTGTTTTTATAAAACGCAATGCCTCAGAATTATTACGTCCTCGGTCTGTAATGCGCAAGAGGTACATTCCCGGCGGCAGAAATTATATTATGAATCTGTTCAAAGCGTTTCACACGCGCTCCGGGGCCCATCCAAACCATATTTCCGGAGAGCTCAATGATTTCCTTTCATAAACTTTTGCACCCCGCTCCTTCCGTTCACATCAACGGCGCTTAAAAGGTACATACCCGCAGGAAGAGCACGGACATTGAGCCGCAGCGGCGCTGAACTGCTGCCGTTTCCCGTACCATTGCGGCTCAAAACCACCCTGCCGTTGAGATCGTACACTTTTACTTGCTGTAAAACCGCATCCGTGCGTAACTCGAGATAATCGGTACACGGGTTGGGAAAAAGCACAAGCTGTTTGAAATCATCAGTGTTATTTACATCAAGCGGTTCGCAAATATGATTGCGGTCGGTGTAGAAAGTCATCGGGAAATGGGGCTGCAATAGCCATGGTGCCTCAGGCAGTACCACATGATTATCGAAAACCATGCTGTACTGATTATGCAGCCAAACAGCATTGGTATAATTCTCAAACCATGAACTCTCAAGCCGCGGATTGCAAATAGGGCCAGCCATTGTTTCTTGCAATACAGGCGAGTTGAAGAAGGCGGTATCCCACGATAGGGTGATCGGCAAAACTTGATTCATACCAAATACTATAATCGAAGGAGAATGATTAATAGATCCGACGTATGTTTTAAAAGCCTCCATACTCGGATATACATTCATCCAAACATTAAACTCAGTCGAATCCAATTGAACCGGCACTTCCCCCAAATCCGGGTTCAGATTTCCTACAGTACCATTCTCATCGAGACCGATCCAAATGGTGTCTTTTGCTCCTGTTGCATCCTCAAATGCTAAATAAAACTTCCACTGTGTAGGCGGGCCTTGGGCATTTAGGGCAGAAACCACTGATGTCAAAGCAAATATTAAAAGAAGATTAAGTAATGGCTTTTTCATGATTTCACTCATTTAATAATTGAAATTCGAATTTGTTCGGATTGATTCCCTTGAGAAACTCTCATAAGATAAAGGCCACTTTCCAGAAAAGAAGCGTCAATTGACCTGGTCTCAGCATTATTAAACTGTCCTAGAATTCTGCCATTTAAATCATAT
>PXBH01000132.1 GCA_003565555.1 Cryomorphaceae bacterium | reverse complement strand
AGTGAGCGTAATCGAAACCATGTTTGAGCTCAGCCGTCGGATTTTTCCTCAGAAAAATCTGCTAACGGCGTTTGCGAGTTTGGTTGAGATAGCGAGCGTAGCCTGAAATTTCGAGAAAAAGATGCACAGCCTTGAGTTATTCGGTCATTGTTGATTTTTTAAGGACCTCATGAGATCGCTTGCGCTTAGTAGGCTCCACCTTATGTCAAGATAAGGTGGAAACAAACCCGCGGCGACAGCCGCACCGATAATTCTGTCCGCTTTCATCAGCCTATAAGTCTGTAAAACAATTATAATGCGATATCAGAAGCCAAAGTGTGAAGGTGACCACGAGCTGATCAAAAACACGGGTGTTAAATTGCGGAAGTCAGGAGAGGCGGGAAATCGGTTTATTCGGACCAAGTCTTCGAAGCCTTGCCGATAAGTCCGATACCCCATCGGGGTCGATGCATGTTCTTTGTCCCTTCATTAAAGACGATATGTTTCGGAAAAAATGCCTTTATGAATAAACTGACGTAAGCGCACCTCGGAATAAGTCCGTTTAGTCTGTTATCGGAGCACCACGAGGCGCTCCGTATCGAGCTTGAGCAGGATGAAGAGCAGCAAAGTAAATCCCCAAATAGAAGAGCCCCCGTAGCTGAAGAAGGGCAGGGGAATACCGATCACAGGGGCCAAGCCGATGGCCATACCGATATTGATCAATACGTGCATGAAAAAGATGCATGCAACGGCATAACCGTAGATCCGGGTAAATTTGGACCGCTGCCGCTCAGCAATGAATACAATGCGGAGCATCAAGATCATAAAAAGTGTGATCACCGCCAGACTCCCGACAAATCCCCATTCCTCACCTATCGTACAAAAGATGAAATCCGTACTCTGCATGGGTACGTATTTGAATTTGGTCAGTGTACCTTCGAGGTAGCCCTTTCCGGAGAATCCGCCTGAGCCTATAGCGGTCTGCGACTGCTTCACGTTGTAGCCCGCCCCGAGGGGATCCTCCTCCAGTCCGAGCAGAATGTTTATCCTGATTTTTTGATGCGGCTCGAGTACATTTTCAAAGATTTGGTCCAGTGTGCCTATGAAAATCAGGCTCCCGACGGCTGTTCCGATCAGCAAGGCGTAGTTCCTCCCTCTATAGCGGGGCAGAATAAATTTGCGGATAGCGAAAAAGCTAACTACCGTAATGGCAGCGATAATGATCATGAGCGCATAATGCCCCCGGATACGGATTTCGGTAAAGGGAATGCCGGCATCTGTGGATTTCAGCACCAGGGAAAGCACGGATAGAATGGCCGCGAGAAGGCCGAGCAATAAGATGTTTCCCGAAAGGCCCTCCCTGTAGAGTACGAGAATAAACGCCGCAAAAACCAGCACGGTGCCCGTATCGGGCTGGAGCATGATCAGCATGGCGGGGAGTGCAATGATGCCCGTGGCAATGATTTTGGTGCGCATGGCAGATATGCGTACCTCCGACGAACCGAGGTAATAAGCCAGCATTAAACCGATGCCCACCTTGGAGAATTCACTGGGTTGTATGCCGAAACTCCCGAACCCGAACCAGGCTTTTTGCCCGTTGATTTCACGCCCGAAGATCAAAACCAATACCAGAAGCAGGCATGTGATTCCGTAAAATACAGGAGACACCCGACGGATAAACTCACCGTCTAAAAGCACTACTGCAAATGCGATCATCCCTGCGGTAACCATCCAGATAAACTGCTTCCCGTACTCTTGACTTGTATCAAAAAGTGAAGGATGCGCTTCGTTATAGCTTGCGGAGTATATATTGAGCCAGCCCATTATTATGAGCGCCAGCCACATAATGACCGTAAACCAATCGAGGTTGGCAAATATGGAATGTCCTTTTCTCAAAACAGGTTGGCATTGACCATGCGTTGCTCAATATGCGGGCGGGTGATCGTATCTGTCAGGTATTTCTCAATCATAAGGCTGGTGATGGGGGCCGCCCAAGTAGAGCCGAACCCGACGTTCTCTACATAAACGGCCAGTGCAATCTTAGGATTGTCTTTCGGAGCAAAAGCGATAAAAATGGAGTGGTCTTTTCCGTGCGGATTTTCGGCGGTGCCCGTCTTTCCGCAAATATCAATCTCACTGTTGAAGCGGACTCCGCGCCCGGTACCTGACTCGATGACCCTGTACATTCCCTCCGTCACTTTTTCAAAATGCTTCGCATCGATGCCCGTGAAGTGCTTTTGCGTATAGGTGCTGTCCGTGATCGGCGCCCCGTCAATTTTTTTGATGTAGTGCGGGGCGTAATACCAGCCGCGGTTAGCGATGGTGGCGCAGAAATTGGCCATTTGAATCGGGGTCACGCCCAGCTCGCCCTGACCTATGGCCAGTGAGATGATGGTATGCGCATTCCAACGGTTTCGGCCGTAGTAGCGGTCGTAGTATTCCGGTTGCGGCACGAATCCGCTTACCTCGCCCGTGAGGTCTGTCATTAACCGCGCGCCCAGCCCGAAAGCCGAGATGTACTCCCGCCATTTGGTATAGCCTTCTTCGCTTGTCGGGTATTTGTCCAGCACCCGTTTGAATACGTTGCAGTAATAGGCGTTGCAGCTTGTCTGGATGGAGTATCCCAGATCTACCGGGTTGGCGTGCGCGTGGCAGCGGGGGCGTACCCGCCCTCCGAAATAGTACCCGCCGCGGCAGCTGAAGTTGGTATTTTCATCAATGACTTCCTCCTGCAACCCGATGAGACCTTGAATCAATTTGAAAGTAGATCCGGGAGGGTATTTGGCCATAACAGCCCTGTTGAATAAAGGTTTAAGCGTATCTCGGCTGAGCTCTCCGTAATTTTTTCCGCGTACCCGGCCTACCAGGAGATTCGGATCGTAGCCCGGGTTGGTCACCATGCAGAGAATTTCACCCGTGGCGGGCTCAATCGCTACGATGCTGCCCCGCTTATTTTTCATCAACTTCTCTCCGTATACCTGCAAATCGAGGTCTATGGAGCTCGTGAGGTTTTTCCCGGCCTCCGCCAAAGTGTCGAACCTGCCGCCGGCAAAGGGGCCCCGCTCGTTATTGTGCACATCTACGAGCACGTAGCGTTTACCGCGTTTCCCGCGGAGGGGCTTTTCGTAAATGCTCTCTACCCCGCTTGCACCGATGTAGTCACCGCGTTTGTAATACGGGTTTGCCTCGAGGATGGCGGGTGTCACCTCGCTCACGTAACCCAAGCTGTGGGCGCCGGCAGCACGCGGATAGTAGCGCAGGGTCCGCGGTTGGCCGTAAAATCCGCTGAAGCGGTGCAGGTTTTCCGCAATAGCGGTGTAGTCGTCTGCCGGGATCTGCTTTTCGAAAGCAGAGGGTTTATAGCGGCTGTACTTTTTTGCCCGTTCCAGCTTCTCAATAAAGCTTTGACGGTCTATACCCAGGAGCCGGCAAAAAGCGGCCGTATCCATTTCGCTTACGTCACGGGGCAAGACCATAAGGTCATATACGGCTGTATTTGATACTACAATATCACCTTTACGGTCGTAAATGAGCCCGCGTGACGGGTATTCGGTAATGACCCTTTCCGATGCATTGGCCGCTTGTACCTTCCAGCTGTTGTCCACCACTTGAATGTAGAAAAGGCGCAGGAGGAAAATCACACCCACGGTGAGGAAAATGATAACAATGGTAATTTTTCGATCGCTGAGATTCATACGCGACCCACACTGCGTTTGGGGAAGGTGAGGTACTGACTGAGGAGCACCAGCACAAAGGTGAATACCGTGCTCAGGACGGCCCTGAGCACGGTGTTGAAGAAGCCTGAGAAAGAATACACTTCGAGAAAAAACAGCCAGAGATGGTGCATGAAAATCAGCACGAGCGCGTACTTTACGAACCATACCGCCCCCATATCGCTGATGGTGGGCCGCATACCAAACTCGTAGCCGTCGCGCGGAGCGATACCCTTCAGCACGAAAGGCCGCAGGTAGGTCAACAGCACACATGCCGAGGCGTGCATGCCGATTGTATTGGTAAACATGTCAATGGCCAAGCCGCAGGCCAGCCCGATCATCAATTCCAGCCAACGCGGCGTTTCCGGAGGAAGCATAAGAAGGAAAAAAACATACAGGAAAGGCACCGCCATACCTTGGAAAAGGTGGGCATCATTGAGGATCAACCCCTGGAGCAAAACCAATAGGATGAACCGAGCCAAATTTCTCAATATTTTACCTGCCATCTTCTGCCGTTTCTGCTTCTAAGCGCAGTTGCTCCTGTCGCAATAAGTTTTCTGCCACGTACACGTACCGCAATTTTCCGAAATCATTAAACAATTCCACCCGGATGCGGTGGAAATTGCTCCCCGGCCGCTGCTCCTTTTCAACCACCGTTCCCACGGGAACTCCTACGGGATAGATTCCCGAGGCGCCGCGCGTTACGAGGGTGTCACCGACTTGCACATCGGCATGGCCCGGCACGTCGTTGAGCTGCGCGTATCGGTGGTCTTTACCGTCCCACTTCAGCAAGCCGAAGTTGCCCGTACGCTTCAGTTCTGCACTTGCCGTGAAGCTCAGGTTGATCACGGGAATTACGGTGCTGAAGTGCTCCGAGACGTCTTTTACTACCCCTACCAGCCCGCGCGGATTGATTACGGCCATTTCAGGTTTTAGTCCGTCTTTCCGACCCTTGTCTATGGTAATAAAGTTCAGTTGCTTATTGATGGAACTGTTGATGACGCGGGCCGATTTGTAACGGTACTTTCTCTCTCTCAGGGTGTCATTGATCATTACGAAATGCTCATTCACGGGAATGAAGCTCTCGTTGAGCCGATTTTTCAGGGCTTCATTGGCCTCTGCCAACTCATCATTTACGCTCTGAAGCTCGATATATTGTGTCACCGTATTCTTAAAGGCGAACAGGTTACCAACCATACGGTTGGAGGAATTGGCAAAACTCGATTGGTGAAACGAGTTGTTTCTCACGATGAGCCAAAAACACAAAACTTGCAACCCGATGAAAAAGAGAAATATGTGGTATTTGACCAGAAATTGGATGAAATTCCGCATCGGGTGGTATTCCTTTCGGCTTTAGTCGCGCATGAGAAACTGGTATCTGCCTATGTTTTTCAGGGCGATTCCCGTACCCCTCGCTACCGCGCGAAGCGGATCTTCGGCGATGTGCACGGGGAGTTTGGTTTTCATGGAAATTCGCTTGTCGAGGCCGCGCAACATAGAGCCTCCGCCTGCCAGGTAGATTCCTGTCCGGTAGATATCCGCTGAAAGTTCGGGAGGCGTGTGCTCCAATGCGCTGAGGATGGCTTCCTCGATTTTGGAAATTGATTTGTCCAGTGCATGGGCGATCTCGGCAGATGACACAGAAATCTCTTTCGGAATACCCGTCATAAGGTCGCGGCCCCTCACGGCAAAATCTTCCGGCGGATCGTCAAGCTCCGGCAGGGCAGCACCTACTTCTATTTTGATTTGCTCCGCCGTGCGCTCCCCGATGAGGATGTTGTGCTGGCGCCGCATGTATTCTTCAATATCGCTGGTGAACTCGTCTCCGGCCACGCGAATATTTTTGTCGCATACGATTCCTCCCAGGGCAATCACGGCGATTTCACTCGTACCTCCCCCGATGTCGATGATCATGTTGCCCATCGGTTCTTCCACATCGATACCGATACCGATGGCCGCCGCCATGGGTTCGTGAATGAGGTATACATCTTTTGCTCCGGCATGCTCCGCAGAATCTCTTACGGCGCGCTTTTCCACTTCGGTAATGCCGGAGGGAATGCAGATGACCATGCGCAGTGAAGGTGTGAAGAAGCTTTTTCCCGGTTTGATCATTTTGATCATTCCGCGAATCATCGCTTCCGCAGCTTGAAAGTCTGCAATTACACCATCCTTTAGCGGCCGTATGGTTTTAATATTTTCGTGGGTTTTGCCGTGCATCTGCTGGGCCATGCGGCCTATGGCGATTACTTTTTCGGTGGCCCGATCTTTCGCGACGATCGATGGCTCGTCTACCACCACTTTATCGTTGAAAATGATCAGGGTGTTGGCCGTACCGAGGTCGATGGCAATCTCTTGTGTAAAAAAGCTGAATAAGCCCATGGGGGAGGGGTCGTTGGGGAGTTAGTGCTTAAAATGTCTCGTACCTGTAAGTACCATCGAAAGGCCGTTTTCGTTACAGTAATCGATCGAAAGTTGATCTTTTACCGAGCCGCCCGGTTGAATCACCGACCGCACGCCCGCCTTGTGGGCAATTTCGACACAATCGGGGAAGGGAAAAAATGCATCGGAAGCCATCACGGAGCCGTTGAGGTCAAAGCCGAATTTCCGGGCCTTGTCAATGGCTTGATTCAGCGCATCAACCCTTGAGGTCTGGCCCGTACCGCTTGCCAAAAGCTGCTGCCCTTTGGCCAGTACGATGGTGTTTGATTTGGTGTGCTTGGCGATTTTCGAAGCAAAAATGAGGTCCTGAACTTCTTCTGCAGAGGGGCGCTGTCCCGTCGCGTAGGTAAATCCGCTCTCCGCGTCTGTTTTGCGGTCGGCACCTTGCCTGAGGTAGCCGTTGAGGGCCGTCCGCACCGTGAAATCGGGGAGGGGCGCATTTTTTCGCTTCAGCAAAATACGGTTTTTCTTGCCTTTGAGAATGTCGAGCGCATCGTCGGCAAAATCGGGTGCAATCACTACCTCGCAAAACAGATCATGGATGGCGGCGGCGGTTTCGGCATCTATCGTGTTGTTGGTAATCAATATTCCGCCGAAGGCTGAAACGGGATCGCCGGCGAGGGCGTCGCGGTAAGCCGCGCTGAGGGTGGGGCGCACCGCCGCGCCGCAGGCATTGTTGTGCTTCAAAATAGCAAAGCACGGGTCACCGCTCTCAAACTCTGTGGCGAGATGCACGGCAGCATCCACATCTAATAGGTTATTGTACGACAGCTCTTTGCCGTGCAACTTGTCAAACATGGCATCGAGGTCACCGTAAAATTGGCCCTCCTGATGGGGGTTCTCTCCGTAGCGAAGTACTTTTGATTGCTTGACGCTCACCTTCAGGGCAGGTGTGTCAGAGCTGTCTTTCGCAAAGTAGTTGTATATGGCGGCGTCGTAGTGTGAGCTTATTTCGAATGCGGCCGCCGCGAGTGCCTTTCTCGTCTCGAGGTCGGTTTGAGCACCCCCGTCGGTCAAAATTTCGAGCAGTCGGGGGTAGTAATCAACCGCGGGTACGGTTACCACATCCTTAAAATTCTTGGCCGCCGCGCGAATCAGGGAAATGCCCCCGATATCGATCTTTTCGACCACTTCGGCCTCCTCAGCGCCGGAGGCCACGGTGTTTTCAAAAGGATACAAGTCCACCACGACCAAGTCTATCGGGGGAATTTCGTAAGTCGCCAGCTCGGCCACGTCTGAATTCACTTCCCGTCGGTTCAGGATGCCTCCGAAAACTTTCGGATGGAGTGTTTTCACGCGGCCGCCCAGAATGCTGGGGTAATCGGTCAGAGATTCTACCGGAGTCACGGGTACACCCAAGTCTCTGATGAATGCTTCGGTGCCGCCTGTGGAATAAATCGTGATGTTCAGGGCGTGCAATTGCTCGATGATCGGTGCCAGATTTTCCTTGTTGAAAACCGATATGAGCGCTGATTCAATACGTCTCAAAGGGGAAGTGATTTGTTGTGGTAAGCGTTGGTACAATGTTAACAAGAATATTCTTACCGCAGGCCCTGCAATGCAAGGCGAATGCAGCTATGTTGATAAATTTAAGCGAGTGTTGATAACGGGGATGTAGAGATATTACACGAACGGTAGCCCCGACCTTCGCTGCTTGACTTAACTTTGAAAAATAAAGTACCCTCCGCCCCGACCGATGCGTCTGAAAATTTACATCAATCTTCTCCGAGAAGGCTTTTATTTTGCATTGAATGCGCTGTCAGTCAATAAGCTGAGAACCTTCCTATCTCTTTTGGGAATCACCATCGGGATTTTTGCCATTATTTCTGTCTTTACATTGGTGGACAGCATGGAGCGAAGCGTGCGCGGTGCATTTTCCAAATTGGGAGACGACACCGTTTTCATCGAGCGCATGCCGTGGGCTCCCGAGCCCGGCGATGCAGAGTATGCGTGGTGGAAGTATATACAACGTCCCTCTGTCAGCAAAGCAGAACAGGAAGCTTTGCGAAGAAGACTGAACACTGCTGAACACGTGACCTTTATCTCAAGCGCGCGCCGCACCGTCGAGTACGGAAATGCCGCCGTAGAAAACGTGGCTGCTGTCGCCGTTACGGAAGGTTTTGAGAACTTTATCACCGTCGACGTGGCCCGCGGGAGATCCTTCACCCTTTCGGAGCTCGAGGGCAATCGTGGTGTTTGTCTGCTCGGTCACGATGTAGCAAAGAGCCTTTTCGGGGAGGAAAACCCCATCGGGAAAAGGATTAAAGCCGGCGGATTCAGGTGCGTGGTGATCGGCACCCTGAAGCAGGAGGGGCAGGGCATTATCGGCAACGGTGCCGACGAGTGGGCCATCATGCCTACAGGTTTTGCCCGAAATATTCTTTCGCTCAACGAAGGCCGCACCCAGATCGGAATCAGGCCCAAGCCGGGCATTGATTTCGGCGCTATGGAGCAGGAGGCCATAATGCAAATGCGCAGCATCAGGCGCCTGCGGCTCAATCAGGAGAATAATTTTGCGATGAACAAAAGCAGTATGCTCAGTTCGAGCCTCGACGACCTTTTCGGGGTTTTGAATCTCGTGGGCCTGATCATCGGCGGATTCTCTATCCTCGTAGGCGGCTTCAGCATTGCGAACATCATGTTTGTTTCGGTGCGCGAGCGTACGGGGATGATCGGAATTCAAAAAGCATTGGGAGCCAAGCGTTCTTTCATACTTTTTCAATTCCTGTTCGAGTCGGTGGTGCTTTGCCTGATCGGCGGCGCAGCGGGCTTGGTTGTGATCTGGCTACTCACTTTGGCGGCTTCGGGCCTTACGGGCTTCGACCTGATCCTTACGGTGAAAAACATCCTGACCGGCCTCGGTTTTTCCGCGGCCATCGGTATTATTTCGGGTATCGTGCCCGCTGTTACCGCTGCAAAAATGGAGCCTGTGGAGGCCATGCGGAGCACGGCTTGATCCTCAATTTGCGGAAAGCGCTAAAATGCGAAAGCCACTCCTACGCTGAGCGCCCACTGATCTGTGCGCGACTCGAGGTTTCGGTAGTCAAAGTTATTGCTGTCGGTGATTGAAATCGACTCGGGATCAATGTATGTGGCTTTGCTGCCTATACTGCTTTCAAAGCGCGCTTCCAAAAATACTCCGGGCGTCATTTCGTATTTAGCCCCTACGCCCCAGCCTGCGATGAAGGTAAAGCTTCGGTCCAGGCGTTCTGTCGGCGACACGCCGCCCGTGGTTTGCAATTTGCTCGTCGTGCTGAAGTTTCTGGCACCTACGAAAACTTCTCCGTAGGGCCTGAAGCGGCCGTTAAAGGGGCGAAGGCGCCCGTGAATCTGATAGGTGTACGAATTTCCGTTGATCCGCAGGGTCCCTACATCGCCGTTGGCGCTCGATTGAATGTTTACATCCTCTCGGGAACTCGCCATATGATTCCAAGCAAAGCCTCCGCCGATTTCAATCGGGGCATTGAGCAGCGGAACGCTCAGAAAGGCATTCAGCCCGAAAGGCAGCCTGCCGTAATTTTCGGCAAATTCGCCGGTGGGTACGGCAATCTGAAGTCCGCCCGAGAGGGTTACCCCGCGGCGCTCTTGAAAAGTGACCACCTGACGCTGACGCGCCTGCCGATTCTGTGCCATCATTGAGGCACCTGTCAGTAGAAGCAGAAGGGTAAAAATCGCTGTCTTTTTCATATCCCGAGATGGTTTAGCCCTCAGTGGGCAAAGGATGTGCCAAAGGTATTTAAAAACTCATGTAACTCCTACCGTGCATTTATGCCGACACACCCTGACGCACGGTGAGCGGAGCAAGGCGAGCGGCGGCCGTCTCTATGTCGTACACCTCCGAAACGGAGAGGCGCAAAAGGCCCGATTTCTCGTACATTTTATAGCCGGGTGGGTTATTCTTAATGAAATCCAGTACGGCGGAAAATGCCGCACTGCCGTAGTAGGGCGAATCTTGCTTTGCAACGAAAAATCCTATCAGCTTCCCGCCTTTGAGGGTGAGCTTTTCGAAGCCGATGTCCGCGGCGGTTCTGCGCAGCTTGATCGCTTCTGTGAGCGCGAGGGTTTGTCGCGGTAGCTCACCGAAACGGTCTTTCAACCGAATTTTGTACTCCTCAAGTTCTGTTTCGCTCAAGAGGTTGTCCAGCTCGCGGTACACGGAGAGCCGTTCGGTGATGTCGGTGATATAGCTGTCGGGGATAAGGATTTCCATATCGGTCTCCAGCACGCAATCACTTACGTAGGCTCCCGACTTATCGGTTTCGTCCTTATACAGTTCTTTAAATTCGGATTCCTTGAGTTCGCGCACGGCTTCATCCAGAATTTTTTGGTAGGTTTCAAAACCCAATTCATTGATGAACCCGCTTTGCTCGCCTCCCAGCAGATTGCCTGCACCCCTGATATCCAGGTCGCGCATGGCAATGTTCAGGCCGCTGCCCAAATCGCTGAATTGTGTGATGGCCTGAAGCCGTTTTCTCGCCTCAGTCGATACTGCGGAGAGCGGCGGAGCGAAAAGGTAGCAGAAAGCCTTCTTGTTGCTGCGGCCCACCCGGCCTCGGAGTTGGTGCAAATCGCTCAGGCCAAATTCATTGGCATTGTTGATGATGATGGTATTGGCATTCGAGATGTCAATGCCCGACTCGATGATGGTGGTCGCTACCAGCACGTCGTACACCCCGTCGATGAAGTCTGTCATGACCTGCTCGAGTTTGGTACCGTCCATTTGCCCGTGACCCACGGCTACGCGAACGTCGGGACAGAGCCGCCCGATCATTCCCGCCACCTCCGCGATATTCCCGATTTTATTGTTCACAAAAAACACCTGCCCTCCGCGGCTCACTTCGTACGAGATCGCGTCGCGTATAAGCTCTTCATGGAAGGTATAAAGCTCCGTTTGCACGGGAAATCTGTTGGGCGGCGGTGTGTTGATAATGCTGAGGTCACGCGCTCCCATCAGCGAAAATTGAAGGGTGCGGGGTATGGGGGTAGCCGTGAGGGTGAGGGTATCCACGTTGGCCTTGATGGTCTTGAGTTTGTCCTTCACGCCAACACCGAACTTCTGCTCCTCGTCGATGATGAGCAGCCCCAAGTCCCGAAATTTAATCTGCTTTCCCACCAGTTTGTGGGTGCCGATGATGATGTCCACCTTCCCTTCTTCCAGATCTTTCAGGGTTTCTTTTTGTTTTTTCGGGCTGATAAAACGGTTGATGTAGGCCACCCGACAGGGAAATTCACGCAGGCGCTCACTGAAGTTTTTAAAGTGCTGCATACTCAGTACCGTCGTGGGTACAAGCACGGCCACCTGCTTGCTGTCGCAAACAGCCTTAAAAGCCGCCCGGATGGCAATCTCTGTTTTGCCGAAGCCCACGTCTCCGCATATCAGGCGGTCCATAGGGTATTCCGCTTCCATGTCATCCTTCACCGCCTGAATCGATTTCACTTGATCCGGGGTGTCCTCATAGATGAAGGAAGCTTCGAGTTCGGTTTGCAGGTAGTTATCGGGCGAGAAGGCAAATCCCTTCTTTGCCTTGCGCTCTGCATAAAGCTTAATCAGGTCGTAGGCGATCTGTTTTACACGGCTCTTTGTTTTGGCTTTCGTCTTCTGCCAAGCGCCGCTGCCCAGTTTATTCACGGTGGGTTCGGTACCGTCTTTTCCGCTGTATTTTGTGATGCGGTGCAGGCTGTGAATGCTCACGTAGAGGATGTCTCCGCCGCGGTAAATCAACCGTATGGCTTCTTGCTCCTTTCCGTTGACATCTATTTTTTCCAGGCCTGAAAATTTGCCCACACCGTGGTCGATGTGGGTCACGTAATCACCGGGCATCAGGCTGTTCAGCTCCTTGATGGTGAGTGCTTCTTTATTTTTCTTGAAGCCTTCCTTCAGATAAAACCGGTGATAGCGTTCGAAAATTTCATGGTCTGTATAGCAACAGAAAAGCAGGTCGCCGTCTGAAAACCCGCCGGAGATTTCGGTGTGAATCGGGTGAAAATTCACCGCTGAATTCAGATCTTTGAAAATGCGTTCGAGGCGCTCGGTTTGCTTGGGGTTTCCCGCAAAAATGCAGTTCACATAGCCGTCTTCTTCGTTCTTCTTGAGCTGATTGATGAGTAGCTCAAAGTTTTTGTTGAAGGTCGGTTGCGGTTTTTGTGCGGCGTCAAATTTCAGAAAATTGTCGGGGGCTTTGCCCAAGACCGCCTGCCGCATTTCGCTGAGCTTTTCTGCAAATGAGCCGCCGGTGATAAACAGATCCTCGGGAGGGAGGTGGTTGATCGGCGAATTGATTTTCTCATATTGCTTTACGGCGCCCTCATATGCGGTATCAATTCGGTCGGTGACAAAAGACAAATCTTTGTACCACACGGTGGTATTCGGATCGAGGTAGTCCAAAAATCCTTCCCGCGCTTCGAGCATGGCCTTGTTTCGCACATTGGGAATCAGTGTAAAGTGCTTCACCGTGCCCGTGGAGAGCTGACTCACGGGATCAAATTTCCGCACCGATTCTGCCTCATCTCCGAAAAACTCAATGCGAAACGGGCTTGACTCCCCGAAGGAGAACACATCCAATATGCCCCCGCGCACGGAAAATTGCCCGGGTTCGTACACAAAGTCTGTGCGTTCAAAGCGGTATTCCGTGAGCAATTCATTCAGAAAGGACAGGCTGTAAGTTTCTCCCGCCTTGATCTTGAAGGAGTGGCTTTTGAGCTGTTTTCTGGTGACTACCCGCTCGGAAAGCGCTTCGGGGTAGGTCACGGTGAGCTTTGGTTTTCTCGATTTTTGCGAAAGCGCTTTCAACACCTCAACGCGCAGTACGATATTGGCATTGTCAGTCTCTTCGCTTTGGTAGGGCACACGATAAGTCTCGGGAAAGAAGTGTGCGGCGAAGAAACCGCCTTCGAGTTTCTGCAGATCATTGTGAAAATAAGCTGCTTCCTCCTTGTCGTTGAGCACGAATACGTGGTCCTTTTCCGTATGTACCGCCACGGCGGCAGCCCAAAACGCAGGCCCCGAACCCGTGCATCCCGTGAGGGCTACCCGGGCCCTTTCAGACTTCAGTGCATTCGCAATCAGTGAGGAGCGGTTGTTCTCACGGTAGAGGCGGGCAATTTCTTCAATTTTCATTCTTCACTGCTGCAGACGTGCTGCTGTACTCTTCCATAAAGGCCTCTGCTTTGTCGACCATATTTTTGGAGCCGATGAAAAGCGGTGTGCGCTGGTGCAAATGCTCGGGCGTCAGGGAGAGTATTCTGTTTTTTCCGTCCGTCGCGCGACCGCCTGCCTGCTCAACGATAAAGGCCAGCGGAATGTTCTCGTACATCAGGCGCAATTTTCCGTCGGGATTTGATCCGGTACTCGGGTAGATGTAGATGCCGCCTTTGATCATATTTCGGTGCACATCCGCTACGAGCGAGCCTATATACCTGCTCGTGTAGGGCCGGCCCGTCGCAGCGTCTTCATCTTGGCAGTACTTGATGTACCGTTTTACCCCTTCCGGAAATTGGCGGTAGTTTCCTTCGTTGATCGAGTACATTCGGCCGTCTTTCGGTACCCTCATATTGGGGTGGGAGAGGCAAAATACCCCGATAGACGGGTCCAGCGTAAAGCCGTTCACTCCGTTTCCGGTGCTGAATACCAGCATTGTAGAAGATCCGTAAATCACGTATCCCGCTGCTACCAGGTCGAGTCCCGGCTGCAGGAAGTCTTCCGCCGTAGCCACGGTGCCCGCTTTTGACTTGCGTCGGTAAATCGAAAATATGGTTCCTATGGATACGTTGACGTCGATATTCGAAGAGCCGTCCAAGGGATCCATCATCACGATGTATTTGCCCCATAAGGCCTGCCCCTTGTCGAAGGCGATGACTTCATCATTTTCCTCTGATCCGATTCCGCATACCTCCTGTTGCGCGCGCAGCGCATTGATCATTTGATTGTTTGCGTACACATCGAGCTTCTGCTGCACTTCGCCCTGAATATTTTCGGCCCCGGAGCTGCCGAGGATGTCGTCCACCAGTCCGGCTTTGTTGACTTCGCGGTTTACAACTTTGGCGGCCAGCCTTATGGCACTGAGCAGACGAGAAAGTTCTCCTTTGGCAAAGGGGAAGTCGGCTTGCCGTTCTACAATAAATTCGCTGAGGGTAACGACTCTGTTCATGGGTTGATGGCGGTAGGTGTGCAAATATGGTGATTTTTGACTGATTGCACAGCGGAATATCACGGTTGAAATCTCGGACTTTTTGCTCTTTTCACGGCCGCTACCCCGCTATATTCTGATTCGGGAGGCACAGG
Source organism: Cryomorphaceae bacterium (assembly GCA_003565555.1). Lineage (GTDB taxonomy): Bacteria > Bacteroidota > Bacteroidia > Flavobacteriales_D > Cryomorphaceae > T3Sed10-241. Next base: position 3,698 of record PXBH01000132.1, on the reverse strand, counting down.
TAAAGGTTGAATTTCTTTCCTTTGTGCCGTGAGAGAAGCGCTACATGTGAGACCCGCCGCCCCCGACGACTGTGCAGCGATCAACAACTTGATTCGGGAGCTTGCCGTTTTTGAAAAGGCGGAGCACGAGATGCAGGTTTCCGTCGAGGAGCTCAGAGCGCACCTTTTCGGTAAAAAACCTTTCGCCGAGGCCCTTGTAGCCATCCGCGACGGCGCCGTGGCGGGCACCGCTGTTTTTTACGAAAAGTACAGCACCTGGAAGGGGCCTGCCGTCCATCTTGAAGATCTGGTGGTGCGCGAATCCGCGCGCAATGCCGGAATCGGTGCGGCCCTGTTGGAAGAAGTGATCCGCATTGCCGGCCGAAGGGGCTATGGCCGGGTGTATTGGCAAGTGCTTGATTGGAATGAAGATGCGGTGCGGTTCTACAAACGCTTCGGCGCCCGCTTCGATGCGGAGTGGCTCAATGTGTATGTCGAAATCGATCCCCTTAAACCCTTAAAATAAGTAATGAAGGTATTCAAGTTTGGCGGTGCCTCCGTAAAGGATGCAGGCGCCGTGGAGAATGTAGCACGGATCATAAAACAGTTTCCGGGAAAGGATCTTGTTGTGGTGATTTCGGCGATGGGAAAGACCACCAATGCGCTGGAGCGTATTCTTGACCACTATGTGAAAGGTGAGCCCGCCGTATGGGAGAAATTTGCTGAATTACAAAAGTTTCACGAAGAGATTGTGCGCGATTTGGCTGTGCCGGGCGAAGCGCTTCGGGAAAAACTCGAACTGCTTTTTGACGGACTGAAAAACAATCTGGAGCGTGAGCCTTCCGACAATTTTGATTTTGATTACGACCGCATCGTGAGCTACGGAGAGCTCTTCAGCACCCTCATCATATCGTACTATCTGAATGCCGCCGGCCTTGAGAATGTATGGGCCGATGCACGCCGCCTTATCCGCACCGATGCAAGGTACCGCGAAGCTCGGGTCAATTGGACCCGAACGGAGGAGCTGGTGGGCGCTAAGTGGAAGGAAATCGAAGCTGCAGCCTCAAAAGGCGGCCGCTCCATTATGATTACGCAGGGGTTCATAGGCCATACGGAGGAGCGAAATACCACTACCCTGGGTCGGGAAGGTTCCGATTTTTCTGCGGCTGTACTCGCTTTCGTGCTGGTTGCGAGGGACGTAACCATTTGGAAGGATGTGCCCGGGGTACTCAATGCAGATCCGAAATATTTCAAAGAAGCAGTCCTGCTCAAGAGGATTTCCTACAGAGAGGCCATCGAATTGGCCTATTACGGTGCCTCAGTCATACATCCGAAAACCATCAAACCCCTTCAAAACAAGGATATCACCCTTTATGTGCGCTCATTTCTGAAGCCTGAAGAGGAAGGCACGGTCATCGAGCGCTCTACCTTCAGTGATTCGCTGATGCCTTCGTACATTTTCAAGGTGAATCAGGCCTTAATCAGTTTCACTCCGCGCGACTTTTCCTTTGTGGCGGAAGACAACCTCAGCGAATTGTTCCGCCTTTTCGATGAGCACGGCATGAAAATTCATTTGATGCAAAATTCGGCTATCAATTTTTCCGTTTGCACCGACTTTGTTCCGTCTAAATTGGAATCTCTCATCAAGAGGTGCAAAACGGGGTACGAAGTGCTCTACAACGCGCCCTGCGAGCTGGTCACCATTCGCCACTACGATCCCGACACCATCAGCAGATTATTGATCGGCAAGCAGGTTTTGGTAGAACAAAAGAGCAGGAGCACCGCGCGGATGGCGCTCACAGAGGGCTGAGTAAAGAGCACCTGATTCCGGGCGCTGAGACTACCTGCTTTGCCTCCGTTCTATAATTTGCGGATATTTCACGCAACTCCGCGGCAGTGCTTTCGTTTACTACTTTTGGTTCCAAAATCCTCTTGAAAATGCCCGATTTGTTTTCACTGTTTGCCGACGTGCTCCCCGCGCTGATCGTCTGTTTTACCCTCATCTATATCTTTCACGAATACCTGAGGTATGCCAAGGAACGCGACAAGCATCGGGCAGCGGCGGCGCAGGCTTCCCGCTCCGTTGATACAAAGCCCGCCGAAAAAAAGGCCCCTGAAGAAAGGGCTGCACCGACAGGCTCTCCTGCATCGGTGATTGAGCTCAAGCTCCGAGCTGCAGAGCGGTTTGCGCTCTATCTGGAGCGCATAGCGCCGGATCGGCTTGTGATGCGCCTGCATCAAAACGGGATGAGCGCCAAAATGCTTCAGTCCGATATGCTTCGGGCCATTCGGGAAGAATTCGACCACAACCTCTCTCAGCAAATTTACGTGAGCGAAAGCGTCTGGGAACTCATCAAAAATGCGAAAGACGAGATGATGGGCTTTATTTCTGCCACGGGTGACGGCCTCAAAACCAATGCTACGGGTATGGATTTGAGCCGCAAGCTATTCGAGACGGCTTCGAAAGTGGAAAACATGCCCAATGATGTTGCCCTGAAGGTGCTGCGTTCAGAGGTACGGGCCATGTCTGAGCGGTAAACTTTGCTGCGGGACCCTTGTTTGAATCACCGCACCTTTTTGTTTTTACATGCTCAAAATAGCTTTCAACAGCTGCTATGCCCATCCGCTTCCGGAGGGCCACCGCTTCCCGATGGAAAAGTACAGCCTTCTGCCTGAGCAGCTTCGATACGAGGGCACACTGAGCGAAGATAATTTTTTCGATCCGCGGCCTGCAAGCAATGCAGAAGTGCTCAAAGTGCACGATCCCGAATACTTCGATAAGCTGAAAGCAGTCAATCTGAGCAGGAAGGAAGAGCGTGCCACAGGATTTCCGCTGAGCAAGCAACTGGTAGCGCGTGAACTCGCCATTACCGGCGGTACCGTTCAGGCCGTCGATTTTGCCCTGCAATACGGAGCGGCGGGAAATATAGCCGGAGGAACCCACCACGCCTACCGCAACAGAGGAGAGGGCTTCTGCCTGCTGAATGACGCTGCTGTTGCCGCGTGCCACGCTTTGGATTGCAGAGGCCTTTCGCGTTTACTCGTGGTAGACCTCGATGTACATCAGGGCAACGGCACGGCCAAAATATTCGAGAATGAACCTCGGGTATTTACTTTCAGCATGCACGGAGCAAAGAATTATCCGCTCAAGAAAGAAAAGTCCGATCTCGACATCCCGCTGCCGGACGGCACCGATGACAGGGCCTACCTCAAGATACTGCGCAATGCCCTTCCGCGTTTGGTTCAGGAGGTTGAGCCCGATCTTATTTTTTTCCAATCGGGTGTGGATGTGCTGGCATCCGATAAGTTGGGGCGCCTCTCACTCACCCCCGAAGGCTGCAGGCAGCGCGACATCTTTGTGTTTGAAACTGCCCGTGTCAACGGGGTGCCCGTGGTATTCAATATGGGCGGGGGCTATTCGGAGCGCATCGCGGTGATCGTTGAAGCCCACGCGAATACCTACCGCGCGGCACAGGAAATTTTCTTTTGAGGGTATTCGGTCGAGATTTTCGCAAAAGTCAAAAATGCCCTGCGATAATCTTCTTCGCCAGCACAGCGGAAAGCTTGTAGTATGAAGCCCGGGTCCATCCCGCAATGTGTGGGGTGAGCAGGGTGCGGTCGCTCTCGGTGATGTACCGCAGCGCTTCCGGCATTTCTCCCGGATGCAGGCCCTCAAGTGATCTCTTCTCGTATTCCAGCACATCGAGGCAGGCACCCGT
>PXBH01000022.1 GCA_003565555.1 Cryomorphaceae bacterium | reverse complement strand
TCGGTGGTGCTGTCGGGGAGGAAGATATTGTTGAAAGTGAAATCAATCTTGCGCCCTTCATTGGAGAGCTCCACATTGTGGGACACATCGAGCAGCTCGAAGGTGCTGAAGTCGAGAAGGTCGTCAATGGTATCGGAGATGATGACAAATTCGGCGTAAAAGGTGCCCGTGTTCTGAAAACGGATGTGGTAGTAGAGGTATTCTTCATTCTCCATAAAGCTCTCATCGATCTCCTTCTTGTTCACCTGCTTGTCATTGGGGTCGAAAGAACCGACGACTTCGGTGGTCAGGTTTGCCGTGTTGTTCTGCGCATTGCCGTCGCCCTCCGTGGGCAGTAAGGTGACCGAAGATTGCAATGCTGTGCCGAGGGCCACCGTATCGGGAAGGGTGTGGTAGACTTGCACCGTGACGCCGGTAAACGGGCAGAGGGTGCCGAGCGCTGTGGTAACCGTATTTGCCGAAAAGGCGGACGACTCTCCGCCCGTGACCCCGGTAACAGTGAGGAGGGCATCGAGCTCCGCTTCAAGGGTCACATTGTCTACACAGGTATTGCCCTGATTGGTGCAGGTGATGACGTAGGAGTTCGAAAAACCGGGACGGTCGAAGCCCATGCTGTACATGTCGACATTCAGGTCGAAGACTTCACCATCGGGAACCAACGCGAAGTCGAGACCTGTGAGTGATTCACCCGTTGCTACATCTATATTGTGAGATTCGGGCGTGCTTATGTACCAGAGCGGTGGTTCGGCGAGGGCAAAATTGTAAGGCCCCTCGACATCGCAGCGGTTGAACATGCCTACCGAGCTTGTGAAAAACACGGAGCTGTCAAGCGTATTCACGACGGGCGCATGGGTGAAAGCAGGCTCTTCATCGTCCTGCACTCCGTTTGCATTGAAATCGTAAAACGCCTTACCCGAAGCAGACGAGAGACACGGACTTGCATTAATATTGAGACAACCGGCGATAAGTACAGAAGGGTAGGCATTGGTGAATTCAATGGGGTGAAAGAACCAAGTACCCGCTGCGGGCTCACCGATGAAGGCAGAAAGAGGAGACATTGGCGCAAATACACCTAGAGTTTCTCCGTCGGTGATAGGCTCTCCGCTGTCAGTGAACAGGATGCTCACAGGGTTTGAACTCTCGGAAAGGGCGAAGGTTTGGAGAAGAGCTACGGTTCCTGAAGGGCTCGTGATAAACATCATAATAATTTGATCTGTGCGGGAGTAAAGATCGATGAAGAAGCTGATGTCTTCCACGTAAAGGGTCGTATCTCCTTCTTCAACTTCAATTTCCTGACCGAATCCCAATGGAATGTAGGTTGAAGTATTAGCTATGGTTAAAAACGGGTTCACACATTCAATATCCAAATTGTTCAGCAGCGAGAAAGGGCTGACATAAAATTGGTGGGGTTCTGACCATTCTCCCGATGTACACTGCACCCGCAGATTGGCTTCGAAGTACGCCGTCGCCGGATCGTGGTTGGGTTGCACCAAGGACGAAGGATCAATCCCGAGCACGGCAATGCCGGGATCGGCTCCTTCTGTAAAGGTGAGCGTGTCTGCTGAGGGGAAGATGGCGTTGTGATAAATACCGGCAACACTCAATTCGTATGCAACGGCTCCTTCCGGAAAATCGGCTGTGATCGTAACGCTGTCAACGCCGGTGAACTGCCAATTGAGGACTTCGGGCGCAGGGCATTGGGCAAAGATGCCCGAAAAAGGAAGGGAAAAGAGCAGGAGGAGGCGCAGGATTTTCACGGAGGTTGCGGGTTGGTTAATTCGACAATATACAAAACGAGTTTTGATTTTTGAGGAACGGCGTACGCTCATCACCGGGGAAATGCGGATGCATTTTATTCATGTGTTTCCTCTTGCTCGCCGAAATACCCGTGTTACAACCCGGAAAGCGACGGCAACACGGGCCGTACGTTCCGCACCCCCTCCCTCCGGCCCTTGGCACCCCCCGAACTTATTCTCCCTTGGTTTGTTGCTGACTGCATGAAAACCACCCTTCGTTTGGCGGCGGTGTACAATGTGCTTTGGGGCGCGTGGGTGGTGCTGTTTCCGCAGCACTTCTTTTCCCTCACGGGCATGGAGCCCCTCAACCATCCTATGGTGTGGCAGGGCATGGGCATGGTGATCGGCGTGTACGGCCTCGGGTATTGGTGGGCGAGCTACAACCCCCTCAGGCATTGGCCCGTTGTGGCTGTCGGATTTTTGGGGAAAATATTCGGCCCCGTCGGCTTCGTATTCAACTACCTGCAAGGGGAGGTGCCCCTCAGTTTTGCCTACACACTCATCACCAACGACCTGATTTGGTGGGTGCCGTTCTTTCTGATTTTACGAAAAGTGCATAAAGAAACGCGATGGGCGCTGAGCTGAGGGGGCGGATATCGGTCGCGGTCATGGGCGCCTTTTACATCCTCGCGGGGCTGAATCACTTCGTGTTCCCCGAATTTTACCTGCCGCTCATCCCCGATTACCTGCCCTTTCACGACTTTATCAATTACGCTTCCGGAGCGCTCGAGACCTTGCTCGGCTTGGGTCTGTTTTTCACAAAAACAAGAAAAGCCGCAGCCTATGCCATTGTGGGATTGCTGCTGCTTTTTATCCCTTCTCACGTGCATTTCATCCGAATCGGGGGCTGCGTGCCCGACGGCCTCTGCGCCGGACTCGCGGTCTCGTGGTTGCGCCTCATCCTCATCCACCCCCTGCTGATTTTATGGGCCGTTTACACCGGGCGCCAATGACAGGGGAGGGGGTGCCGAAATGCTGCGCCCGGGCTTGTTGCGCACCCTGATGCACAAGGCGGATACCGTTTACGGGTTTAAAAGGATCCGCAGCACCTCAGATTTGGCGGTCCTTCACTACCTCCTGTCCCAAGCTCCGCAAGGGCAGATCGGGGTCTTCGGCGGCGTATAGCCTGCGCGCGGCCAGCTCAAACTTGTCGGCGCCGCGGCGGGCATTGAGCTCCCGCACATGTCCGCGGCGGCAATTCACATTGAGGAAGTGCGTGCTGCCGGGAGCCACATCGAGAAGGGCACTGTTCATCGAATGCCGCGGAGATTCTCCCGTATTTACCACCATGCGTCCGGTGGAATGCAAGGTGTAAGTGAGGGCCTCTCCGTGCCGCTTGGCAGCGATTAAATCGTCGTTGATGTACACCTTCGCTCCGGGATAAGCCCGGCAACCGGTGGTCACGATGTGCAGTGTAGCGGGAATCGATTCCGCGGAAAGCGGTGCCGCAGCACCCAAAAACAAAATCAGGATCAGGCTTCTCATGGCGCAATTTTTACTGAATATTTTCAACAATAATGCCGGGCCGAATCCTCCCCGTCAGCTGAAGGTTAAAAGGTGTTATCAAGCGAGAGGGAATGAGGTCGACACCTTCCTCACGCACCGCAGAACGCTCCTGCTGCACGAGGCTCCTCCTTCTTGCCCGACACCGCTGCAGAAGGATTTTTTGGGGTTCACGGGCGAAGCAATAAACCCTGAGCGCTGATCGGGTGTTGTATTTTCATGAAAAATGCCTGCCCTTCCGCACTTTTAAAAAGATGAAATAATGCGCACACCGAAACCCGACCCCGTTAAGCAAGGAGAAGAATCCGTGTGGGACTATCCGCGTCCGCCCCGCCTCGAAAAATTCGGCGGCGAGGTGGTCGTGTTTTTTGCCGGAAGGCCCATCGCAAAGACGGTAAAAGCCTACCGCGTGCTTGAAACGAGCCACCCGCCGGGATACTACCTCCCGCCCGAAGATGTAGATCAAGCCGTATTGCAGCCCTCGCCGATGCAAACGAACTGCGAATGGAAGGGCAGGGGCCGCTACTTCCACCTGATCAGCGGCGATCAGCGGAGCGAGAATGCGGCTTGGTATTACGAAACACCGACCCCGGCCTTTGCGCCGATCGCCGGCTATATCTCGTTTTATCCCGGCCGCACGGAGCGCTGTACGGTCAACGGGGAGACCGTCATCCCGCAACCCGGAGAATTTTACGGCGGGTGGATTACTTCGAATATCAAGGGCCCCTTCAAAGGAATTGAAGGCAGTTGGGGTTGGTAAAGTCTGCAAGGCCGTCGAAGGCGGGCGCCCGTCACATCGGTTCGCGCACCGCCGCTGAATGCGTACCTTTGAAAACCATGATTTCTCTATTGCGCACCTTCGGCACCTTCAGCCTCGTTTTGCTTTTGTTCAGCTGCGGCCCCCGAGCCGAGCAGCGCTCCCGACTCGGCACGGTAAATCTCGAGGTGACGGGCAGTGCTGAGGCCCTTCCGCATTTTGAGCGCGGACTCCTCCTCCTGCACAGTTTCGAATATACCGATGCGGGTGAAGCTTTCGCGAAAGCGGCCGCAGCAGATCCCGAAATGCCCATGGCCTTTTGGGGCCTCGCCATGTGCCAAAACTTCCCGATATGGCACTATGAAAACTACGAAGAAGGCCG
>PXBH01000092.1 GCA_003565555.1 Cryomorphaceae bacterium | reverse complement strand
GGCCTGTACCGCCCTTTGATAAAGCACAGGCCTTGTGGCCAAAAAAATGTATCGAGATGCTTCGGAGGGAGATGACATTTTCATTGAATTTTTTCTTTCAAGCATCTCGATACATTTTTTGCCTCCGCTGCGCTCTGTCAAAAAACACTCGATGTGACGATATATCTTATTGAAATTCAGAGTATAAATTTGCTCGCTATATCAAGAGGCTGAAGCGATAAGTCGATATCCTATTACTCTGAAATTCCGATTCTAAATCGTTCTCGATACCTGCCCGCCTTCATATTAGCCAAAGTCGGCAGGCCGGTAACGCGCTGAAAAAGCGCGCCACTCCCTCCCTATCAACGCGGCAGGGACCTGACCTCATATCAATCGAATGAGGAAAACTTGAATCGGCGGCAAATCACAACCTTCACCCGATTTTTCTTCAGGTATAGACAAACGGACCGGCACAAAAATTATTCAATCAAAGAGATGATGGGATTTTATTCAGAGAAATACTACGATGGTTCTGTTTTTCAAGTCTGGAAAAGCCGAACTTATTTCCACGATGCGGATCAGGAAGCCATGCCGTAAATGTTGTGGCCGCTCCGCCGGGATGAAATTAAGACAGGAATATTGACTGCCTTGGACTGATTGCAGAAGGAGTCGGGCTTCGATTCAATAAAGCCCTCAGAGATCGGCAGGGCATAAATTCGCAATCAACTGCTCTCACCGATATACCAACACCCCCATCTTTCCCTCCTCAAAACACCGGTTTGCCACTTCGAGTACCTGCTCGGCAGTGACGCCGTCTATTTCCCGCAGTATTTGCTCGGCCGTGTCGATGGTTCCGTGGTTGAGCAGGCTCTTGCCGAGGGCCTGCATGAGGTTGACACCGCCTTCGGATGCCAGGGCCAGCTGACCCTTGAGCTGTTCCTTCGCGCGGTGCAGGGCGGTGGGGGTGAGCTGCTTTTCGCGTAAGCTGCGCAGCTCTTTTCGGATCAGGCGCTCGCTGCGCGCCAGAAATTTTTTGTCTGTACCGAGGTAGATGCTGATCACGCCGGTATCGCTGTAGGGGGTGTAGGCCGACTCGATATTGTAGGCGATGCCGTGGCGCTCCCGGATGTTCATGTTGAGGCGGGAGTTCATGGCCGGACCGCCCAGGTAATTGTTGACCAAAACCGTGGCCGCCCTCAGCGGATGGTGGTTGTGCGGTGCCTCTCCGCCGATCATCAGGTGGGCCTGAAAGGTGTCGAGCGATTCCTCACGGCGTTCGGTGTGCACCGTTTTTACCGGTATGCGGGGTGCATCGGGTGTGCCTGAAGGCAGGTCGCCGAAGTACTGCTCTGCCATACGCACTATTTTACGGAAGTCTACATTGCCCACACTGCTCAGCACCATTTCGGAGGGCTTGTACCTCCGCGCCGTGAAGGACAAAATGTGGTTCCGACTCAGTGCGGCGACGCTTTCCGGGGTGCCCAGAATGTTGCGCCCCAGCGGATGGTCACCGTACATCAGCTCTTCGAAATCGTCGAAGATCAATTCGGCGGGGCTGTCACGGTAGCTCAGGATTTCGTCGATGATGACGTCGCGCTCCTTCGCAATCTCCTTTTCGGGATACACCGATCGGCACACGATGTCGGCCACCACTTCCACAGCGCGCTTGAAGTGGTTCTTGAGGAAAGAGGCGTAAATCACCGTTTCCTCCTTGGTGGTGTAGGCGTTGAGCTCTGCTCCTACGCTGTCCATCCGGTTGAGGATGTGAAATGCCTTCCGCCGCTCGGTCCCTTTGAAGAGGCAGTGCTCGATGAAATGGGCGAGGCCTTGCTCGTCTTCGCGCTCATCGCGGGAGCCTGCATTGACGGTAATACCGAAGTGGGCTACCTGCCCGTTGCGGGTGGGCTTGTGTACCATGCGAAGACCGTTGGGGAGGGTGTGTAAGAGCACTTCCATAGAGGGCGCAAAGGTACGGCGGAAACGCGGTTTGGGAAAGTTTTCGTCTGAGCCGCTGTCCGCTGCTGCGAGGTGCGCCAAATCCGAGGGAAGGGCACCGGAGGCCGAACAAAATCTCAGCAGTTACCCGGGGAGAAAACGGGCGACACCCGGAGTTGCTTCGATGCGTCAAGGGAAGGCAGAGCCATGACCCGCTGATTTCTGCAAAAATATGTGAATGAATACTTTTCGGAATTGTTTTTGCCTGAACCATCAGAAAAAAAGCCATGAGATATCCCCGCTGCATTTTCCTGTTTTTACTGCTTTCCCATGCATATCCCGAGGCAGGTGCCGCTGCGGCGGATACCACCGAGGTTATTCCGTCTGTCCGGTACGAATTGGATGCGGGCGGCGAACTTTTCGGTTATCAAGGCTCACTCTTTTCGGCACACGGGCGTCCTGCCGTTTTCACAATGGGGGGCAGGATCGGAGGTGCGTGGAGCCCTTGGACTTTCGGTGTACGCCTGAGTCAGGCAGAACTCGACGACATTAATTTTCGCGGCGAGTACTACTACGACGGCCGTCTCCGCCCGGTCGACGCGAATGTGGTGCAGCGCAATACCTTGTACACCTTTGACCTTCGCCGTGATTTCAGACAAGGAAAGCGCGTCACGGCCTTCGCGGATGCGGGGTTGACGCTGAATCGGATGATTCTCCGGCTCTGTTTGCGCGACCCGGATCGGCGGGTGGATGATGAGGATGCTGTTGTGAACAGTTTCGACCTTCACCGCGATTTGCAGGCCATGTTTTCCGCAGGGGCAGGGATTCGCCTTAATCTTTCGGGATTGGCCAATCGGGCGGCATTCAGCAACGAAGACTTTGCCTTTCTCGAATTGCGCGCAGGCTATGCATTCGGCGGCGACACCTCGTTTGTGCTGACCGCCGAGCGGGAGGACGCTCCGCTTGTACCTCCGCGCACCTCTCACTCCCTCTATCGGAAGCCTGTTACGGTTTCTCCTGCGGAAGCATTCTACGTACGGTTCACCCTAGGATTTAGGCTCAGCGGTTGAGCCCGGGGCTTCGATGTCTCCCTGCCCGAACCGGGTATTTGCAAAATCCGCAATCGCCGCATAACCTTGCCCTTCGCGTCAAAAGGATACAAATATCGACCGCCCGTGTAATTTTCATGGCCATTCATATTTGCTTGCCGTACTTTCGCTTCCGTGAATGTGAACCGAACCCTTTTTCGCCATGCTTGGCTCAGTTTTGTACGCTCAAAGGGGCTGGGCCATAAATTGCTCGAGACCGCCCTTTTGGCATTTCTCGGGCTCAACCTTGCCGTGACGCTTTCGGTAGCGGGCCTGGTCGGGGGTAGCTTATTGGAGACCTATTATCCTGACGACGATTCTTTTTCGGTGGGTATGGGGTTTATCTTCCTGTATTTTTGTGCGGAGCTCATCGTGCGGTATTTCTTCCAAAAATTTCCCGTTCACGTGCTGAGGCCCTACCTTGTGTTGCCGCTGCCCCGACGCATCCTCGCGCGGGTGATGCTTCGGAGGTCCTTCTTGAGCATTTGGACCTTGCTGCCTTGGTTTTTGATCGTTCCTTTTTATTTCACCGGGGTTCGCGGTCAGGGATTGCAGATTGAAATCGGCTATTTTTTTATCGCCGGCGTACTTGCGTTTTCGTCACACTTACTGGCCTTCATCGCGGTGGCGGTGCGCACGCAGGCGTTTACGGCACTGGCGGGTCTGGCGGGCACAGCATTTCTGCTCTGGGCTGAATTGTCCGGAAGATTCAGCGCTGCGCTGCCCATAGGTGCCGGTATCTCTGCGGTCGTCGGTGCGGTGTGGGTTTGGCCGCTGGTGGCTGCCGTGCCCGCCGGCTTATACCGATACCTGCGCACCTACTTCACCCGCACGGCCGGCGAGGAAACCCTCGGCGCTTTCGAGCGAAATTACGGGCGAAGCGGTACTTTCGGTTTTTTCGGAAAGTACGGCCCCGCCGGCGAACTTGTGGATATGGAGGTGAGGCTCGTGCTTCGAAACAAGCGTGCCCGGCAGTATTTTGTCCTGAGCTTGGTGACCCTGCTCTTGCCGATCCTCCTCATTAAGGATTCGGCCGAATTGTCGAACGGTTTGGTCATGGCCCTGGCCTTCGTGCTTACCGGTATGGCCACCTTGAACCACGGGCAACTCGCCCTCTCATGGAACAGTTTTCACATGGATTTCCTGCTCACCCGGGGTCAGTCCTTTCGGCAGATATTCTTGGGAAAATATTACTTCTTGGCACTTACGTCGGTGCTCACTTGGCTGCTCACTTTGCCTTACTCGGCTTTTGTTCCGGGCCTGTTTTGGGCGGCGGGAGCCATGCTTTTGATCAATGCCACCGTCTCGGGCATGGTCTACCTGCTCGTAGCCGGAATCAGTTCTCTCAAGATTGATCCCGACGAGGGCGGCGCTTTCAGCATGAGCGGCTTCGGGGTGGTGCACTACCTGATCACCCTCCCGATTATTGCCGTGCCGGCCGTACTGTACCTTACGGGAAATTTTCTCGGCG
>PXBH01000163.1 GCA_003565555.1 Cryomorphaceae bacterium | reverse complement strand
TTTATTCATTTATTTGCAAACCGAAATTAAACACTAAACCAGTACTGTTATGTCAGACATTAAGTCAAAAGTAACAAAGATCATCGTTGACAAGCTTGGCGTTGACGAATCAGAAGTGACCATGGAAGCCAGCTTTACCAACGATCTCGGCGCAGACTCACTCGACACAGTGGAGCTGATCATGGAATTTGAGAAGGAATTTAATATTGCCATCCCCGACGATCAAGCCGAAAAGATCGGTACTGTAGGACAGGCAGTAGAGTATATCGAGAACAATACGAAGTAATCGATACGCAATGGAGCTTAAACGCGTTGTCATAACCGGCATCGGTGCGCTCACTCCCATCGGAAACACAGCCCGAGAGTACAAAGAAGGGCTGGCGAAGGGAGTGAGCGGCTCGGCTCCTATTACCGCTTTTGATGCATCCAAATTCAAAACCCAATTCGCTTGTGAGGTTAAGAATCTGAACATCGCCGACCACATAGACCGCAAGGAGGCCAGAAAAATGGACCCCTATGCGCAGTACGCTATGGTGGCATCAACAGAGGCGGTAGAAGATTCGGGACTTCTCAATACCGAATACGATGCCGACCGCATCGGAGTGATTTGGGGGTCGGGCATCGGCGGTTTGAAAACATTTCTCGATGAGGTGAAGAACTACGCGGGCGGCGACGGAACCCCGCGTTTTAACCCCTTCTTCATCCCCAAAATGATCGCGGATATCGCAGGCGGTCTCGTGTCCATTAAGTACGGATTCAGAGGCCCCAATTTTACGACGGTATCTGCCTGCGCTTCCTCGACCAATGCCATCATCGATGCATACAACCTGATCCGACTCGGAAAGGCCGATGCATTCGTTACGGGCGGTTCTGAGGCAGCAGTTAATGAAGCGGGAATTGCCGGTTTCAATGCCATGCATGCCCTGTCTACCCGAAATGATGAAGCAGCAACGGCTTCCCGACCGTTCGACCGGACGCGTGACGGATTTGTGATGGGAGAGGGGGCGGGAGCGCTCATCCTTGAGGAGCTCGAGCATGCAAAAAAGCGCGGGGCGCAGATCTATTGTGAAGTGGCCGGCGGAGGTATGTCTGCTGATGCGCACCATATTACCGCCCCGCACCCCGACGGCCTGGGGGCACTCAACGTGATGCGCAAAGCCCTGGACGATGCACAACTCAACCTCGATGACATCGAGTACGTAAACGTACACGGAACGTCCACACCCCTGGGCGATATCGCAGAGACGAAAGCCATCAAACAAATGTTTGGTGAGCACGCCTACAAGCTCAATATTTCATCCACCAAGTCGATGACGGGCCACCTGCTCGGAGCGGCGGGCGTGGTGGAGGCACTGGCCTGCATATTTGCCATTACGGACGGTTTTGTACCGCCCACCATCAATTTCAGCGAACCTGACCCCGAGATTGACCAAAAGCTCAATTTCACCCTTAATGAGGCACAAGAACGCAAGGTAGAAGTGGCGCTCAGCAATACCTTCGGATTCGGAGGGCACAACACCTCAGCGATCTTTAAAAAATTTAAGGGCTAACAGTTTCGCTTGAACTTACCGGAGATATTCAGAAAATTTCGCAACGAGCGGGAGCGGCTTATCTACCGCTCCGTAAAGCGGGTTTTTGAAGTAAGGCCCGGAGATCTTTCCCTCTACGTCACGGCACTTCGCCATAAATCCGCCGCAAAGAATATCCACAACGGAAACGCGCCCAGCAATGAGCGCTTGGAATTTTTGGGAGATGCCGTGCTGGATGCGGCCGTGGCAGATTACCTTTTCGAAAAATTTCCCGATGCCGAAGAGGGAGAGATGACCCAGATCAAAAGCCGAATAGTGAGCCGGACGAATCTGAACAGCATGGCGGCGCGTATGGGCCTGCCGGAGCTGCTCGAGACCGATGCGCAGGCCGCCCAAGCCAAGGACTCGATAGCGGGCAACGCTCTTGAAGCACTTTTCGGGGCCCTCTACCTGGATGCAGGCTACCCGAAAACCCGCAAAGCCACCCTCCGTGTCCTGAAAAATTACAACGACCTCGGTGCCCTGCTCACCGAGGAAGCAGACTTCAAAAGCCGGCTGTATGAGGAGGCACATCGGGTCAAAAAAGAGCTCCGTTTTGACACGGAGGCAAAGACGGCAAAAGGAGGGGACAAGTATTTTCTTTCTCAGGTATTTTTCGGTGAGGAAAAGGTCGGTGAAGGCCGCGGATCCTCGAAGAAACGCGCCGAACAATCCGCATCGGGACAGGCGTTGGAAAACCTTAACGCACGCTGACCGGAGATTTTTTTTAGCTTCGTGTTCGATTGACGTGAAGTATGGCCAAGTTCACACTGGAAATTGAGGATGAATATCCCTATTCTGTGACGGGAATCAATACTTCCCTGAAAGGATACCGCTTGGCTTGGAACCTCAACCGCTTACTCGACATTCATTTGGAACGGCAGGAACCCATTGAGCTGGTCAATAAGCAAAAAGATCGGGTGCCCTACAGCTGCTTTACGTGCTTCGATGAAGAAAGAAACCGCAAATTTCGACTCATTGAAAACAGAATCGGCGGGAACCTTTTCATACCCGAACAGCAACGCTCTGACTTTCTCTTCGTGGTAGACCTCGAGGAAGGTGAAAGCGCCAATGAATGGGTTACGGTCCTGCGCAGCATCAAAGGGGTTTCGATGGCTTTTGACATCGAAATCGACACGCTCAAATCAAAGCAAAACCTACTTTTGACAACATGATCAACAAGAAAACCAAAATCGTGGCTACACTGGGCCCCGCCTCTGACAGCGTCGAGACCATCTCTGAGATGATCAAAGCCGGCGTGAATGTGTGCCGCATCAATTTCTCCCACGGCGACTTGGAGCGCCACGCGCAGACCATAGACAACGTCAGGAAAGCAGACAAAGCCCTCGGTACACACACCTCAATCCTGGCCGACCTGCAGGGGCCCAAGCTTCGCGTAGGGAAAATATCCGGAGACGGCCTTGTGCTCAAGGAAGGCAATATCATCACTTTCACGACCGACGAAGCTGCCGAAAGCGACGAAAAACTCTATATGACCTACCCGGAGTTTCCGAGGGATGTGAAGGTTGGCGACCGTGTCTTGCTCGATGACGGAAAACTCGTCCTCGAAGCGACCGCTTCCAACGGTAAAGATGAGGTGAAAGCCAAAGTGATTCACGGCGGATTGCTCACAAGCAATAAGGGGGTAAATCTGCCGAACACCAAAATCTCGCAGCCGTGCATCACCGAAAAAGATGCGGCCGATCTTGAATTTGCACTTTCAAAAAACGCGGATTGGGTGGCCCTTTCATTTGTGCGCTCAGCCAGAGACATCATCGAACTGCGCCACATGATCAACGCGGCCAAAAAACACGCCCGTATCGTCGCGAAAATCGAGAAGCCCGAAGCGATTGAAGACATTGATGATATCATTCACGAAACAGATGCCATCATGGTGGCCCGCGGGGACCTCGGCGTAGAGATTCCCCTTCAAAACGTGCCCCTCATTCAAAAGATGCTGGTGCGGAAAAGCCTCAAAAACGGAAAACCCGTTATTGTCGCCACCCAGATGATGGAGAGCATGATCGAAAGCAATTCTCCCACACGCGCCGAAGTAAACGATGTGGCCAATGCCGTTCTCGACGGTGCAGACGCTGTCATGCTCAGCGCGGAGACTTCAGTCGGAAAATTTCCCGTCCGGGTGATCGAAGTGATGACAAGAATTGTAAAGGAAGTGGAGAACGTGGACGAAATTTATCACCACGAAGAAGCTCCCGATGAGGTACACGAGAGTCGCTACATCACCAACTCCATCTGCTTCAACGCCGTAAGGTTGTCAAAACGGGTGGAGGCCAAGGCCATCATCGCGATGACCTTCTCCGGCTACACGGGCTTCAAGGTAGCCAGTCAGCGCCCGCGCGCGGATGTGCTCGTTTTTACCGGCAACAAAAACATTCTTACACAAATGAGCCTCGTTTGGGGCGTCAAAGCCTTCTTTTACGACAAGATGGTGAGCACCGACCACACCATGGACGATGTGAAATACATTTTGAAAAAGAACAAACTCGTGCGGGAAGGAGATTTCACGGTTCACATTGCCAGCATGCCCATCAAGGAGGCCGGCATGTCGAATACGCTTAAGCTGGATAAAGTCTGACCGAAGG
The DNA here is from genome assembly GCA_003565555.1 of Cryomorphaceae bacterium. Taxonomy (GTDB): domain Bacteria; phylum Bacteroidota; class Bacteroidia; order Flavobacteriales_D; family Cryomorphaceae; genus T3Sed10-241. The sequence goes on along the minus strand of PXBH01000163.1, from coordinate 321 downwards.
TTTTTTTGACAGGATCAACGCTGAGGGTTGATGGCGGTATGCGTGAAGGTGAAGTGCGGGGAGGACGGTCGCAGCGCTCACCTCGGCTCGCATTGCACGCTTTTGTATTTCTCGCAAAGCCGCAATGACCCCCCCCGACGGGGACACGGCCCGAAGCACTGGGCCGGAGGCTGATAGGAATATTTGCTGCGCTCACCTCGGCCCGCAGTTTTCGCCTTACCACGCCCCTTTAAAAGAGTTCAGAAAGCGGACGTCGTTTTCAAAAAGCAGGCGAATGTCACCGATATTGAAGCGGTTCATGGCAATGCGTTCAATACCCAT
>PXBH01000130.1 GCA_003565555.1 Cryomorphaceae bacterium | reverse complement strand
TAGCGAGCGTAGCCTGAAATTTCGAGAAAAAGATGCACAGCCTTGAGTTATTCGGTCATTGTTGATTTTTTAAGGACCTCACGATGCGAAGCAAGTCCGTATGGATGAGATCGCTTACGCTAAGTTGGCTCCACCTTATGTCAAGATAAGGTGGAAACAAACCCGCGGCGATAGCCGCACCGATAATTCTGTCCGCTTTCATCAGTCTATGAGGCTGTAAAACATAATAATGCGATATCAGAAGCCAAAATATGAAGGTGACCACGGAGCTGATCAAAAAGACGGGTGTTAAATTGCGGAAGGCGGGAAAAAGCCTCCCGAAATTCGAGATCAAGCCGAAGGCATGACCGCAAGCATGGGAATGGGCTTCCGACCGAAGGGTGTGCCTGAAAAGACGGGCTCGGCCGCATGGAATGGGATGGACAGACTCTAATAAGTGTCTGTCCATTTAGTCAAGAGTCTGATTCAGTCCGTACGGGATGGACGGCCTCTGATTACACCACGCCCTGATCGATCATGGCATCGGCCACCTTCACAAAACCGGCGATATTGGCGCCGCGCACGTAGTCGATTTTTCCGTCCATCCTTCCGTGCTTTACGCAGGCGGCGTGGATGTCTTGCATAATGCTGCGCAGGCGCTCGTCCACTTTTTCACTCGGCCATGACATGCGGATGCTGTTTTGGCTCATTTCAAGCCCTGAAGTAGCTACACCTCCGGCATTGCTGGCCTTGCCCGGAGCAAAGGCCACACCGTTTTCTTCCAGGAGTTCCAAAGCGTCGGGCGTGGTGGGCATATTGGCCCCTTCGGCAACGAGCTTCACGCCGCGACCTATGAGTTTTTGCGCGTCCTCTTTTTCCAATTCATTCTGCGTGGCGCAGGGCAGCGCGATGTCGATGTCGCAAGGTACATTCCAAGCGCGTTCTCCTTCGAAATACTCCACCCCGTCCAGCTCATCGGCCATAACGGAGATGCGCTCGCGGCGTTCGTTTTTCACCTCTTGCAATTTGTCAAACCCGTCGCTGTGGAATCCGTTCTTGGCGTAGACAAACCCGCCCGAATCGCTGAGGGTAACCACTTTTCCGCCGAGCTGAATCACCTTTTGAAAGGCGTATTGGGCCACATTTCCGGAGCCGCTGATGGCTACGGTCTTGCCTTTGATGGTATCGCCCTGCGCTTTCAGCATTTCCTCGGTGAAGTACACACAGCCGTATCCGGTGGCCTCCGGGCGAATCAGCGAGCCACCCCAATTGCGGCCTTTGCCGGTAAGCACCCCGGTAAATTCATTGCGGATGCGCTTGTACTGTCCGAACATGTAGCCGATCTCACGGGCGCCCACACCGATATCGCCGGCCGGCACATCCGTATCGGGACCGATATGGCGGGCGAGTTCGGTCATAAAGCTCTGGCAAAAACGCATCATCTCATTGTCAGATTTCCCTTTGGGATCGAAGTCTGAACCGCCCTTACCGCCGCCCATCGGCAGGGTGGTGAGGCTGTTTTTGAAAATCTGCTCAAACCCGAGAAACTTGAGAATGCTCAAATTTACGGAAGGATGAAAACGCAATCCGCCTTTGTAAGGACCGATGGCCGAGTTGAACTCCACGCGAAATCCGCGGTTCACCCGAGCATTGCCCTCGTCGTCGATCCAGGGCACCCTGAAAATGATGGTACGCTCGGGCTCTATAATGCGCTCGAGAATATTATGCTTTACGTATTTGGGATTTTCCCGGAGAAAGGGGATGATGGTTTCTACAACCTCTTCAACGGCCTGAATAAACTCGGGCTCATTGGGATTCTTGGCCTTTACTTTGGCCATGAAATCCTCAATTTCTGTCTTGTGAGCAGATTCGATCATAAGATGATGGTGTTAATAGTTGGCGCAAATGTATGTAAAAAAAGAAGTGGTCACGCACCTGCCACAGCAGGGAAGCAAAGCGGGCTTTACGCTGAAGCACGGATGCTTACCGAGCAATTAACAGGCTTTACAAGGTGTCCGCAGCACACTTAGATGCGGGCTTCAGCTCAGGGCAAATATTTTTCCCGGACGGGAGCGTACCAGTCCGTTGAGCTCCAGATTGAGCAGATGTACGGTCACGGCACTCACCGGCATGCCGGCCTTCAGGCAGAGTTCGTCGATCTGCACGGGGCCGCTTTCCCTCAGGCACTCGGTGATTATTTCCTCGGCGGGACTGAGCTCCGTAAAGATCTTCTGCTGTGCGGGCGGCTTTTTTTCCGGAAGGTCCCAGCCCATGATATATCCCACGTCGCGCACCGACTCCACCAGATGGGCACGCTGACTTTTGATCAACTTATTGCATCCCTCGGAGCGGTCATCCCCGATGCGGCCGGGCACGGCAAATACATCGCGGCTGTACCCGTTGGCCAGATCGGCGGTGATCATGGATCCGCCGGATGCGCCGGATTCGATGACAATCACGGCATCGACCATCCCGGCCACGATCCGGTTGCGCATCGGAAAGTTCTCACGGTCGGGCTTGGTATCGGTGGTAAACTCTGTGATCAGCGCGCCGTTTTTCACCATCTCCGCGGCGTATTCGGCGTGAGCGGACGGATAGAGGCGGTTGAGGCCGTGGGCAAGTACGCCCACGGTCGGCACCCCGCAATCCAATGCCGTTTTATGGGCTTCGATATCTACACCGTAAGCCATACCGCTCACCACCACGGCACCGTATGCCGCCAAGTGCTCGGTAATCTCCCGCGCCATGCGCCGCCCGTAATCGGTAACGCGTCGCGTACCCACTACGGACACCATACGCGGCGCACTCAGGTCAGCATTGCCGCGCATGAAGAGCACGAGCGGCGCATCCTCGCAGTGGCGCAACCTGTTGGGGTAAGCCGAATCGAGCACGGTCACGGGCCGCACGCGATGGTCTGCACACCATTTCAACTCGCGCTCCACCGCATCAAAGCCTTTGAACCGAGCGATGGCCGATGCCCTGCCCGGATTCATGCCCGAAGCCTGCATCAGGTCGTGCGGCTTGAGCCTGAATACCTCTTCGGCCGTACCGAATTTGCGCAAGAGCTTTCGCGCGGTAGCAGGGCCGATGCCGTCTGTATTACAGAGGGCAAGAAGGTAGTAAGCTTCATCAAAATCGGTAACGGGGGCGGGCATTCGAAATTAGCATAGGGGTTAGAAGGGTGAAAGTTAGTAAACTTGACGAAAATTTCGCTCATGTCGAAAATTACGGTCATCATTCCGGCCCGCTATGCTTCCGTCCGTTTTCCGGGAAAACCCCTGGCCCTGATCGGCGGGGTACCCATGATCGAGCGGGTGTACCGCCAAGCGGAAAAAGCGGAAGTCGACGAAGTGATCGCAGCCGTGGATGACGCGCGTGTCCGCGATGCTGTCGAAAATTTCGGCGGCTCTGCGGTGATGACTGACCCCGCGCTCCCGAACGGAACGGCCCGATGTGCGGCCGCCGCCCGCCGCCGGGGCATTAAGGAAGGCTTTGTGATCAACATTCAGGGCGACGAGCCTTTCATTGCTCCCGAGCAAATCAACCGCACCGCAAGCTTGCTGCGCGAAGGCAAGGCCCCGATTGCAACTTTGGTCAGCCCCGCCGTTTCCGAAAAGGAGATCCTCGACCCGAACCGCGTCAAAGCCGTCACCGACCGCAAGGGCCGCGCGCTGTACTTTTCACGGGCGCCCCTTCCCTTCCGGCGTGACGGAAACTATGCCGACCACGCGCGCAGCTACCTCATTCACATCGGTATATACGGATTTCAGGCAGAGGTCCTGCACGCGCTGGAGGGCCTTCCGACGGGAACACTCGAGGCCGCAGAATCCCTCGAGCAGCTCGGCTGGCTCGAAAACGGATACCTTATATATACCGCACAAACTTCTGAGCGCACCGACGCCGTGGACACCCCCGAAGACCTCGAAGCGCTTCAAAAGAAGTTTTTTCTTTGACGGAGTTCGAGGAGTTGTGTACTTTCGACGGGTGGAAATTGCTGCCGTGAAACCTACTTTGGATCAATACATCGTTGCGCTGCTTTACGACTATGATTGTGTGGTAGTACCGCAGCTCGGAGGCTTTGTGGCCAACTACCGGCCCGCCCGAATCGACACCGGGAGGGGCCTTGCGCATCCGCCGGGAAAGGACATCCGCTTCAACCGAAACCTGACCAAAAATGACGGGCTTCTCGCATCCGCCTGTGCTGATGCCAACGGATGGAGTTTTGAAGAGGCCAACAGCTTCGTGCGGGAGGCTGTCGAATCCTACCTCACAAAATTGGAAGGCGGAGAAAAGGTCAAGCTCAAAAAGATCGGACTGCTCTATATTGACGAGCACAAAAATCTGCGCTTCACCCCGGATGCCGCACAGAATGTACTGAAGGAGGCTTGGGGCTTTGAGACTTTTCTCCTTCCGGAAAAAATTGAGCGCACCGTCCCCGTTGTCCCGGCACCTGCCGACCGGCAGCACCCCAAACCCGAAAAAGAGCACGAAGCAAAGGTGGTGCCGATGCCCCCGCGGCATTCCGCAAAGCCCGCCGAAGAAAAGCCCGCTGCCAAATCAGGCCACACCCGCGGCATATACCGTGTAGCTGCAGCAACGCTCCTGCCTTTTATAGGCCTGAGTCTCTACATGGGCATTCAAACAGGATTTCGCAGCCCGAGCCAATTCAGCGCGGCCGACCTCCTTCCTTTCGCCGAAACGATGCGAACCGAACGTATGTACAGCCCCGTCGGCGCGGCAGAATTTGCCGAAGTTGATCGGAAAAAAAACTATGAGCGCAAGTTCCCCGAGCGCTCCGGGGCATTTACCTTCTCCTTTTCGGAAAACAAAGCCGATACCACCGGCGTGTGGATCAACTTGCGAAAGGTGCGCGACGCGGAGTTACGGCTGACCACAGATGAGGCCGAGCGCACTCCCGCCGCAGACCTTCGCTACCACATCATCAGCGGTTGCTTCGGTGAGGCCGCCAATGCTGACAAGCACGTAAAAAGCCTCCGAAAAAGCGGATTTTCGGCTTCCGTGCTCGACGTACACAAGGGCCTGCACCGCGTGGCCGCAGAGAGTTTTTCAAACTACAGCACTGCTACCGACAGACTCGAAACCCTGCGCAATGACGGCACCATGCCCACTGCCTGGATTCTGAAAAAACAAATGAACCGCTGAGGTTATGACCGATAAGAAAGTAGATTTAGGAAATTGCTCACTCGAACTCGATTCTGAGGGCTGTGTTGAGCTGCACATCTACCCGCAGGAGGTCTTGCAACCCGATAAAATCCGCGAGATTTTTGACACCATCCACAGCACCTTTCCCGAGGCGCGCACCCTGTTGGTCACCGCCGGCAGAAAGGCAACCCTGAGTCAGGAGGCCCGCGACCTGGTGTCTTCTGAAGACATCACCGATCAGATTCTGGCTGATGCCATCGTCACCGAGCACTACTCCCACCAGATGGCGGCCAACTTCTTCGTGCGCCACAACAAACCCCACCGCCCTACCAAACTCTTCAAAACAGAAGAAGAAGCGCGGGAATGGCTGAAAGCTCAGATTTAAGACTCTTTATTCTCCGCGGGTTCTGAGCCGCTTGTAGATCTTTACCGCGAGCATCAGAACCACACCGAGGAGGAGAATGCCGCCGGCGCCGTAGTACCACCCTGAGGTGTTTTTGAAAACTACGGTAAAAACGATGGCAAAGAGCAAGAGGGTGGCCACCTCGTTGTACAACCTCAATTTCAGGGAAGAAAGCAAATACTCGTCCCGCATCAGCCGGCGAAAAAGGACGTGCAGCGAGAGGTGATAGAGGATGAGCAGCACCACCAAACCCAGCTTGAGGTGCATCCACGGCATGCTCAGATAGGAAGGATACAGCACGAGCAGCCATACGGCAAAAAGCGTGGCCAAAATAAAAGCCGGCCAAGTGATGATGTACCACAGGCGCCGCGCCATGAGCTTGAAGCGATCCGTGAGCAACTTTCGCGCAGGCTCGGGTTCGGCGGCCGCCTCCGTTTGGTAAATGAAGAGGCGGGGAACATAGAAGAGCCCGGCAAACCAAGCTACCACAAAGATGATGTGCAGGGCCTTGGCCGCCAAGAAGAGGTTCCCGTCCATTGCTGCAAAAGTACGAAGAATCGGTGAAGACCTCCCGGCAATTCCCCGCGGATTCCGGCGGGAACCGGCTATCTTTGCCCCACCAAAAAAGGGGCACCATGAAAGAGAAAAAATTCGCACGTGAGACCTTCGCATCCTCCTCAAAAATAGTTTTGCCGAACGACACCAACACCCTCGGCAACCTGATGGGAGGGCAACTCCTCAACTGGATGGACATCAACGCTGCCATCTCGGCGCAGCGCCACAGCCGCCGCGTGGTGGTGACGGCTTCGGTGAACAATGTGGCCTTCAAACGCGCCATCAAACTGGGCGATGTGGTGACGATCGAATCAAAAGTATCCCGCGCCTTCTCCTCTGCCATGGAAGTGTTTCTGGACGTGTACACCGAAAACCACCGCACCGGTAAGCGCATGAAGTGCAATGAGGCCATCTACACCTTCGTGGCTGTAGATCAGGTGGGCTCGCCCATCCGCATCCCGGAACTCGTACCCGAGACCGCCGAAGAAAAAGAGCGCTACGACGGCGCCCTCCGCAGGAGGCAACTCGCACTCATCCTTTCGGGAAAAATGAAGCCGGCAGAAGCCACGGAGTTGAAGGCCCTGTTTCAGATGTAGCCCGTTTCCTTCCGGGAAAAAAATTTACACTTCTGAGGGAGGTGGATTCCGCAGCATTGCAAATGCTGCGAGGCGGGGCACGAGACCACTGATACGAATTCTCAAATTTCTTCGGTATTCAGGGATATGCTTTGGTAACCCGCCCCATTGTCAAAGTCAATCTCTATGGTAGCGATGGCCTTCGACGTATTGCTGCGAATGAATGCAGTATTGATCCTAAAATCATGGCTCAGGGCATCTTCCATCCTGCTTTTCTTGGGCGAGAAGGAGCAGAGCTCGTGCTGCTCATAAGGTGAGAGGGTGCGTCCCGGCACATCGTGTACCCGGCCGTTCCGCTTGGCATGCGCCCTGCAGCAAGTGAAAAGCTCTATTGCACCTCAATTATAGACGGATGGTATTTCACTCTCGACCGAGGACTTCAAATAATTCCTCTGGGCGAATGCCCGGCGGATCGGGTCGCTCCTGATTTCCTGACATCACTTCGATTGCTCCCTAATGAGGGTCTCAATTTCAAGCTTCAATTTGGGAATGTGCCTCACGATGATACCCCATAGAATTTCGTAATCTATTGCATCATAAGCGTGAATCACAAGGTTTCGGGTGCCTATAATTTTCGACTTATTTGAAACGGCTATGTCAGGAGCGATGGAATCAAGCTTCCTCACGGCCTCACCAATGATTTCGAGCTCTCTTTCAATGGCCCTTTTCATCATCCTGTGCGCTAAGAATTCAAAGTAGTTGCGTTCTTCGCCAAGATAGCCTTCAATCGCTTGAATACTGTCAAGAATATCCTGCAGCAATCTTTCGGCTTCAGGCTGCATAAAGCAGTTTCTTATTGCTTTCTATGGATTCTATGAAGTAGGGATTTCGCAATGATTTCTCTGTAACCAAGTCAACCTTTCGGCCTAAAAGTTCCTCTAAATCTTCCGCCAGCCCAAAGTAAGCATCCGCGTAATCTCCAAAGTCAAGCTCCTCAAAAGAAACGAGGAAGTCAACGTCGCTCAGCTCATTAAACCTTGACGATAGCAAAGAACCAAACACATGCAGGGATTTCACCCGGTGTTTTCTGCACAAGCTTTTAATGGCCTCAACATGGCCCGTATTTAGATGTGGGATAATCTCCATTGGTTCAAATTTACAGAATTAAGTATAGGATTTCGAGCAAGGACGACAATATTGGCAGTTTTTTACGGACTCCATCAACCAGACGTCGGTACAAATGAGAAAATCTCAGTGCAAGCTTCTTCAATGCTCCCTTCTTCCGGGCATTCGCCCTGCGGCAAGTGAACTGAGCTATTACTCACTTCAAAGGCAAATGGATGATATTTCGCTTTGCGACTTGGTACTTTAAAAATTCCGCAGGGCAATGCCCGGCGGATCGGGTCACTCCTGATTTCCTGACATCACTTCGATTGCTCCCTAATGAGGCTCTCAATTTCAAGCTTCAATTTGGGAATGTGCCTCACGATGATGCCCCATAGAATTTCGTAATCTATTGCATCATAAGCGTGAATCACACGGTTTCGGGTGCCTATAATTTTCGACTTATTTGAAACGGCTATGTCAGGAGCGATGGAATCGAGCTTCCTCACGGCCTCACCAATGATTTCGAGCTCTCTTTCAACAGCCCTTCTTACCATCCTGTGCTTTATAGAATTCAACATCGAAGAAACCGGTCGCCGTAATCAAATAAGGTAGCTGAGGTCATACTCCCGTCAAATGCGGCAATCTCGGGCAGCGGGAAGCCCCGGTCGCCCTTTCCGGCAGGGTACGGGCGGCGCTGAAAATCAACCTCCCGTCCACGCATTCACCGCCGCGGCGGCATCATCGAGGGGGAGCTCATCGATGCACCTGCACTCCTTGTATTTGCAGCGGGTGCCGAGCTTGGAGCAGGGCCGCTTGGTGAGGTGATCGGCCTGCACGCGGAGCGCATTCGGGCCGGGCAGGTACGGGTACATCCCGAATTCGGGGACGGTGGCGCCCCACACGGATACCAAGGGCTTCTTGAAGGCTGCCGCGATATGCATCAGTCCCGTATCGGGGGCGATCACGGCGCGGCTCTCCCGCAGCAGCCATGCGGAGCCGTGGAGCGAAAAGGCCCCGGCGGCGTTCCACACCCTTTCGCCGCAGGCTTCGGCAATGCGGTCACCGGCCTCCCGATCGTCGGGGCCGCCGAGTAGGATGACCGGCAGCGCCAAACGCCGGCAGGTCTCGATATACCACGCCTCCCGCGGACGCTTGCGCCAATGTGCCGCGCCGATCGCTACGGCTACATAACCCGAGCGGTGCGTCTCCGGCAGGTCTGCCGCTCCGGGCAACCCATTTTCCGGAAGGAAATAATCCAAGCCCTCGCCGTCGTTCTCAATCCCGAAGGCCTTCAGCGTAGCCATGTACCGGTCCACAATATGGACATCGGGCATGCGGTTGATCCCGAAATTGACGAGGAGCCACTTTTGGAAATTGTATTTTTTAAAAACGAAATCGAGCACGCCCAGGGCCTTGCGCACACGCACGGAGCGCAGGTTGCGGTGGAGGTCGATCACGTAGTCGAAGTTTTCTGCCTTCAAGGCACCGATCACCTCGTTGGTACTCCGCTCGACGGTGTGGATCTTCGCGATGTAAGGATTGTGTTCAATCACCGTGCGAAACCGCGCTTTGGTGAGGTAGTGGATTTCGGCACCCTCGTGCATGCCGCGGCTGAGATTGCGCAATACGGGGGTGGTGAGCACCATATCGCCGATGGAGCTGAACCGGATGATGAGTACTTTTGCCAAATGCGGGTATAGGTTTTTTCAAAAGTAACCGATTTCCGTCATTTGCCGCTGATAAATCGCGAGAATGGAATTTTTCGACACCCATACCCACATGTACCTCGAGCAGTTTGACGCAGACCGTGCGGCCTGCATGGAGCGCGCCGAAGCGGCCGGGGTGAAGCGTGTAGCCCTGCCCAATATCGACCTCGAGAGCATATCGCGGGTGCGCGCCTTTGCGGCGAAATATCCCGAGCGCACCGTGGCGATGATGGGCCTGCACCCCTGCTCGACGGGCGCCGATTGGGAAGCGGTGCTCGAAAAAATTCGAGAGGAACTCGATGCCTTCGACTACCGCGCCGTGGGCGAAATCGGGATCGATCTCTACCACGACCGCACCTTTGAATCCGAGCAAAAGGAAGCCTTCAGGCGGCAAATCGGGTGGGCAAAAGAACGGGGGCTCCCCATCGTGATTCACGCGCGGGACTCCTTTCGGGAAATCTGCGAAGTGCTGGACGACACTGCCGATGAACGCCTCACGGGCGTATTCCACTGCTTCACCGGCACTGCCGAAGACGCCCGCAAGGCCCTCTCCTACCCGGGCTTCTTCATCGGCATCGGCGGGGTGGCCACCTTCAAGAACGGAGGGCTCGACAAAACACTGGCCGAAACGGGAATAAATCGCGTCGTCTTAGAAACCGATGCGCCCTACCTCGCTCCGACTCCTTTTCGCGGAAAGCGGAATGAAACCGCCTACACCCGCCTCGTGGCGGAAAAACTCGCGGAAATAACGGGCCTTCCGCTTGCAGAAGTGGCCCGCATCACCACGGCCAATGCCGAAAAACTCTTCAAACTCCATGGGCACTGAACGCAGGGTACTTGTGATATACACGGGCGGCACCATCGGGATGATGAAGGATGCCGAAACAGGGGCCCTCGCGCCGATCAATTTTGAACGGCTCCGCGAGATGCTGCCCGAGGTGAACCAACTCGGTGTGGAGGTGGAGGCTGTGGCCTTCGACGAGCCGATCGACTCCGGCAATATGGACCTCAGCCACTGGACCGCTCTGGCGAAAATCATCGAACAGCATTACGAAGCTTTTGACGGATTCGTCATTCTTCACGGCAGCGACACGATGGCTTTTACCGCTGCGGCGCTGAGCTTTATGCTTATTAACCTGAGCAAGCCGGTGATCCTGACGGGATCACAACTGCCTATCGGAATGGTGCGTACCGACGGCCGCGAAAACGTGATTACTTCCGTCGAAATTGCAGCGGCATACGACGGCGATTATGCGGTGGTGCCCGAGGTAGCGGTGTATTTTGAATCGGAACTTTACCGCGGCAACCGCACCTACAAGCGAAACACCCAGCATTTTCAAGCCTTTCAATCCCCGAACTATCCCGTGCTGGCCGAGGCGGGCGTTCGGATCAAATACCGCCGCGAATTTATCCGTACTTACGAAGGAGGTGTGTTCAGGATCGACCCCTCGATGGACAACAGAATTGCCGTACTTACCTTGTTTCCCGGTATTTCCGAGCATATTGTCGAAGCCGCGCTGAACGTGAAAAACAACAAGGCTTTGATCATAAGAACATACGGCAGCGGAAATGCCATGAGCCATCCTTGGTTCATCCGGGCACTGACGGAAGCCGGGGAGCGGGGATTGATCCTGATCAACTCTACGCAATGCCGCGGAGGCGGCGTAAGCCAAGGGACCTACGAAACGAGCACCGGCCTGGTGCGCGCCGGGCTCATCAGCGCAGGGGATATGATGCTGGAGGCGGCGCTGGTGAAAGCCATGTATTTGATGGGTTCCGGATTGGAAGGTGAAGACTTCAAAAAGATTTTTCAGACCGATTTGAGAGGCGAAATGACTGTTTCCCAATATTAAAGGCGTTTGATGATTTAATTTTTCGATAACACAGTGTTTTTTTGGCTCGAAGTATTTTTTGTAGTTTAGCCGGCCGTTAGCGGGGTTTGAACGCAAACCCCGTAACGGAGAAGTGGCCGAGCGGTTTAAGGCGCACGCCTGGAAAGCGTGTTTCCCCGAGAGGGGATCAAGGGTTCGAATCCCTTCTTCTCCGCTTAAAATTCTTTCTTTTGCACCGAACACAACAACCGAAAATAACAAACCTAAATCCGTAACTTTCAGTAACACCAACCTTTGTATACCATGAAAAAAATACTGACATTCTTAGCCGTTTTCGGAATGCTGATCGCAGGCTTCAACACGCCGGCTTTTGCGCAGGAAGATGCCGTATCCGATCAAGGAGAAACGGAACAAACCGAAGAAGAAGCGGATGAGGCAGATGAAGCCGAAGCCGAAGCGTTTGAGCAAGAAGAAGAGGAAATGCGGGAAGAGCCTGCTGCAGCTGCCGAACCGGAGGACCGAGGCGCATCAGCTGCCGTGGAGACAGAGCGCTCTTTTCACCAGCAGGTGAAAGATACCTTTATCGACGGTGGTGTGGGCTTTATGTCGCTCGTTTTGGTGTGTTTGATTTTGGGGCTTGCCCTCTGCATTGAGCGCATCATTTACCTGAACATGGCGACCACGAATAAAACCAAGCTACTGAAACGCGTTGAAGACGCATTAAGCTCGGGCGGTGTAGAAGCTGCCAAAGACGTGTGCCGCAATACCCGCGGTCCCATTGCATCCATCTTTTACCAAGGATTGGAGCGCTATGAGGAAGGCATCGACGTTGTAGAGAAATCCGTGGTTTCTTACGGTGGGGTGCAAATGGGATTGCTCGAGAAAGGCCTTTCCTGGATTTCACTCTTCATCGCATTGGCCCCGATGCTCGGGTTCATGGGGACGGTAATCGGTATGATTTCCGCTTTCGATGCCATTGCTGCCGAAAACAACATCTCTCCCGGTATTGTGGCGGGCGGTATTAAAATCGCCTTGATTACAACGGTATCCGGTCTTATTGTGGCCATCATCCTGCAGATTTTCTACAACTACATTGTATCGAAGGTGGACGGCATTGTGAACGACATGGAAGATGCTTCGATCACGCTGGTGGATATGCTCCTGCGCTACAAAACCGTAAACAAGTAATTGTAAGATGGACAACAAAACATTGAATACCGCACTCTCGGTACTTACCTTTCTGCTGATTGTAGCGGGGATTTTGATCTCCGCACGCATCATGGCGGGGTATGAGGCAGCGGTAGGTCCGGCCATTACCCTTTCCATGGTCCTGATCGGCGTGGGTGGCGGAGTCGCCCTCCTTTTCGGGATCTTTCAGCTGGTGACCAATTTGAAGAAAAATTTGCGCCTGTTGATCGCCCTTGCCCTGTTTGCCCTGATCGCTTTCATTTGCTACAGCATCGCAGACGACACCGTATTGCGCAGCTATCCCGAAGCGACAACCGCCTCGGGCGTGAAGTTCAGCGAAGCCGGAATTTACGTCATGTATGTTTTGGTGATCGGCGCTGCACTGACGGCAATAATTTCCGAAGTATCCCGTATCTTTAAATAAAAGAACCGCGTCCAATGGCTAGAAGAGAGATCACGGAAATCAATGCGGGAGCAATGGCTGATATCGCCTTCCTCCTGCTGATATTCTTTCTGGTGACCACCACCATGGACACGGACATCGGCATTTTGCGACAACTCCCGCCTCCCGTACCCGATGACATGGAGAAACCGCCGGAAGTAAAAGAACGCAATGTTTACGAGGTATTGGTAAACAGCAATGACCGCCTCCTGGTGGAGAATGAACCGATGGACATTCGGGACCTCAAGGAAGGCGCCAAAGAGTTCTACACCAATCCTAACAACCGCTCAGATCTCCCCGAGATGCGCTGGGTGACACGTTCGCTCTGTGTGGAAAATATCACGCAACTCAAGAATGTGATCGCTCAGGGCGGGGGTGAACGCGACGACCTCAAAGAAAAACTCAAACGGTGGGAAGACAAGCTCTCCGCCGTAGAATTGATCGGAGAGTACCGAGAGCTGCCCACCTCCGCACTGATTTCCCTGCAAAATGACCGCGGAACGTCTTACAACATGTACATTGCCGTTCAAAATGAATTGAGCGCCGCCGTAAACGAACTCCGAAACTCCCTGTCGCAGGAAAAATTCGGCGTACCCTACAGCGAGCTCAATCCGCTGGATGCCGATGATAAGCCAAAAATACTGGCTGTAAGAGCAGTCTACCCACAGCGTATATCAGAGGCAGAACCTAAAGACATCGGAGGTAATTAAATCAGGCCATGAGTAAATTCACAGGAAAAGGTAAGAAGCGCACGCCGGGTATATCCACAGCTTCGCTCCCCGACATCATTTTCATGCTCTTGTTCTTCTTCATGGTAGTGACCGTGATGCGCGAGCTTGACCCGCAGGTGAAAGTGGTACAGCCCAACGCCACAGAGACGGAAAAGCTGCAGAAAAAAGCCCTCGTGGACTACATCAATGTGGGTCCTCCCTTTGACGCACGTTACGGCACGGAGCCCAAGATTCAGCTCGATGATGCTTTTGCCGACGTAGAGGAAATTCCGATTTGGATCAAACAAAACCGCGATGCGCGTAAAGAAGCGGAGCAGCCCTTGATCACCACCTCACTCAAAGTCGATAAAGACGCCAAAATGGGTATCGTCACCGATATCAAACAAGAGTTGAGAGAATCCAATGCGCTTAAAATAAACTACTCAACGCTTCAAGGGTCGGTTTACGACAAATGACCTCCCCTGAATCGTCCCATTGAAACGGCCCGAAATTCGGGCCGTTTTTTTTCGAAAGAGAACCGCTCCGCAGTCCTCATTCTGTCAACGGGAGCCGACAGAGAGCCTACGCATAAATCCGCGTCATACGCAACTTACCGTGTTCAAACTGCCGCCCCCCTCTCGGCTGATCTGCCGTCCCGGGTACAAACGGAGGTTCAAGCGATAAGGTAAACCGAACGCGGCGCGCTCGGCCTGAAGCACACGTCGGAATGCGTGCACCTTCCCTCATTCGCGGGCGCAGCGCACGCTCCCCTCTATTTTCCGGAAAGGGTAAGCCGCCGCAACCAAAATACAAGGCCGCCGAATGCAGCGAGAGAGAGCAAAAGAAAGGCAAGGTCACCGAATTCAGGCTCAAAACTGTCGACCTCCGCAGAGATCATTCCCGTGCCGATCAGATACATAAGAGTGAGCGCCACGGCATTGTTGGCAAAATGTGCGGCAATCGGCACCCATATGGTGCGCGACCAAACGAAAAGATAGCCGAGAAGGGCACCGAGCAAGAGCCGCGGAAGGAAGCCGTAAAACTGCATGTGCATAGCGCTGAACAAGGCCGCAGAGATCCAGACTCCTTTGGTTTTGCTGCCTGTCCATGAAGCGATGATGCGCAAGAGCAGCCCGCGGAAAATCAGCTCCTCTCCGATAGCGGGGACGACGGCCAGCACCAATAAATTGACCAGAAAGTGCGGAAGATCAGCGCGGCTCGCAAGGACTTCGGTCAGGGCACCCGCTTGCGACTCCATTTCCTGAAGGGCCCGCTCCAATCCGCCGAGAAACTCGGGAAAGGATACAGCACTGTTCATCCAGGCGAGGGCATTGACGGTAGGCATGGCGGCCACCATGACGAGTGCCGCCCCGATCAGCCATATCGGTCGGGCAGGCTTCATCCCGAGCAGCTTGTAGGGCTCATGAGAGGAAAGCGCGGAAAAGGCCAGGGCGGGCACCACGAAGAGACCGAGGTGCTGAAAAAAAAGGAGTACATAATTCACATGGAGCATGTAAGGCTTATCATAGTCCCTGATCGACTCCGATGCCCCAAAAAAATCAACACCCCAAATCAAGGTAGTGAGCCCCTGCGCCATGAGCATAAACACGCCGAGACAGGTGAATGAGAGGAGAAAAAGAAGAATAATCTTGAGAAAAGGGTCTGCCGAGGCAAAAGGCCTTGAACGCATGCTTCGGTATTTAGTAAATTTGCACCTCGAATAAAATGGTAAAGATAGAGAATATAAACCTCGGTGACTTCCCGCTCATCCTCGCACCGATGGAAGATGTGAGCGATCCGCCGTTTCGCGCCCTGTGCAAACGCCACGGGGCAGACTTGATGTTTACGGAATTCATATCCTCGGAAGGATTGATCCGCGATGCGGCGAAGAGCATTCAAAAACTGGACATCTTCGAATACGAGCGTCCTATCGGCATTCAGATCTTCGGGAGCGACCTAGAACCCATGATGCGTTCGGCGGAAATCGTGGAGGAAGCCGGACCGGACATCCTCGATATCAACTACGGCTGCCCGGTGCACAAGGTGGCCTGCAAAGGTGCGGGTGCGGGTATATTGCGTGACATTCCGAAAATGGTGTCACTGACGGAGGCCGTGGTGAAAAGCACCTCGCTGCCGGTCACGGTAAAAACCCGCCTCGGGTGGAGCGAATCAACAAAGTATATTGTAGAGGTTGCGGAGCGGCTGCAAGATGTGGGCATTAAAGCCATCTCCATTCACGGGCGCACGCGGCAGCAGATGTACAAAGGCGAGGCCGACTGGAGCCTCATCGCCGCGGTGAAAAACAACCCGCGGATGCACATCCCCGTATTCGGCAACGGAGACATTGACAGCCCCGAAAAGGCGGTGGAGTACAAGGATCGCTACGGTGTGGACGGGATTATGATCGGGCGGGCGAGCATCGGCTACCCTTGGATATTTCGTGAGATCAAGCACTACATGGCCACCGGGGAGCACCTCCCGCCCCCTACCCTTTCCGAGCGTGTGGATGCCGCCCGAGAGCACCTCGAATCGGGGCTCAAATGGAAGGGGCGCAAACTCGGCGTGGTAGAAATGCGCCGCCACTACGCGAGCTATTTCAAAGGCATGCACGGTTTTAAGGACTACCGCATCCGCCTCGTGACCGAGGACGATGCCGACGGGGTGATCGCCGTGCTGGAGGAGATCAGAGAAAAGTTTGCGGATACTGTATTTGCGTAGGGTGGATTTTAATAGGCAATTAGCAAGAGGCAATTGGCAATTGGTACCGAAATCGGGAGGTTATGCAATGGATCCGGGGCCGGCGAAAATCGAAAATCCAAAATCGTAAATCGTCAATTGTCAATCGTAAATAGTGCTTAGTTTTTGGTTCTTGGTAGCGTGTTCGCAAGCGGGAAATTCCAAATCCAAAATCGAAAATCGTCAATTAGCAATAGGCAAGGGGCAACGGGCAATTGGTAACGAAATCGGGAGGTTCTGCAACGGATGTGGGGCCGGCGCAAATCGAAAATCCAAGATCCCCAATCGTCAATCGAAAATCGTCAATCGTCAATCGTCAATCAAAAATCGAAAATCGTCAATCGTCAATCATCAGGGGTTTTTGGCAGGCACAAACGGCCGGGCAGGGAAATACGTCCGCTGACGCTTTACTTGTACTTGTTGATCAAGGGAAAATCGTAGGGCGTCCACAAGCAGGCCTTCAAGCCGGTTTGCCGAAAGGCTGAATTGACCCAGGTATTGCAGGTATAGAACAGGGTGTAGGAGCCCTCGGCTTTGTAAAAATCGTCATTGGCTGTGTATCCGGCGTTCGGGAGGAGGATGGGAGCTCCCGAATCATCGACGGAAAAGGATTCGAAGATGAAGGAGCGAAGCGATTCCAACTCCGTTTCTGTTACCGCCACCTCGAGCCATCCGTTATGCGCGCGGCGGTGCCGGGTTACGTGCATGAGGGCGGGACTTTTGAGAAAGAGCGCACGGAATGCATTGGCGAAGGTGAGGTCTGCCCATGTGGGGGTGTTGAGATAGAATGCCTCATCGCCCCAGCCGAAAGAGAGGTAGTGCGCGTCCGGAGTTCTGAGGGCCTCGGCAGCCGGGGATGTACCCATGTGGTCAGCGGGGAGAATGATATTGAGGTGAACGCCGTTGGTGGTCAGGTAAACGGTGCGGACGGGTGTTTCATCGGCAGGCTGCCGATCCACGGTGACGGCGGAGAGCACCAATGAACAGGCGAGGTAGGCCGCCGGCGGGATGAGCAAGAGGGATAACCGTCGGAGTATGCGCTTGAGCCGGGTCATCGTATGGGCGGCATTGTGATTTGACAATTGATTTGTCCGAGAAGCCCTCGTCGCACTTCGCATCCTTCTCGCAGACCAACAGCGTCATTCCGGATTTCCGGCCGTGTTTCTTCGCGGAGCGGAAGTACTTCTCTTCAAAAATAGGTATTTTCAACGGGGCGGAAGCTCAGCAGAGCAGCAGGTACCGTTTATACTCCGCCCATGCAGGGTCGCACAGATACCTGCTTAAGGCGGTAAAGGCCGAGGCGGTCGGAGCCGTAGATGGGCCTATTGTGAAAAGCCGCCATAGGCTTCTCCAAAAATATTGATTTTCAGCGTAGCCATTTTTGAGAAAGGCATCAGGCCTCAGCAGCCAAAAAGGTTTTCTTTGTGAGACCGCCGGATTTCCACGATGCCACAAGGGCAACCAGCTCTTCTTGTCATTCGTTGCAGTTTAAGCACAAAGGTGAAGGCCGGAAGGGATAAGGGCAAGATGTTTTGGCCCGGGGGCTTACCGGTCATCGATGCCAAAACACGGTGGAATGATACTATCCTAGGGTGGTCAGCTATCAGACGTGAATTTAACCACCATTACATTGAACGGTTTTACAAGAATGACACAGTTAACTGAACACTCCCTGACACAGCTATTAATGCTTTCCCCAAAACCCTGTGGGAGCAGCACCGCCGCTCCGGTTTGATATTTTCCCCGGTAGGCTTTATATTTTCCGTCGACCGCACAATTATTACCCGCAAAATCTTTGACCTTCAATCCGTGAATTTCATCTCTACCCTCGCCGTCCCAATCCTCCTGATCGCCGTGATCATCTCTTCCGCTCCCGCTAAGGGTCAGGAAGTCATCAGAACTTACACTTTCGAAAATCCGAACGGGGTATATCCCGTTCCCGACCACGAAACCACCACTTTCAAACAAGAGACAGAGCGCATCAGCGATACGGAAACCGTCGTCCGCATCACCATTGCGGGCAGCTACCCGAAGATCACATCTCCGT
>PXBH01000182.1 GCA_003565555.1 Cryomorphaceae bacterium | reverse complement strand
GCGGAAACGTCGGGGCTGATACGGGCCCCGGCACTCGGTAATTTTCCCGAAGCGGAGTGGTACAGCGACTACATCTATCCCCAACAGGGACAAAATGCAGACCTCGCAGGCATTGGCGGAGCGGCGGGTATGCAAAATATTACGTGGACTGAAGTTTGGGATTTTTCACCCGGGGACGAACTTCACTACGAAGAAGGAAACCAAAACATGACCGAAATTAATTTCAGCCTCTGCAAGGACGTTTACATCGATCGAAATGAGGTGGGTGATACGATTCATTACGAAATCGAACGCACAAAGTGGACTTACAGCGGAAACATCTTTGATGCGGCACCCGAGTGGGAAAGCACGGAGACGGTCTTTGAAAGCCGTTATCCTGACCCCGCTTTTGACGCCCTTCCGGCCCGGCCTGTGATGCATCCTTCAGGGGAAGGAGGCGGGTTCAATTTCCAATTCGAGACGGCGGACGGACCTGTGAAATCATACGTCGGGCACGAATACTATTACTTCGAGTATTACCCGGAGGAAGATTGCTACCTCGAGCCCATCAATCCGGGTTGCCCCGGATTTACAACGCCCGCAGTTTACCGACCGGGATTGGGCGGGCCCTATTTCACCTGCCAAATCGGCGCCGCGAGTTCCTCATGGCGCACCCTGCTTCACTACATCAAGGACGGAACCACCTGGGGAAATCCCATACTTCTGAACACTACATCGTTCGGGGATCGCGGTAGCGTGCAACTTCAGATTTACCCCAACCCCGCTCGTACACATGTAATGACCAACCTTTCGGTGAATTCTTTTCCCGCAGAGGTTTACATCTCCGACGCAAGGGGGCGGCCCGTCACAGTGCGAAATATTTCGGGCAACCGGTTGGACATTTCCGCCCTCTCATCCGGTATGTACCTCCTGCGCGTTACCGCCGCTGACGGCACCGTACATGTAGGCAAAATCGTAAAGCAGCAGTAATATTGCACGCGGAATCATCTCGCTTAACGTTATTTAATTCACTGATTATAGCTTGATCGAAAGTCCTTTACGGAAAAGAAGAACGGATGTAAGCTGTGCAGGAGAAACATTCCGGCCCTTCCCGGCCTTAGAATGTGCGAAACCAACCTTTTCAGTTTTGATCATCTCTTATCGTATTCTTCTGACCGTCTTTTTGATAACCGCTTCTGCGGGGCTCTTCGCACAATGGAGCATCGACGCAGAATCGGGCCTTGCCTTTCAGGACTACAATGAAGTGCGCATTCCCAATGAAGGCGGCACCGATTTCAACTTCAACGGGGATTTTGAATTGCAGGGACCCGTGGTACCCTTCCGTGTTCGTGTCGGGTACACCTTCGGGGAGAAGAACCATGTATTCGGGCTGTACGCCCCGCTCACCTTACGCTACGAGGGGCCCGCGCCCTTCGATATCAACTTCGAGAATTCATTTTTTCCGGAAGGGACATCCATAGACGGCCTTTATCGATTTAACAGCTATCGCCTCACCTACCGCCGCGACGTCCTGCTCACCGATGCGTGGACGCTCGGGATCGGCTTTACCGCCAAAATTCGGGATGCACGGGTGCAGCTCGCCACGCAAGGACTTCGGGATCGGAGCGACGATTTCGGGTTTGTGCCCCTGCTGCACTTTTATGCTGCTTATCACACCGACAGCTGGCGCGTGTACATCGAAGGCGATGCCCTGGCCGGTGGTCCCGGACGGGCGATTGACATCTTTACGGGAGCGCGGTATTCTCTCGGCCGCGGGGTAGACCTCAAAGGCGGATACCGGATCCTGGAGGGCGGCGCCGATGTGGAGCAGGTTTACAATTTCACTTTGGTCAATTTTGCCGTGGTCGGTGTGTTTTGGGAATTTTGAGGGCACTTACGTAAAAAGACAGCCCCCCGCAGCACCGCAGCTTACGCGTGATTTGCGGGTGCGACTCCGGCCACCGGCCATTGGTCCGGCATGCTTTGCTTCAGCCGAAGTTCCGACAACTCGTCCTCATTGCAGAGGCAGCTTTCGAGGTCACGCCGAATTTCTCTTTCATTCATTTCCTGACCGATAAAGACCAACTCATTCTTTCGGTCGCCGAGCACGGGATGCCAATCGGCTTCGATCTCCCCGCGGAATTGCAGAAAGGAAGGGTGTCTGATCCTTTCGCCGAAAGGCATACTGCTCCACCACCCCCCGGCCGCATCAGCCCGAAGAGAGCCCCCCGCCTGCCCCCATGAAAGTGCCTGCGCAGGTCGAGAGTTGATCCAAAACAAGCCCTTACTTCGGATTACAGTCGGGGGAAAACGCTCGGAGATATAGGCCCAAAAACGCGCATGATGAAAGGGGCGCTTGTCGCGAAATATGAAGGATGTAATCCCGTACTCTTCCGTTTCCGGTGTGTGTTCCGGTTTCGACAACTCTTCCGCCCACGCAGCACTCTGTTCCGCCTCTTCAAGGTTGAAGCGGCCCGTGTCCAAGATTTCCCCGAGCGGTACTTTGCCGAATGAAGTTTCGAGTATTCTTGCGCGGGGATTGAGCTTGTGCAAAACGCCCTTGAGAATCCCGAGCGATGCGCGGTCGGTGAGGTCGGCTTTGTTGAGGACGATTACATCAGCGAATTCCACCTGATCCGTGAGCAGGTTTACAATGGTGCGCTCGTCGCCTTCCATGTCTGAAAGTTCACGCTGAGCCAAGGTCTCCGCACTGCCGAAATCCCTGAAAAAATTAAAGGCATCCACCACCGTGACCATGCAGTCGATGTAACTGAACCTGCTCAGGTCGATCCCGCTCTCTTCGTCCTTAAAGCTAAAGGTCTGCGCGACGGGCACCGGCTCGGAGATACCCGTGCTTTCGATCACGAGGTAGTCGAAACGGTCTTCACGGGCAAGGCGTTCTACCTCAACCATCAAGTCTTCACGTAAAGTGCAGCATATACAGCCGTTGCTCATTTCTACGAGCTTCTCATCCGTACGGGAAAGGACATTCTCGCGGTGTACGGCATCGGCGTCGATATTGACTTCGCTCATGTCGTTGACGATCACGGCCACTTTCAGGCCCTGCTTGTTGTGGAGAATGTGGTTGAGCAGGGTGGTTTTTCCCGCTCCCAAAAATCCGCTCAAAACGGTTACAGGCAATTTTTTCATTCCTTTGTTGTTGGATTTACAGGTCGGCAGCCATTTCGTTCAACTACGAGACACGGCCGATCTAATTTTAAATAAAGACAGTGTTATTGCAATAATGTTGCAATATTACGTATTTTTACCCAACCGCAAAGCACCGAAAGTGGCCACAGAACGCAGAAATACCAAACAGAAGCAGGGCGTCATCGACGTACTCAAGGAGCACAAGGAAGCCCTTTCGGCGGATGAAGTTTTGGACAAGCTGGATCTCAAAGTGAACCGGGTTACGGTGTACCGAATTTTGGAGCGTTTTGAGCAGGAAGGCATTGCGCACCGCGTGGTGGGCCTCGAAGGTAAGAGTTATTACGCGCTTTGCAGCGATGCCTGCGACAGCGGGCACCACCATGACCGTCATGCCCATTTTCAGTGCAAATCTTGCAAGTCGCTGCGGTGCGTAGATGCAGAGGTGATTCGTCCGAAGCTGGACAATGTAAAAATCGAATCGGTGAGCGTGCTGCTCACCGGGCTGTGTGAGTCCTGCAGCGCTTAATAATCAAAGTGCCTTCCGCCACCTTTTATTCATGTCCACAATGTTTTGGACAGAAATGGCTTGCGGGCATACGGCCTCGCAGGCACCCGTAAAAGAGCAGGCTCCGAAACCTTCCTCATCCATTTGGGCCACCATGCTTTTCACCCGGCGCTCTGCCTCGGGTGCGCCTTGCGGGAGCATGGAGAGGTGGTTGATTTTGGCCGCTGTGAAGAGAGAGGCACTCGCATTCTTACAGGCTGCCACGCAGGCGCCGCAGCCGATGCAGGCCGCTGCGTCGAAGGCAGTTTCCGCGAGTTCATTCTTGATGAGGGTGGAATTGGCCTCGGCGGCCTGACCCGTATTCACACCGATATAGCCGCCGGCCGCCATGATCCGGTCGAAGGCGGAGCGGTCAATGATCAGGTCTTTTTTAATCGGAAAGGAGCCTGCGCGGAAAGGTTCGAGCCAGAGCTCTTCCCCGTCGCGGAAGCTGCGCAAGTGGGTTTGGCAAGTGGTGGTATCCTTCTCGGGGCTGTGCACATGCCCGCTGATCACAAATCCGCACTGCCCGCAGATACCCTCGCGGCAGTCGCTTTCAAAAGCCACGGGGTCCTCCCCTTTTTTGACCAGTTTGGTATTCAGGTGGTCCAGCATTTCCGGCACGGACATGTGCGCGTCGAGGTCGTCCAAGCTGTACTTGGCAAATGCTCCCTTCGCTTTTGCGTCGGTCTGTCGCCAAATGTTCAATTCGAGTTTCATCATAGTCTTCTTCTCCCGTTCTGCGCGATCTATTTATAGGAACGCTCCTTCACTTCAACAAATTCAAAATTCAATTCCTCTTTGTGCAGGGTAAAATCACCGGGGCCGTTCGATTCCCAGACGCTGACGAATTTGAAGGCCGCGTCATCCCGCAG
>PXBH01000142.1 GCA_003565555.1 Cryomorphaceae bacterium | reverse complement strand
GCGGTGTCGGGGCGGTGACGTTTACCGGATTTTTGGCTACCGGATGGATGAATTGCACAGAGCGGGCATGCAGGTGGATGCTCGCATCCTTATTGGATCGGGGCGCACCGTACTTCAAGTCACCCTTGATGGGATACCCGGCCGCGGCGAGCTGGGCGCGAATCTGATGGTGGCGCCCGGGGAGGGGCAGCACTTCGAGCAATGTGTACCGGTCTGCATCGGCCAGCACGCGGTAGCGCAACTCGGCCTTCTTGGCACCGGAACTGCCCGACTTTACGGCGCGCGATTTGTTTTTGGCGGCGTCCTTTTTCAGGAAATGAACCAGGGTGCCGCTGTCCTCCTCGGGAACCCCCGGCACTGCAGCCCAATAAGTCTTTTCGATTTCTTTGGCCTGAAACATGGCATTGAGCCGCGCCAGGGCTTTGCTCGTTTTTGCGAAAAGCACCACCCCGCTCACGGGCCGATCAATGCGGTGGGCCACGCCGGTAAATACGTTGCCGGGCTTGTTGTACTTCTTTTTCAGGAATGCCTTCACCGTATCGGAGAGGGGCTCATCACCGGTTTTGTCGCCCTGCACGATGTCGCCGGGACGCTTGTTGACCGCGATGATGTGGTTGTCTTCATACAGCACCTGAAGATTATCAACCGTACTGCGGCCCACTTTAATACTGTTCTTTTTCGTTGGGGAAATCAGCGGAACGCACATCGGTGACGTACTGCCCCACAGCGGCTTTGATGTCTTCGTAGAGGTGGAGGTACCTTCTCAAAAACCGGGGGCTGAATTCGCGGGTGAGGCCGATCATATCGTGTACTACGAGCACTTGCCCGTCTACATCCGCGCCGGCACCGATGCCGATGGTGGGCACGTCGACGCCCGAGGTGACCTTGGCGGCGAGCTTGGCGGGAATCTTTTCCAGCACAATCCCGAAGCAGCCGATGTCATTGAGCACGGCCGCGTCGCTGAGCAGGCGCTCGGCTTCGGCCTCTTCCTTGGCACGCACGGTATAGGTGCCGAATTTGTAAATGCTTTGCGGCGTGAGGCCGAGGTGGCCCATCACGGGAATGCCGGCGGAAAGGATGCGCTCGATGCTCTCGCGAATTTCGGCCCCGCCTTCCATCTTCACAGCGTGGGCGCCGCTCTCCTTCATGATGCGGATGGAGGAAGTGAGGGCCTCCTTGCTGTTGCCCTGATATGCGCCGAATGGCAAATCCACCACTACGAGGGCCCGGTTGACCGCCCGCACCACGGAAGCGGCGTGGTAGATCATCTGATCAAGGGTGATGGGCAGCGTGGTTTCGTGGCCGGCCATCACATTGGAAGCAGAATCGCCGACCAGGATTACATCCACCCCGGCATCGTCTACGATTCGGGCCATGGAATAATCATAAGAGGTGAGCATGGCGATCTTTTCCCCCTTCATTTTCATTTCCTGAAGGGTCTGCGTCGTGACGCGCTTGGTATTGGAGTGTACCGACATATTGGGAATATTGGGGTCCCAAAGCTAAGTAAATTCTCAAGTCTGCCCGAGGCTCGGAACGGGCAGTGCACGCAGAGGGCATGTAATGTTGCCGTACTTTCGGCGCAAACGGGGAATCTCAAAATCGGTGCACTACGGGGGCGGAGAGATACGAGCGTCGGATTTCCTTTGAGAAGTGTTAATTTCGCGTTCTTATTCAAAGCATTTCATGCAAAAACGTATTTCAGCAGCGCTTTTCATCCTCGTCACAGCCACAGTTTTGCTCCACAACGGCTGCTCTACCGACATCGACCTCACCGCACCGCATAAGGTGACACCCGTGATTACCGGAGTGCTCGACCCCGATGCCGATACGCAATTTGTGCGCATCAACCGCACGTATTTGGCAGACTCGGACATCAACACCTATGCGGGGGTAAAAGATTCCGTGGAATATCCGATCGGCGATGTGCGGGCATGGCTTTACAAGGTGAATCAAAGTCTCGTAACGGTCGACTCTATCGAGCTAACGCCTATCGAGCTGCCGTCGAGAAATCCGGGAGTTTTTTACGATACGAACGTTCTGTTCTACCACACCACCGAACCGTTGTTCACAGCAAATGAGCTGAATAACATTACAAATTTCACCTACGAGCTCCGCGCCGAAATTCAAGGGCAAACCTATACGGCAAGGACTGATTTCCCACAGATGCGTACCAACACCATCGTGGTTCCCACCCTGGGTCCGAACCCGAATAAATTGGAATTTGCCCGCTTGGGGCCCGGGGTGAGCTTTCCCCTGCCCGTCACGGTCACCTATCGCTACAACCTCATTCCAAACGGTGTGCGCTATCAGGGTGATGTGGTTCTGGTGTACGATGAAGTATTAAGCGACGGAACGGTGCGCGAAAACCTCGAACTCCCTTTTCGGGCCGGAAATTTCGAGGGTGAGCAGGGAGACGGAAGCTCAGGCACGCAAGAATTCAACTTTAACGCACTTCCGTGGTTCACTTTTGTGGGCAACCACTTCAATGAAGTAGAAAATCTTCAGCAGGTGCGCATCCACCACCTCGCATTCCGACTCAGTGCGGCCAACCGCGAATTGAACACCTACATATCGGTAACCAATCCCATCAGCAGCTTCGTGCCCGTATTTACGGTCTATTCCAATTTCGACAACGATGCCATCGGAGTTCTCGGATCCAAGCGCACCTTGGACCGCATTGCCTGGCTTACGGAAGCCAGCCTGAATTACCTCAACAACAGCGAAGTATCGGGCGATAATTCCTACTGCGTCTATTTCTCCAGCGCGGGGTACGCCTGTAACTGACGGGGTCAACAATCCTTTTCTGTCGTTTTGTCATTGTTTTTGACATAAAAAATGCCGGAACTTCCCTTTTCGGGGAAAATTCCCGGCCGGTACGGTGATTGCTCATTGGGCTGCAAAACCTGAATCTAAATTCAAAAGCATAATCTAATGAGCAAAATTATCGGAATAGACCTCGGAACGACGAACTCCTGCGTATCGGTGATGGAGGGTAACGAGCCGGTGGTTATCGCCAACAGCGAAGGGAAGCGCACCACCCCGTCCATCGTGGCTTTCACGGAAGGAGGCGAGCGCAAAGTGGGTGACCCCGCAAAGCGACAGGCCATCACGAACCCCGAGAAAACCATTTTCTCCATCAAGCGGTTCATGGGCAATTCGTTTGACGAAGTATCCAAAGAAGTAAAGCGCGTACCTTACAAAGTAGTCAAAGGCGACAACAATACCCCCCGCGTACAGATTGACGACCGCAAGTACACCCCCCAAGAAATTTCGGCCATCATTTTGCAAAAAATGAAGAAAACCGCCGAAGACTTTCTCGGAACTTCAGTGAGTGAAGCGGTCATTACCGTTCCCGCATACTTTAACGACGCCCAGCGTCAGGCCACCAAAGAGGCCGGTGAAATCGCCGGACTTAAAGTGCGCCGTATCATCAACGAACCCACCGCCGCAGCACTGGCTTACGGTCTCGACAAGAAATCATCAGATGTGAAGGTGGTGGTATTCGACCTCGGAGGAGGTACGCACGACGTATCCATCCTCGAGCTCGGCGACGGCGTATTTGAAGTGCTCTCCACCGACGGTGACACCCACCTCGGGGGTGACGACTTTGACGAAGCCATCATCGAATGGCTCGTGGAAGAATTCAAAAAAGACAACGGCGTAGACCTCACCAAAGACCCGATGGCTCTCCAGCGCCTGAAAGAGGCTGCCGAGAAAGCCAAAATCGAGCTCTCGAGCACGGCTTCCACAGAGATCAACCTGCCCTACATCATGCCGGTAGACGGCGTGCCGAAGCACTTGGTGAAAACCCTGTCAAAATCAAAGTTCGAGCAGCTGGTAGAGTCGCTCGTGAAGAAGACCATCGCACCTTGCGAGAAAGCCATGAAAGCCGCCGGATTGAGCAAAAGCGATATCGACGAAGTGATCCTGGTGGGCGGTTCGACCCGAATTCCCGCCGTGCAGGAAGCTGTGAAAAGCTTCTTCGGAAAGGACCCTTCGAAAGGTGTAAACCCCGACGAAGTGGTATCCATCGGAGCAGCCATTCAGGGCGGCGTACTCACCGGCGAGGTGAAGGATGTACTCCTGCTCGACGTAACGCCCCTCTCCCTCGGAATCGAAACCATGGGCGGCGTATTCACCAAGCTCATCGATGCGAATACCACGATCCCGACCAAAAAGTCGGAAACGTTCTCAACTGCGAGTGACAACCAGCCTTCTGTAGACATCCACGTGCTGCAAGGCGAGCGTCCCATGGCTGCCGACAACCGTACCATCGGTCGTTTTCAGCTCACCGACATCCCGCCCGCACCGCGCGGCACACCTCAAATTGAGGTGGCCTTCGACATCGATGCCAACGGAATCATGAACGTGTCCGCCAAAGACAAAGCGACCAATAAGGAGCAGAGCATCCGAATTGAAGCATCGAGCGGACTCACCGAAGCGGAGATTGAGAAAATGCGCAAAGAGGCGGAAGCCAACGCAGAGTCGGACAAGAAAGCCAAAGAGCGCATCGAGACCCTGAACAAAGCGGATGCGATGATTTTCCAAACGGAAAAGCAGCTGAAAGAATTCGGCGATAAAATCCCCGC
>PXBH01000191.1 GCA_003565555.1 Cryomorphaceae bacterium | reverse complement strand
GCTCGGCCACAATGAGGATAGGCTGCTTGATGTCGGGAATCATGGCACCCACCCAAGGGGCAAAACTTCCGTCGATGCCGATAAATACGGAATTCGGGATAAAGCCTTCGGCAAATTCGCCCGGGCTGCGGGTGTCGAGCACAAGGGCTCCGGTTTCGTTGGCGGCAGCTTCAAGTCCTTCGGGACTCAGGGCCTGCAGGCCGCGACCGAGTACGGTGTCGATGCTTTCGTAGCCCTCCTTGTTCATCAATACGTTTTTCGGAAAGTATGAGGGCGGAGGCGCGAGACCGTCTGTGACCTCTTTTACAAATTCTTCTTTGCTCATATCGGCGCGGAGGGCGTAGTTCGTAGCTTTCTCTTCACCCACGGTTCCCACCGTTTCTTTGCGCATGTTCTTGCCGCAAGCGCTTCCCGCGCCGTGGCCGGGGTATACAATCACCTCATCGGGGAGGGTCATGATTTTGTTGCGCAGAGAGTCGAAGAGGTGCTCGGCGAGTTGCTCCTCGGTGAGGTCACTTTTTACTGCAAGGTCGGGGCGGCCTACATCACCGAGAAAAAGGGTATCTCCGGAAAAAATGGCGTGTTCCCTGCCCTGCGCGTCGAGCAAAAGGTAGGTGGTACTTTCCATGGTATGCCCCGGGGTGTGCAGGGTGCGGACCGTCAGGTCGCCGATTTTAAATTCTTCCCCGTCTTTAGCGATGTGTGCATCGTAGCCGGGATTGGCATTGGGTCCGTAGATGATTTCAGCTCCTGTGGCTTTCGCCAAATCCACGTGCCCCGAAACGAAATCGGCGTGAAAATGGGTTTCGAAAACATACTTGATTTTGGCGCCGGACTCTTCCGCCTTTTGAATGTACGGCGAAGTTTCGCGCAGCGGATCAATGATCGCCGCTTCTCCCTTACTTTCAATATAGTATGCTCCCTGAGCGAGGCAACCGGTGTATATTTGTTCTACTTTCATTTGAAATGTGTTTTTCTGAATTTTGACGGTACAAAGTACAGGATTCCTTCAGAGGAGGGGCGTGACGCAAGTTACAGTAGCAGCGTAAGCACTTGGAGTAATGTGCGTTAATGCACAAGCCCCTCTGATGATCTCCGCGTCAACTTCCGACACACCGAGAAAGAGGCGCACACCGACTGCCGACAAAAAACAAATCCGATGCCTGTCCGGATATTCAGATCAGCCTTTAAGAAATTCGGGATTTGTAACGAGGATTTTATTGCGTTCGAGTTTCACCGCTCCGCGCTGCTCCAATTTTTTCAATAACCGCGATACCACTTCTCGGGCCGTATTCATGTCACGTGCTATCTCTTGATGAGAGATGCGGATCTGCGGGCCTTCGGCGTCAATTTTCCTCTTCAGGTAGAAAAGCAAGCGCTCGTCCATGCTCCTGAAGGCAATTTGGTCCAAGGTGAGCAAGAGCTCCTCAAAGCGTTGGCGGTAATTTCGCAGTACGAATTCATCCCAAGAGCCGTATTTGCGCATCCATGAAATGCTCTCCGCAAAGGGAATCGACAGCAGGGTAGATTCCGTCTCCGCCACGGCGGTAATCTGACTCACCTCATTGTTTACGGCACACATGATAGAAAACGCACAGGCGCTTCCGGGCTCGAGGTAGTAGATCAAAAATTCGTTGCCTTCCTCATCCTCTCGGTATATCTTGATGCGGCCGTCGAGGAGAAGCATGGTAGAAGTGATCGGTTGCCCCGCTTGCATCAGCACGTCATTGGCTTCGGCTTCCAGAATTTTTCCTTTCGAGAGCATTTCCTCCCCGAGGTCCTCTTCGAGACCGGGAAAACGCGCCTTAAACAAACTTTCATTTGTAATCATATCACGAAGTTTTGTCCGGGCAAATATACGGTGCAGGTTCGGATGTGACCGTGACAAGACTTCCTTGCGTATAGAAGCAAAAAGAGTAAATTCGTCACTGACGTTCCGCTACCGTTATTTCAGGCCGTTTTCATACTGCCGCGGGGCAATAAACCTTTAAGCACATGCACCGGACAGCCATTATCATTGACGATGACCCCATTTCCGTTTTGGTGTGCGAGACCCTGCTGAAGAAAACCGCTTTTGCCGAAGAGGTGATCTGCTTTGAAAACGGAGATAAGGCGCTGGACTATTTCAGCGATCGTTACCAACGCGGTGAAGGTTTGCCGGACATTATTTTTCTCGATGTGATCATGCCGGTGACGGACGGTTGGGAATTTTTGGAAGCTTACGAAGCCCTCGAAAAGCTCCCCGAAAAAAAACCCCACATTGTGATGCTGTCTGCGGCATTTGATCCGCAAGACAAGGCAAAAGCCGAAAAGTCGCCGTTGATCACCGCCTTTATTTCCAAACCGATCACCACGGACATTTTGACAGAAATGGCCGAAGCAAGCTGAGGGTATCATGGATACAGGCGCATACACTTCCTCTGAACACGGCGCGGATTCCAGAAAAATATTCCCGCTGAGCAAGCTGGCCGAAAGCATATCGAAACAGATCGAAGCCACCTTCTCGGGGGCCTATTGGATTACCGCAGAGATCACGAAACTCAACCACTATCCGCAGAGCGGGCATTGCTACCCCCAACTCACCGAAAAGCGCGAGGGCCGCATTGTGGCCGATTTTCGCGGATTCATCCTCAAAGCCCGGTACCTGGCATTGAATGCCGCTTTCATGAAATCGGCGGGAAGGCCGCTCAGCGACGGCATGCAGATTCTCTTCAGGTGTAAAGTGGGCTACCACCCGATCTACGGATTGTCGCTCAATATTCTGGATATTGAGCCCGCATTCACCCTGGGGGAGATGGCGCGCATGCGCAGTGAAGCCCTCAAAAAGCTCAAAACTGACGGCGACTACGACCGCAACAAAAAACTGCAGGCCCCTGCCCTGCTTCGGCGCATTGCGGTGATCTCTGTTGAAACGAGCAAAGGTTACCGCGACTTTGAGTCCGTGATTGAAGAGAGCCCATACGCCGGAGCCGTGCGCACCGACCTCTTCCCCGCCCTTCTTCAGGGCGATGCAGCCGTAGACAGCATATCGGCCGCACTTGAAAAAATTGCCTCCCGTGCCGGAGAGGCGGGATTCGACGCGGTGTGCATCATCCGCGGCGGGGGCGGCGAAACCGGCTTGGACTGTTACGACGCCTATGCGCTGGCCCTGCGCGTAGCCCGATTTCCTTTGCCCGTTATTACCGGCATCGGCCACGTGGGCAATTACACCCTGACCGAACAAGTGGCCCACCGCAACCTCATCACTCCTACGGCGCTGGCGCGTCACATTCTGGAGGGTTTTGAGGCTTTTGAAGCGCGCATCAAATCCGCAGAAGATGCCCTGCGCGGCTTGAAAAGAAATCTGCTTCGCGTCAAAGGATCAGAAACCGCAGAAATCACCGCACGCCTTAAAAGTGCACTCGGCGCTCGGGCAAACCGCGAGCAAACCGCCCTGCGGGCAACGGGCCGCAGATTCGAAACAGCCGCCAAAAAAGCATTGGTAAAAAACAGGGAAGCGGTCACGTACCGCCTGCCGGCGCGCCTGAAAAAAGGAACTGAAAGCCTTCTTCGCAAGCAGGAGCAACGACGGGAAAACTACCCGCCCGCCCTCAGTGCCGCCGTGAAAACCTTCAGCACGGGGCAGCGCCATGCCCTCGACCTTTTTTCCGAAAAGGTACAGCTCCTCGACCCGGCAAATGCACTGAAACGCGGCTACAGCATCACCACCTTGAACGGAAAACCCGTGACCGACGCCGCGCAATTAAGCAAAGGGGATGTAACGGAAACCCGCTTCGCGAAGGGAAGTGCCCGAAGCACCGTAAATGACATCGAGACATGAACAAGAAAGCATCGTACGAAGACCAAATGGAAGAACTGGAGGAGATCGTTCGTCAGATTGAAGACGAAACCATCTCTGTAGATGATTTGGCTGCCAAGGTAAAGCGCGCTGCAGCACTCATCCGCAGCTGCCGAAAAGTACTCAATTCAGCCGCTGATGAGGTAGACGATATTCTGAAGGACATCGAGTAGTAGTGCCGGTCTGCTTCAAAGCGAAACCGTAAGAGGCGAAAAACAGAAAGCAGATCCCTCAGGAGCTACACGACCTGAAAGAGTACAAGGGCGTATATAAAAAACCGCACGATGCGGAATACCCCGAGCAACATGAGCGACTTGAAGGAGTACTTCATCATCCCGGCGCCGAGACACATGGTGCTGTAAGGAAGGGGCAAAAGAGCGGCGACTACAATAATTAAACCGCCCCAACTGCGCAGCATGGTAAACTGCCTGGCGAACTTAACATTCACAACATGGCTCAGCCTGTTTATTTTCAGCAACTTAACGCCCAAAAAATAAGCGAGCAAACCGCCGCCGTAGCTCAGACCGGCGAGCAGAGCAACCACCGCGTAGGGTGAGGTAAACTGCTTGGCCCAAATAATAAACAGATCGGGCGGAATCAGCCCCAGCAAGGTTTCGCTCAGAAAAAACACGGAGAACATCCACTCCTGCCGAATGACAAGAGAAAGCTGCCCGAAATAATACTCAAATCCGGGAGTGAAATTTTCAAAAAGTGCCAGGGCCGCCAAAATCGGGGCCATGATCAGCGCAAAGTGAAGGGTTACTTTTCTTAAAAACGGGTAAAAGCCTTTTCGTCTGTAAAAGAAATGATACCGCCTAATTGATGTCCACATTCTGTTTTTCAAGGTTTCGTCTCGCAGGCTTTTTACGCAAAACAAGAGCGTAAAGTTAGTTCAAGTTCTCCCAATTTGTGCATATTTCGAACCGGAATCAAGTCTTGCATCGAACAATTAAGAATTATTAGCGAATGAATTTTTCACACCTCCTTTTTACCGCAGCAATCATTCTGTCTTCCGCGCTGAACGGTCAGAACAGCTTACCCGCCATCATCATCCACGGCGGGGCGGGCACCATCGAGCGCGGCATGCTCGATGCGGAAACCGAGCGAGCCGTTCGCGGCGACCTACAGGCTGCGCTCGATGCCGGATATGCATTAATGCGTGACGGAGGCAGCGCCCTCGAAGCCGTGGAAATTGCGGTGACCCTTTTGGAAGACTCGCCCTTCTTTAACGCGGGCCGCGGAGCGGTAATGACCGCCGAAGGCAAGCACGAACTCGATGCCTCCGTGATGGACGGAAGCACGAAAGATGCCGGTGCAGTGGCCGGGGTAACCACAATAAAAAACCCCGTAAAAGCGGCCGTGGCTGTCATGCACCACTCCCCGCATGTGATGCTTTCGGGCCCCGGTGCGGAAGCCTTTGCACGGGAAAAAGGACTCGAAGAAGTCAGCAACGCATACTTTACCGTGCCTCGGATCAAAAAGCGCTTCACGGAGCTCAATAAAGCAGAGGGGCACCTGCCGCCGGAAGAAAAAGAATTTTCGAAGTTCGGAACAGTGGGTGCCGTGGCTATAGATGCCTCGGGCAATATTGCGGCAGCTACCTCCACCGGCGGTATGATGAACAAACGCTACGGCCGCATCGGCGACAGTCCGCTGATCGGAGCGGGGACCTACGCTCACGACGCCACCTGCGGAGTCTCTGCCACCGGTCACGGTGAGTACTTTATACGCTTGGGGGTGGCGAAAGACATCTCCGATCAAATGGAGTACGCGGGAAAAACTTTGGCACAATCGGCTGAGCACACCATACACAAAAAGCTGCATGACCTGGGCGGCACCGGCGGCATCATTGCCCTGGACAGCGAGGGCAACCATGTAGCGGTCTTTAATACAGCGGGCATGTACCGAGGATTCCGAAATGAAGGCGAATCATGGACAGGGATATACAGAAACGAAGATCCGCGCTGACGCTTCGCCTGCTCTGGGGCGCTGCACTGATCGCGGCTTTCGGCTGCCGAGAGCAGAATGCGGAATTCAGTAATCCGCCTTCGGCCCCCGCGGACACCTCCTTCTGCACACCTTTTGCAAACCTCTACGCCGCGGGAGATGCCGTGACCCTCGGCGGTCAGCTTTTTTCCGGAAAGGCATGCACACGATACCCCAACGGGAACCTGCACACAGTGACGGGCTACAGGGCAGGCCGTAAGGAAGGGCCCTGGCAGGTCTACTACCCCGACGGGGTGCTCATGAAGGAAGGGCTGATCGCGGACGGACAGGATGAGGGCGATTACAATGAGTACTTCCCGGACGGCACGCAGAAATATGCCTACCGCTACCGCAAGGGGCTCAAAACGGGGAAGTGGAAATCTTGGTACAAAGACGGCACCCCCTACACGGAGCGAAACTTCCGAGACGACAAGCTCCACGGCAAAGTGCTCGTTTGGGACGAATCAGGCACCCTCGCCAAGGAATACGATTACCGCTCGGGTAAATTGGTGTTCAGCAAAATGCACTTTGCCGAGTGAGCCACCGTGCAAAACTCTCCCGCAATCAGAAGCCGCTGTAAGCCGTGATGGCTTTACTTTGCAAAAAACCCGCATAAATCCTCCCGCTTGAGTTTCAGAGAATGGCGTGAATGGCTCTCAGAGCTGCCGTGGATCCTGCGGTGGTTTCCGCTCTTGGTGCTTTTCAGGCCCCTCGCAGACAACCTTTACTTTCTCAAAGAAGTGAGCCCCTTCCTCTCGCCGCCCTACATCATAGGCGTGCTCACCCCTGTGCTGTGCATCGCAGCGCTGGTGCGTTTTCGACTGCCGGCCCGCACCTCAGGCGAAGGCGCATTCTTGTGGTGGTCCCTGCTCCTGCTCAATGCTGCCCTCTTCACCGTTTTCTATGATCCTTTGTCCTTGCTCTCGGTCGAGTTTATGCTGAAGCTGGCGATGCCGGTATACCTTTTTTTCTTCTTGCGCATCTTTATCCGTACGCGTCGTGACCTTCACGGAATTCTGAATGCATTTCTTTACTCAGCGGTTTTTGTGGCGGCCCTCCTGCTCTATGAAATTTTGATCAACCCCATCAGTCTCGAGGATAGCCGCGGCCTGATGCGCATTCAGGGAAGTTTCGGCGATGTGGTGAGCTACGGGATGTACATCATCTTCACCACCATCATCACGGTGTACTACTTCTTTTCCAGAAAAAATGAGGTGCCGATAAGCAAGCTCACACAGCTCGTGGTGATCGTAGCAGCCGTCAGCATCCTGGGGCTCATCAATATCCACCACACCGCTACCTACACCAATTTCATCCTCATCTTCGGTCTCTTCTTTGTATTCAGTCTGCGCACCCGTTTTAAGTCCGTCGGATTGGGATTGATGCTGGCCGCGGGAATTCTCTTCTCATTTTTCGGCAGTGAGATTGTCGCCGAAAGAATCACTCCGCTGATTGAAACAGACTTCGCCGTGTACAGGGGAGAGAAAGCATCTGATCAGCTCCTCCACGGACGCATGGGCCGGTGGCGCATGATGCTGGGAAATTTTCGCTCGGAGCCCCTTCACGTGCAGTTTTTCGGGTATCCGGTAAGTCTCAATTATACCTACAGCTACACGGGCATCGGCTCCCACAATGACTTTTTGCGCATCCTCTTTGCCACGGGCATTGCGGGTCTTTTTCTCTATCTGCGTTTTCTTTCACTTACGCTGATGCGGGTGAGGCGGTTCGGGAAGGCACAGCAATTTCTCTGTGTGGCTTCAGGCACTGTACTCCTCTTTTACAGCGTGAGTATCACCCCCACTTTTTACGCACCTTTTCTTTACTTCATCCTCGCCGTATTTGCTTTTGCATTGCTGCCCGAAAAAGACCGTACCGCTTGGAAAAACCCGTAATTCTCATCCTCGGCAAGCTGCCTCCGCCCTATATGGGTCCGGCTGTGGCCACCAAGATTATTCTCGAAGCGGAGGTGCTTTCCGAACGCTTCGACCTTCACCACTTTGACACGCGGATCAACGCTTCGGTGGCGGAGATGGGAAAATTCAGGCTGTCAAAATTGGCCGTACTCGGGAGGATGTACAGCGCCTTTCGGCGAAAAATGATCCGCCTGAAGCCCGCCCTCGTTCTGATTCCGATTGCGCAAACGCCCGGCGGATTTCTCAAGGACATCCCCTTCATCCGCATCGCCGAAACCAAGGGAGCAAAAGTGCTCGTGCAACTGCGCGGCAGCGAGTTTCGCGACATGTATTTTTCTCTCGGGCCTTTGCGGCAGCAAATGGTGCGCTCAGCCATGGCACGTGTTCATGCCGCTGTGGTACTGGGTGAAAACCTGCGGTATATTTTTGAAGATTTCCTGCCCGGAGACCGAATTTTCGTTGTGCCGAACGGGGGCGATTTTTCCTTTCCGGAAAGGAAGGATACAAAGCTGCGCGTGACCTACCTCGCCAATTGCCTTCCCGGAAAGGGGCTGAAGGAGGTTTTAGAGGCTTTTGAAATCCTCAGCGAGCAGAAAGACCTGCCCGCATACGAATTTCACGCCTTCGGAAGTTGGGACAATCCGGCATACCGGGCAGATTGCGAGGCTGTAGCCCAAAGGCCCCGGATGGAGCACTGCATGCTCCGGGGGCCCGTGAGCGGTGACGCCAAATGGCAGGCCCTGGCCGACAGCGATATTTTTGTATTCGCCCCCAAGTCGCCGGAGGGGCATCCGTGGAGCCTGGTAGAGGCCGCGGCCGCCGGCCTCCCGCTGATCAGTACCGAGCGGGGAGCCATCCCCCAAAATGTAATCGACGGCCGAAACGGGTTTATCCTGAAAGACCCCGAACCTCAGCTTTTGGCCAAAGCCCTGAAAAACCTCCTGACCGACCCTGAGCTGCGCAGATCAATGGGCGAGGCATCAAGGCAGCTCTACGAAGCACACTTTACGGGCACGCAAATGGCAATGCGGTTGCGGGATGTGGCAGAGTCCGTACTCGGCCTCAGCGAGAAATAGTCGCTCGGCCGCCGCAGCACCTGCCTCTCGTGCCTACAGGTCATCATCGTCGTCCAAGCCCTCATACCCCTCATCATTTTTCGGGCTGAAGAGGCCGCGCTTGCGCTCCTTCTTTTTGGCTTTCTTCTTCTCCCCCCCGTTCGGGCCGTCTTCGTCCCACTCCACCTCGAATACGGGAGCGCTTTTCTCCTTCTTCACCGGGGGCCGCACCGCAGTGGTATCGGATTTAAACAGCCCGAACTCCTCCTTGAGCATTCCCTTGACCAGATTCTTTTCCTGCTTGAATTCTTCCCGACGCTTTCGGCGTGCACCTTCCTTGTCAAGATTAAAAACGGGATCGTCTGCGGTGCCGCTCATCTGCAGAAACAGCCTCAGGCCGGCCCCGTCATCCGTGAGGTAGCCGAACTCTTCCCCCTTGGGTTTTCCGGTGCGGAAGAGCTCGCTCAGCCTGAAATTGAGCCGATAATCAATTCGGTGATCGAAGGTGTGCGTACCCGCCACATTCAGGGTAAGCGCGGAAGAGCCCACACGCATAGCCGGAATGCTGACGGTGCGGTCTGCAATTTCGATGGTATTGCGGAGGGTGTCGAATTCCACTTCCGCAAGCTTGCGGGAGAAAACATCAGTTTTCACCAGCGATTTCCACACGGGGTGCCCGGCCATGAAAGCCGCCACCTCGTTGAGGGCTTCCACATTGCGCAGTTTTCCGTTTACAAGCTCGAGTTCAGCGCTCGCCCGCACGCTGTTGAGGTCATAGCTCAGGTCATCGCGAAGCAAGCCGCTGAAGTTTACACCCGCATCGGTGCGCCCGCTGATTTGGTCGCTTTTGATCACCACCTGCCCGAAGTTTTCAAAGGCGTAGAACAGCCCGCTGATGTCAATATCCGCCAGTGCAAAACGGGCTGAAGTGAGGTAGGTATCGGCCGATTGCTTCACCGCCCGGGCGCTTCCGGCCGCCCGCCCGCCCGCAGCGCGAAAGCGGATGGGGTTCAGCTCCAGCTTTCCTCCGGCATAGGTTGCCCTTCCGGAAATTTCTTCCGCCGCAAACCGCCGAAAGGTGACCCGTCCCACATTGAGTCTGAAATCGAATTCCGTCAGTTCCGGCAGGGAAAACTTATAGGTGGTGTCTCGCTGCGATGCCGACGCGTTCCAAATGCGGTTCAGATCGATGTCGTCCGCAGAGAAATCGGCGGAGATGAACAGGCTTTCCCCTTCGCGAAAGAGGTAGGGCAGGGCATTGGCAATTTCTCCGCTGAAGGAGAAGGCATTTCCGTTGACTTCGGCAGAGGCGTTTTCCACCGCAAATGCGTTGTCACGCAGGGTAATTTCACCGTTTACTTTTTCGAAGTAAGTATCGCCTCCGCGGATTTTCAGCGCTGCATCCCGGGCGGTGATGACCCCGTCAAAATCAACCCCGCGCAGGAGGGCCGCACCTTGGGCCCGGGCGGGCAGCTTGCCGCTGAAAGTACCCGAGAGGTGAACGGCGCCGCTCATGTCACTCACAAATTCAGGGTTGAAAAAATCGCGCACCTCACGGAGCATGGCATCTCCGCTTACGGAGAGGTTAAATTCGGGCGCGTCGAAATTGCGTATACTCCCGCTGATGCTGAGTTTTCCCGGCCCGATGCTCCCTTCCGCCCGGTCGATGTACAGGGAGAGGCGGTCGCCGCGCATTTGGAGGCTGCCGGCGGCATCGTCGACCTTGGCAGCACCGGGAGTCTGGTCATGGCGAAAGCTTCCCCGGGTGCGGTCGAAGAGAAAGTCGAGGCGAAAAGGTTGATCCGCGGCATTTTCGGCCTCCAGCACGAGGTCGCTCCTTCCGGAGGCACGGTAGGCTGCGAAGGTACTGCGCATCTGCAGGGGAAGGAGGTTTACGGCATTGGCGATTTCCGCTCCTTCCGCAGCGATGCGAAGGTGCCATGCCTCGCCGCGCTCAGGTTCATACCGCCCGGCGATGTTGAATTTTTCCCGCCCGAGCGTCAACCCCGCCGCCCGGAGTTCGTGAAGGCCGGTCAGGTGGTTGATCAGCATCTCAAACTTTCCCGATACGGGGAGGTCGCGGTAGAGGGTATCGCCCTTTTCGGAAAAATGATTCACCGTGAGGCGGCACTCTGAAGCGAGGTCGTACACCTCACTCCCGAAACTGCCGCGAAATCCCGCGCGGCGAATGCGCAGTTGAAGATCCGTCCCGGAGGCATTTCGAAGGCTGAAGTCGAAGTTTTCGGCTTCAATGTCGTTGAGTGAAATCAATGAAGCGGCATCGCCGTCGGTATCCTTCCAGAACTTATAGTTGCCCGTGCCGTCAGCATTGATCCTCATCCGAAAGAATCCGTTGTTCACATCGGCTTCGCTGATGCGGTAGTGCTTCCTCAGAAAATCCCAAAGGCTGATCTGCAGGTATACATCTTCCGCGTAGAGGAGGGTATCGGGCCGGGAGCCCGAATTTACCTCGGGAATCACCACCTTACTGAAGCGAAGCGATGCGTAAGGAAACCGTTGGATCAGGCTGAGGTTGATGTCCTCCACACGCACTTCGGTATCGAGCTTTCGGTTCACCTCGAAAATGACAATATCGCGTACCTCCGGCTCGTACTTCTTGGCGAGAAAATAGGCCGCAACGGCGAGTAAGGCAAGCACCGCCGCCGATGTGATCAGGATGGCGGCAAGCCTTTTCAAGAGATGTGTGCGCGCGGCGGACATGTCAGGCATCAAACGTATGGCCGAAAGTAATATTTCGCGGAATAAGCCCCGGGGCGGGGCCACTCCCCGACAGAGCCTCAGCCCATTTTGAGGAAATTCACTTCACGCTCGGTAAGAAAGCGCCACTTTCCGCGGGGCAGGTCTTTTTTGGTCAGCCCGCCGTAAGTCACACGGTCCAGCTTGATTACCCGGTAGCCCAATGCTTCAAACAGCCTTTTTACAGTACCGTTTTTCCCGCCTTTGATCTCGATCCCGACTTGTTTGCGGTCTTTCCCGTCCTTGACGTAAGCGGCTTCTTCCGCTGCAAAGGTGACCCCCTCTTCGATTTGCACACCCGAATTAAGGGCACTCAGGTCTGCAGACTTCAGCGGCTTGTCAAGGTGGATGTGATAAAGCTTCTTTACGCCGTGTATCGGGTGTGTTATTTTTTTGACCAGCTGCCCGTCGTTGGTAAAAAGCATAAGGCCCGTGGAGGCTTTATTGAGCTTGTCAATCGGCGCTACACGCACATTTCCCGCCCTGCGTATCAGCATCATGACCGACTTTTGGTCATTGGGGTTTTTGGTTGTCGTCACGAAATCCTTCGGCTTGTTGAGAAGGATGTAGACAGGCTTATCCGGGCTGATGCGCTCCCCTGCATAGGTAACCTTATCGCTTTCCTTCACCTGATAGCCCATTTCGGTGATCTGTTTTCCGTTTACTTCGACCAGTCCCTGTGCAATGAGGTTGTCTGCTTCCCGCCTCGAGCATATTCCGGCGTTAGAGATATATTTGTTAAGGCGCATGGTGTGCCGAACTTCTACGATGGGCTTTCCGCGCCAGTACTTACCCTCCTTTATACGGTACCGGCTTTTGCTTCCGGCGTTGCGGCCGTCTTTCGAAAGGTCCTTTTCAGCTTTCCATCCCGAGCTGTGGTCTTTCTTTCCGTCCTTATGGGCGGGGGATTTCTCTCCGCGCTTTTGCCCGGGCTTTGGCCTGCGGGAGGCAGCACCTCCGCGGGGACCGGGTCGCCCTTCCTCCTTTGCTCCTCGGGGAGCGGATGATTTTTTCGGTGATCTCTTGTCAGATTCTTTTTTGGCCATGCCTGTCTTTGCTTTAGAGTAAAGGGTAAAATGCATCCGGAATGTGCTCCACGGCATCCTGCTTGTTCAGGGTGACCGATACGATGTCGAAGCGCGCTTCCTTTTCAATATTGTTCTGAGTAATGTAGTTGTTTGCTGCGCGCACCATGAAGCGTTGCTTCTTTCTGTCCACGAATGTTTCGGGTTTTCCGTAGGCATCAGACTTTCTCGTTTTCACCTCAACGAAAATGATAAAATCTTCGTTTTCAGCGATAATATCGATCTCATCACGGCCGTAACGCCAGTTTCTCTCCCTGATTTTGAAACCCAAAGATATCAAGTGCGTAGAAGCACGTGATTCGCCTTCATTTCCGATAATTTGGGTCGAGTCAGACATGTTAAACTTATAAACTGAGAATCTTCCGGGTTCCTTTTAAACAAACAAGTTATGAAACTTTCTATGAAACCTTTGGCAACTTTTGTTGCAACCGCCATGTTGGGTTCGATGGCTTTCGCTACCGGACCTTTTCAGGGGATGATCAAATTTACCAAAACGATCGGCCCCGTGACCGCCAACTATGTGTACTACGTAAAAGGTGACAAAGTGCGCGTCGAGGAGCTCGGCGACAACGGTGAAGTGCAGGGCATCATGATCATTGATACCAAGTCCAACACCGTTAAAGCATTGAGTCCCGAGCGACAAATGTACATAGATGTTCCCAATAAGCGTCCCGCCCGAGAAACGGAAGTGTACGTGCAGAAAACAGGGAAAACTGAAACTATTAACGGATACAATTGCAGTGAAGTAAAAGTATCCGGCAAAAGCGACGGCCGAGAAGTAACGTACTGGGTCGCCGATGATGATTTTGATTTTTTCATTCCCATGCTGAACACCCTCAACAGGAAGGACAAGCTCGCGGTGTACTTCATGAATATTCCCGAGCTCGAAGGCGTATTTCCGATGGTAGGTGTGGAACGCAAGACCGACGGCGTGGAGCTCTCCAAACTGCAGGTGGTAGAAATGAACAAGTCTGAACTCGACAATACCATGTTTGAAATTCCCTCAAACTATACAAAGTTTGAGCGCGAATAACGGTGGATTAACAGTGGTTAAGTGAAGAAGGCTGATCGTTTTTTACGGTCAGCCTTACTTTTTTTCCGTGCAGCCAGGCCCTGTTGCCGGTGATGTGCCCCGCCGGAAATGAAAAGCAGACCGGGTAGTCAAATTCGGCTGTATGCTCCGCGATAATCTCCTCCGCCGTTTTGCCGAAAGGTACCGGATTATCGCGCATATCCGTCATTCCGCCCACCACCAGACCGGCGAGTTTCGAAAGCTTTCCCGCCCGCTTCAGTGCGAGCATCATCCGGTCGATGTGGTAGAGGTATTCATCGAGATCTTCGAGAAAGAGTACCGCACCCTCCGTATCAAGCGATGAGCGCGAGGCTGCCAGGCTGTAGAGCACACTCAAGTTACCTCCCAGCATCACCCCTTCAGCTTCACCCGCCCTGTTGAGCCGATGCTGCGGCGCGGGGTAGCTCAAAAAGTTGCCTGTAAGAAGCACAAAAAGACTTTCAAGGGCCTCGGCGGTGTTCTCCTCGAAATTCACGGGCATGGTGCCGTGAATGCTCTGCAGGCCCGCAGTATTGTACACGTGGCTGTGGAGTGCACTCACATCGCTGTAGCCGGTGATCCACTTGGGATCGCGACGGAGTACAGAGAAGTCGATGCCGTCCAGAATGCGCGCCGTACCGTATCCTCCGCGGCAGCATATAATCGCCCTGATTTCGGGATCGTTCAAGGCTTCGACCAGGTCTGCGCGCCGCTCCTCGTCCGTTCCGGCAAATTGGCCGTCCTGAGCGAAAAGATTTCCGGCCCGCCGGGTCTTGAATCCGCGCTGCGAAAAAATTTTTTCCGCCAGGGAAATGTAGCTCTCATCCACTTTGCGGGCCGTAGAAATCAGCGCTACGGTATCATCGGGTTTGAGCGGGGGCGGGGCTTGGGCTTCCATGGGCGGTGCGGTTAAGTGAAGTCATTATCTTTGCGCGCTACAAACAAGCAAATTCCCGTTGAGAAATCCAAAACGCTATACCGTAACCGCAGCACTTCCCTATGCCAACGGTCCTTTGCACATCGGACATATGGCCGGCGTCTACATTCCCGCCGACATTTACGTACGCTATCTGCGTGCGAGGGGCAGGGATGTGGCTTTCGTTTGCGGAAGCGATGAACACGGTGCGGCGATCACCCTCCGCGCAAAGAAAGAGGGACGAACACCGCAAGAACTCGTCGACGAATATCACCAAAAAATCGGCAATGCCTTCAGGGATTTCGGAATTTCCTTCGACATTTACCACCGCACCTCCTCCGAACTTCACCGCAGAACGGCGGGCGATTTTTTTCTCAAGCTGCACCAAAAGGGTGTCTTCGAAGAGAAAACCTCACAGCAGTATTACGATCCCGAAGCATCCCAATTTCTGGCCGACCGTTACATCACCGGCACCTG
Organism: Cryomorphaceae bacterium; assembly: GCA_003565555.1. GTDB lineage: Bacteria > Bacteroidota > Bacteroidia > Flavobacteriales_D > Cryomorphaceae > T3Sed10-241. Next base: position 3,613 of record PXBH01000191.1, on the reverse strand, counting down.
CCCGAAATGCGGCTATGACAGCGCATACGGCGATCAGTGTGAGAACTGCGGGAGCAGCCTCAGCCCTCAGGAACTGATCGAACCCCGCTCCACCCTGAGCGGCGCCCAACCGGTGATGCGCGAGACTTCCCATTGGTTCCTCCCCATGCAAAGACATGAAGACTGGCTCCGTACATGGCTCATCGAAGGCAAGCTGGACGGCAAGCAGCACCACGACCCCGCGGCGTGGAAGCGGCAGGTGATCGGGCAGTGCAAGTCTTGGATAGACGGGGGTCTCCAACCGCGCGCCATGACCCGAGACCTCGATTGGGGAGTGCCGGTGCCCCTCAAAGGTGCAGCCGGGAAGGTGCTCTACGTATGGATGGATGCACCGATCGGCTACATCAGCGCCACCAAGGCCCTGGCAGAGACTGACGGCCGGGATCATACAGCGCACTGGCAAAGTGAAGACACCAAGCTGGTGCACTTTCTCGCCAAAGACAACATCGTTTTCCACTGCATCATATTTCCCATTTTGCTCAAGGCCCACGGGGATTATATCCTTCCGGAAAATGTGCCCGCCAACGAATTTCTCAACCTCGAAGGGAAAAAAATTTCCACTTCGCGAAACTGGGCGGTATGGCTCCACGAGTATCTCGAGGATTTTCCCGGAAGACGAGATGAGCTGCGCTATGTGCTCAATGCCATCGCCCCCGAATTTCGCGACAGCGAGTTTACCTGGAGTGATTTTCAAACCCGTGTGAACAACGAACTGGTGGCCGTGCTCGGAAATTTTGTGAACCGCACAGTGGTGCTGACCCACAAATTTTTCGACGGAAAGGTGCCGCCACTCAGCGACCGCGATTTCGGTGACTCGAGCGCCGGTCGCGCCCTTGCCGCCATAGAAGCACTCAAGGAAAGCATGCCCGAGCAACTCGAAGCATACCGCTTCAAGGAGGCACAGGGAGAAATGATGCGCCTGGCTCAACTCGGCAACCGCATCCTCACCCAAGAGGAACCGTGGAAAACCGTAAAAACCGACCGCGACCATGCCGCGGCTGTGCTCCACTTGTGCATCCAAATTACAGCCAACCTCGGCATTTTTGCAGACCCCTTTATCCCCGATACGGCAGCAAAAATTCGCGAAATGCTGAACCTCGGTGAGCTAAACTGGGACAGCATCTCTCCGACCCTGATCGCCGCCGGGCACCCGACTGAAAAACCCGCACTGCTCTTCTCGCGGGTGGAAGACGAAGAGGTAGCTACTCAGATCGAAAAACTCAAACAAGCCGCGGAACCGGCAACAGAACCCAAAACCGCTCACATGCCGCAGAAAGCATCCGTCGCCTTCGACGACTTCATGAAAATCGATATCCGCATCGCTACTATCCTTGCTGCAGAGCGGGTTCCCAAGACCGACAAGCTCCTTAAGATCGATCTCGACACGGGCCTCGACAAGCGCACCGTGGTATCGGGCATCGCCGAGTACTACGACCCGGCCGACCTGCCCGGCAAGCAGGTATCGGTGCTGATGAACCTTGAGCCGCGCAAAATTCGCGGGATCGAATCGCAGGGCATGATTCTGATGGCCGAAGACGCCGACGGAAAGCTCAGCTTTGTAAACCCTGATTCCGCTGCCGGCAACGGAGCCACCGTCCGCTGACCGGATTCCGACCGCGCCGGTCCTCTTTCTTCAAGAGGATTGTAAGACGAAATTTTTACTTTTGCCCTCCGTTTTCGGCCTCGTAGTTCAATGGATACCCGCCCGTACCGAGCGGTACGTTCGGGCGGGGAATAGAAGTTTCCTGAACTTTAGGTGCAGGCATAAATTCTTTTGCAACGGGAAATTGATCGGTAACAGAGATTCGTTCCGGTGAAGCTTTCTATTTTTAAGCCATGCCGTTTTTCGTTTATGTCCTCAGAAGCTCGAGATCGGGCAAGTTATATAAAGGCCAAGCGGAAGACGTCGAGGAACGGCTTCTTCAGCATAACGCAGGACACACGAAATCCACAAAATCTGATGCAGGATATTGGAAATTGGTCTATACCGAGGAATTCGAAACTCATGGGGAAGCGGTTAGAAGGGAACGGTATTTTAAATCTGCTGCGGGCAGACGTTATCTCAAAAAGGTATTGGGCTTATGGGGCTGAAAACCCCGCATCGCTACAACCGCACCCGACCGCTTTAATCCGTCAGAATGTTTACTTTTGCCCTCCGTTTTCGGCCTCGTAGTTCAATGGATAGAATAGAAGTTTCCTAAACTTTAGATACAGGTTCGATTCCTGTCGAGGCTACCATTTCTTTCGCCGGTCACATTCTGCTGCCCGGCGTTTTTTTGGGCCGACTTTTCTTCGGCATAACATTGATTCTCTCGATACCCTTTCACCTTTTCTTACCGCGGATTGCCGCAAAACCGACCGCGCCGTTTATGGCGGCAACGATGTTTTGCACGCGTGTGCAGCGGAATTTCGACTTGATCGCGATTAACATCCAAAATAATGATTTCAAGGCAGTAATGAGCGTTCCGGCAGGCCGATGTTAAGCATTGCTCTAATCAAATGATAACAAGGAGATAAATATCGATTAAAACGCAAAAAATAGATTTGAAGCGCGAAAATTAATCGCTCAATTCAACTTAATCCATCATTCAACCGATTGTTATGTCAAACCTACAAAGATTTTCACTTCAACGCCTTGCCTCCGTCGCGTCCGCAGTTTCCCGCGGCTCCGTCAGGGGCGGGTCAATCTCTGCCGCCGAAGGGTCAAAAGACCTCGTCTCGCATGCGGTACAATCTGCACTCAGCGGGCTTCGCCCTTTTCGCTTCGTGTTGTTCGCGGTTTTCTTGCTGTTCGGATTTCACGCAAATGCTCAGGGACTTGAAACTTTCGACAACAGCGCCGCAACCGCGAGTTACCTCGACGGCTCTTTCACAGGAAATGACGGCGTGGAATGGAGCTACGTCCACTCCCGTGACGAGGGAAGTTTTCCGATCGACGGTGCCGGTATCATGCTGCGCCGCTCCAATGAGCCCTCCTCGCTTTCGGCCACACTTTCGGGCGGCCTCGGAAGTATCAGCGTAGATACACGAAAGGCCTTTTCGGGCAATGCACAGCGCAGGCTCGAACTGCTTGTCAACGGAACCGTTGCAGGTCAATTCGAACCGGATTATCCGGCGGGAGAGACAGATACCGTCATCACTTTCACTGTGGAGAACATCGACCTTCCCGGAAATGTCGATATCCGATACCGCCTCTTCGGCCCCACGGGAAATCAGCAGATGACCCTCGACAATGTATCTTGGACCGGTTTCGCTACGGCCGACCCCATTCTCTTTGCTTCAACGCTCTCCGTGACCGACCTCACTTATACCGAGGGCAGCGGCCCTTCGGCAGCAGAGGCCTTCACCCTTTCCGGGGAAAATTTGGATGCGGAAGACGTTTCCCTCGACCTTACGGGATCCGACTTTGAAATTTCACTCGAGGAGGAAACCGGCTTTACCGAAACCCTATTGATCGAAGGATACAACGGTGAAGACACCGACATTTTTGTACGGCTCAAAGCCGGCTTGGGAACAGGCTCATACGCCGGTCAAATCGATTTGAGTATAGGTTCCGAACCGTCTCTCACCGTTT
>PXBH01000100.1 GCA_003565555.1 Cryomorphaceae bacterium | reverse complement strand
GTCGTCCAACTCGAGTGCTATGCACGAGCGGATGTCACCTGTCAAATCTTCACCTTTCATGCTCAGGTCAATATCGCTGCCTTCGCGATAGTCGCCTTTGGCGCGCGAGCCGTAAATGTGTACTTCTTCCACCTCGGGGTGGTTTCTAAACACCGCGCGCAGCGATTCTAACAACCCTTGACTCAGTCCAAAACTCATAGCCTTTCTTTCATGGACTTATAAAACTTCTCAAAGCAAGGAAAATAACGTTTTGTGATTCGCTCTATCACCTCAGCAGCAATATCGGCATCATAGGTATGTACCGTCCGTATTCGATCATCGACCATTTGCATCCAATGCTCTCCTTTATCGATCAACCCTTTGTGGAATGCCTGCCGAAAAGCATCCCTGCTTCCGGTAATACCGACCACTCCCTGATGGAGAAGGTAATCTTTCATCACATTCCAAGACAGCTCATAGGTGTACTCAAAGGACTTGATAAAACCTTGCGCCTCAAACTCATTTAACTCTTCGATCGCCTGAAATTTGGACAACTGAAGAAAAGCCTTTTCAAAGTTTAAAAAGCGCTGCTTCCATCGTATGTCGAGATTATCAGCTGCAGTCATCGGGACTTGTTTTTTCAAATGCGAAGTTCAACATATTTTTCCCTACCGTCCGCACGAAGTACGGTTGCCTGACAAAGATGTGAAATCTGCAAAGAAAGACCTAATGGCCAACCGTCCAACATTCTTTAATCTTGACATTCGACAGAACGCGAGCGGTGACAGCACCGCAATTCTTGACAAATATCAAGACCAAATCCCCGCATCCTCCCGACCTTTGTACTGTCAAAAATTCAAATACGCATTGACATGAAAACCCAAACCATCCTCGGCGCAGGCGGCGCCATCGGCCGCCCCCTCGCCACCGAACTCCGAAACTACACCGACCGTGTGCGCCTCGTGAGCCGCAACCCGAAGAAGATTCACCCCGAAGACGAGCTCATCTCAGCCGACCTGACCGATGCTGATGCAGTACTCAATGCAGTAAAAGGCTCGGAAGTGGTGTACCTCACTGCCGGACTTACCTACACCGTAAAAATATGGCAAGCGCAGTGGCCGGTCATCATGAAAAACGTGATCTCCGCATGCAAAACCCACAAGGCCAAGCTGGTCTTCTTTGACAACATCTACATGTACAGCGGGAAGGACCTCAGCAACATCACCGAAGGCCTGCCCATCGATCCGCCGAGTAAGAAAGGGGCCGTCAGGGCAGAGATTGCACAGATGGTGCTCGACGCCCACAACCGCGGCGACATCCAGGGTCTCATCGCCCGCTCCGCAGATTTTTACGGGCCGGGTACGGGTGCAGTGAGCGTGCTCAATGACCTGGTTTTTGACAAAATTAGCCGAGGCAAAACAGCCAACTGGCTTGGCGATCCCAAGTACCGCCACAGCTTCACCTACGTGCCCGATGCGGCCCGGGCCACAGCCCTGCTCGGCAATACCCCCGATGCCTTCCATACGGACTCCTCCGTCGATGGCGAAGTGTGGCACCTGCCCACCCACCCCGATGCCCTTACCGGAAAAGAATGGGTAGAAGAAGTCGCCCGCCAATGCGGCACCAAGCCAAAGGTGCGGAGCGTGGGCCGCGGCATGCTCAAACTGATGGGCCTTTTTGTGCCCATTATGCGCGAGCTCGTGGAGATGATGTACCAATACGAACAGGATTACGTGTTCAGCAGCGCGAAATTCGACCGGCGGTTTGGGAAGATGGCAACGGCCTACCGGACGGGGATAACCGACGCTCTCCGAGCGGACCACCTAAACAACTAGAATGTCTGTGAAGGCATCAAACGGCTTACCCGGTTTAGAGTGCGCCATGGGCTTGCCAAGTCATTGAAGCGCCCGACAAGAGGCTCCAAAAATTCCCCTTTTCACGAAAGTGGGGGAACCACAGCACGCGTGGCCGGCTCCACAAAATACATTTCCATGCTTCCTTTGCCCTTTACCTCAATAGCTCCGCGTGGCGTAAATGTAAAATGCTGGTCTGAAGCAAGTTTTGTGTAAAGCGAGTGACTGATGTTGACTCTTCCCTCCTCCCCACACGCCTCCATGCGGCTTGCTACGTTCACCGTATTGCCCCATATGTCGTAGGTGAACTTATGGATGCCCACCACCCCGGCGACCACCGGCCCTGTGTGAATACCGATGCGCGCATTCCAGAAGGGTTTGGCCTCGGCTGCCTTCAGGCCTCTGCGCTCTGCTACGAACTGCATCATGGCATGGGCGGCACTTGCTATCTGAACATGTTGATTCTCGACCGGTCTGGGCACACCAGCAGCGCACATATACGAATCGCCAATGGTTTTGATCTTTTCCAGACCGTGCCGCCCGGCGATCTTGTCAAAGGCTGAGAAGCAGTGGTGCAACTCTGCGACCAGAAGGGAGGTGTCCATTTGGCTGCTCACTTTGGTAAATTGAGAGAAGTCGACAAACATCACGCTCACATCTTCAAAATACCGGGCCTCTACCCTTCCTTTAGATTTGAGCTCCTCCGCGATGGCTTCGGGCAAAATATTCTTCAGAAGGCTATCGCTCACTGCCTTAGCCCTCTTCAGCTCCACTTTGAGCTGGTGCCTTTCGATGGCATAAAGTATGGAGCGCAAAAGGGTTTGTCTTTCTAGTTTGTCTTTTACAAGGTAATCCTGTCCCCCGTTGTTAACCGCCTTCAAGGCCAGCTTTTCATCGTTGGTGCTGGTCATCACCACGATGGGTATTTCATCTGCTATGCCAGTGATCGCATTGATCGTATTGTGAAAGTCGCTGTCGGGTAGGTTGAGGTCGAGCAGCAACACGTTGTAGGAAGAGTCCTTAAGCGCAGACAGGCCCTCACCCAAGGTTTCGCAGGTAGTGATTTCAAACTGGATATGCGTCACTTCCTCAAGCAAATCCTGGTATACCATCGCAGTGAAAGTGTCGTCTTCTACAATGAGTACTTTGATTTTTCTCGAATGGTCCATGGTTGTCATCGGGTCTTGACTGTGGGTACTTTGTAGCCCACATGGGTGTTTCTAGATTGTCTATCAATGCGTTATTTGGCTTTCCTTATCCATCGGTGTATGCTTTCAATTCGTTGACAGAAGCGGCACATTGTGCTAAAATCTCGGCAGTCATTTCAGGCACTTCTTCCAGGCATGTTTCTTCACGTATGTTGTTTTCCACCTTTTCAGCGAGTTTTGCTGCATGCGACATCCCCATGTAGTTGAGGTGTGGACGTATGGCGTGGATTACCTTGACCAGCGCTTTAAGATCATTTGCCTCTAAAGCGGTTTCAATTTTGGCCTTATTCTCAGGCAGCAACTTCAAATAAAGTCCGATGTACTTATCCATTCGCTGCCTATTGCCCTCAGTGAATTGGTGGAGAAAGTCCATATTCGTCACCTCTTGGTGGCGGGTCTGTTTCGCCACTTCCTTTTGTGGTGCCATCTGCACAGGGGCGGCCTCCTTGCGCTGTGCTCCCAACGCTTGTATTGGCTTTGCCTCTTCTGGTGCAGAATGATAGTGCTTTTGTATGGTGCCCAAGAGCTCTTCGCGGGTGAAAGGCTTGGGTATAAAATCGTTCATCCCCGACTGGATGCATTTGGCAATGTCGGCCTTGTGCACACTGGCGGTGAGGGCGATGATCGGTATGACACTTTTTTGCGGATCGCTGAGCGCGCGTATTTTCCGGGTTGCTTCCAATCCATCCATTTCCGGCATTTGGGCATCCATGAGTACCACATCATATTCATGCTCCTGTAGCTTCTCGAGGGCAATGAGTCCGTTTTCCGCAATATCTATATGCGCATTATGGATCAGGCTTTCGAGGGTGTCATTCACCACGATTTGATTGTACTCGTTGTCTTCGGCTATCAGCAAGCGAATGTTCGAGAGGCTGCGGTAGTCGATAACCTGTTCGATTGTCATGGCCTGCACATCGGCTTCTGAGCCAATTTCGTACGGAATGTTTACCGAAAATTCAGACCCCTCACCCAACTCACTTTGCACACTCACCTTGCCCCCTTGCAGTTCAATCAGCGTTTTGGATATGCTGAGGCCAAGTCCGGTACCTCCATATTTACGGAAGGTGCTGGAGTCAACTTGTTTAAAGTTTCCAAAAAGCAAGTGAAGCTTGTCATCGGGAATGCCAATACCTGTGTCAATGACCCTAAACTGGATGAACTGACTAGAAGCCGGATTGTCAACACTCACCGTTACCCTGCCCTTTTCGGTAAATTTGATGGCATTTGAGCAGAGATTCGTAAGAATCTGGTTCAACCTCGTGGGGTCGCCTTTCACCACTTCGGGCAGGTCAGGGCTAATATGCACCTCAAAGTTCAGCCCTTTTTCTTCGGCCTTGAAGCGGTTCGTGTCGCTGATGTTCTGTATCACATCTCTAATGCGAAAAGGGATCTTCTCGATCTCCATCTTACCGGCTTCGAGCTTGCTCAAATCGAGGATGTCGTTGATGATGATCAGTAGATTCTTGGACGATACGTTGATGGCTGAGAGGTACCTGCGCTGCCTCTCGGTGAGCTCGGTGTCGAGCAAGAGGTGGGTCATGCCCAATACGGCGTTCATCGGTGTGCGTATCTCGTGGCTCATATTGGCGAGGAATTGCTGTTCGTATTTCTCGCTCTCTTCGGCCCGTATCCTGAGTTGGTTGATCTGCTCATGGGTCTGGGCATTTTGAATAGCGATGGCCACAAAGCCCAGCAACTGCCGCACGCTCTCATCATGGTAATGGTCGAAAGCATTTTTGCGAAAGCTGATTACGCTGATGGCCCCAACCACCTGCTCATCGAGGAGCACAGGAAAGGCCATCAAACTGCCAGCCGGACCCTGTTCGCTCATCACAAGGGGCTTATCGACATAGCGTGCATAGTGCGCTTCGGCATCTTCGAGCCAAATGCTTTTGTTGTTGCGAATGATCCACTCCGTCATGTGGTTGCGGTATTTCGGTGCCGCCTTGCCTCCGCTGTTCAGGTAGTAGGTGCACTGCTCTTTGCCCGGTTCGTACACGGCGAGCTCCACTACGGCCGCATCCATCATGGAATTGAGCATAATGTAGAGTTGGTTTGTGGCTTTGTCCAGGTGCAATGAGGCCGTAATGAGCTGACCGAGCTCATTGATAATAAGAGCATTGTTGAGCTGCTTCTTGATTTCTACCGAATCCTCATTGACCGAATTCGTTCCCGATATGTTCCGATCACTGATGAGCGTTTCTGCCAGCAGGGTCATTTCCATTTCGCCGCTTTGCAGCACATCCGGAAGTGCCATGGCGGGCTTGATCCACTCCCCATTAAGAAGCGTATGCCGATAAGCCGATGCATATCTCTTAAAATCATCGCCAAGCTTTCGCCACTTGGACTTGTAGATCACAAATGAGGTGAGGAAGCCTATGATGAAAAAGAGCGGTATGAAAACGTAGGGATTCATGGCATTTTAGAATTGGTTGGACACGGATGGTGACAGGTATTTGAAAGCCTTACAGGGTGTTCCCGGGCATTCTGCGCAAAACCATTCTTCCCACAGCACCACATTATTGTCAAAGCTTTACTAGTTTGGATGCATACACCATCGATTGCGATTGTATCATTACCACATAATTGCCGGAGGGCAAGACGGAAACTTCAACCTGATGCAACTGTCCGCCCATGGCCTGGTGCGATTGTACCAAAGCACCACGCGTATCAAAGATGTGAAGTGTGTGCTGCCCGGTTTGCAAGGGTGAGAGGTCAATGCTAAACTGATTGACCACCGGATTCGGAAAAAGGTGCAACCGCTCTACCCCCTCCTTTTCGGTTATGCTAGAGGTGAAGTCGAGCGCTGCGACAAAAAAGTCATAGGTGAAAACCCCCAGATTCTCCATGGTTGTACCACCAAGTGTCAACGCGCTGCTGGTGGTGATTCCGGCCAATATGACACCATGTGAGGGGCTGTAGGCTATGTCTCTGGTCAATTCGTTTTCATCCCCTCCGGCCGATACACTCCAAAGGGTGTTGCCATCCACATCCAAGGCCACCACCATCAAATCGGATGTACCGTTAAAGCCTCCTGAATTGCCAATCTCAAGGTCGCCAAAAGTGAATGTTTCTGAATTCAAACTACCTCTTAAAAAATAGGTGTTGTCATTGTCATAGGCAATGGCCGACAAAAAGCCGGGAGCATTGGTGGAGTAGTATTTTACCGTTTCAAGCTCTCCATCGCTGCTATACCTCGTCAGCAAGTAGCCCGGATCGTCATACTCCACATCATCAATGGAGGTCGGATTCCAAACGGGTGAAAATACCATCGCCCCACCGCTCGCTGACGGAGCAACTACTCCGGTGGATTCGTTTTCGGGGCCTCCCTCCCGTACCAGCCAATCGGCTTCTCCGTTGCTGTTCATTTTGGCTATCCACCGGTCGAAGTTATCGCCGATAAGCGGATTCGGATTTTCGACCGTAAGTCCCCCCACATTGGCCGTTGCACCTGTCCAGATCGAACACATGAGCAGACCTCCGCCTTTAGAAGGCGCAAGACTACGTGCGCCATTGAATTCAGTTCCTCCGAATACTTGAAACCATAAAAAATCGCCGTCAGCATTCAGTGAAGTCACAAAGGGAGTTGCAAAAAATTCCCCCGGAGGCCCCAGATTCGGATACACCTCCCCATCGATCTCGATGGCATCCATTTGAAAGGTGGCTGACCAATAGATTTGGTCATTTTCATCGATGGTCAATTGATTTCCTGTACACCAGCCGGGATGGTCCTCTGTAGCTATACTCTTAATCCAGACGGCATTGCCAAAAGGATCAATTTTGGCAATGAAGCTGTCGCCAAGAGTGGAGGCCGGCACGGTTAACTCCAGTCCCAGTATATTTACGCTGTAAGCACCCTGTATCGGGCCGCGAAACACCATTCCGGCGATATATGCATTTCCCTCGCTGTCAGCCGTAAGTGCAGATACCCCGAGAAAGAAATACTGCAAGTTCGGGTCGTACATCGGAACAACCCACTCTACCTCTCCGGATGCGTTTATCTTTGAGAGCTTTGGTATGCCTACATTTGGGTTTAGCGGCCCGGGATGGGCGACCATCTCATCACCAAAGATGAAGGAATCCTTGAAATCGCCCAAGGCGTAGATGATTCCGTCAGGGCCGAGCGCAATATCGTATAATAATTCATCTCCCGGCCCGTTGGAGTCGACGGACCAAGCCCATGTGGGTGCTTGAGATTGGAGGGTAAGGCTTTGCATTACAGCAAATGTGACGCATAGGCCCAATTGGATTAGCTTGGCTTTCATAATTTGATGAATTTTGAGAAGAATACGTCTTCGGTTGTTTGAATGAGAATGATGTAAGTCCCTGCTTCCAAGCCCCCGACATCCATCTGTGCTACTTCACCGCCGGTCACGGTCATTGACTTCATCGGTACACCGCGGGCATCGAACACCCGCGCCGTATATGGCCGTGTCTTGAGTGAGGTGAGGTCAAAATGGAGGTGCGAAAGTGCCGGGTTTGGATATGCACGGAGTTGCTTCAGCTCGGGTTGGGCAGCTATGGAAGTGGCGAAATCGAGTGCGGCAATAAAAATATCATCGGTAAATAATCCGGAGTTTTCGAGCACATGGTCGCCAAAAATCAGGTTTTGGCTATTGAAGTTCCCACCTGCAATCAAGCCATTGGAGTGGTCAAAAGCAAGGTTGCGCAGGATATCATTTTCTTCTGCGCCCAGAGCAATGGCCCACACAGGCGCTATGCTTTCGTCAATGCAGGCCACCATAAAATCAGATGAGCCGAAGCCGCTGTTTACAAAATCAAATCCGCTAAAGCTGAACGCGTCTGCTTGAAAGTTAAAGCCCAGATAGTAACTGCCGTTTCCATCGGTAGTCAAAGTTTGAAGCCACGGCATTTCCGGAAAGAACTCGACATGTTCTAAAGTACCTGTCTCGTCATATTTCGTAACCAACATTCCCCAGGGTTCACTGTATTCTACCTCATTCAAGATAATCGATGCATTGATGATGGTTCGAGAAAATGCGATCACTCCCCCCTGAGGTGTGCCCAAAATCCGTGCAAAACCCTGATTTCCCTGCCCACCTTCATGTATCAGCCATTCCGCATCGCCGTTGTGGTCAATTTTTGCAATCCATCGGTCAGAATTGCCGGTGAGCAGCGGGTCCGGATTCACGGCTGTTAGCCCGGCAACATAGACAGTATCCGCATTCCAAGCAGCCGACATGAAGACACCCCCTCCCGCGGCAACAACCATGCCTTTACCAATGTCATTGCTTGCACTGCCGATGAATCGCACCCATTCAAAGTCTCCGTCCGTATTGAGCTGCATGAGGAGTATCGACCCCGTAAGGTTGTCTTCCCCTCCGATGCTGTAATGAATTTCATCGTTGATTTCCAGAGTGTAGGAATAGGAGAGAAAATTACAAGACCAATAAATCCGGTCAAACTCATCGATGATGATCTCATCCCCGTTGGTGAGAACAGGGTGTTCTTCCGTCGATAGGTTTTCGGCCCAAACTCCGATGCCTTCCGAATCAAGCTTGGCGATGAAACTGTCACCTGACTCAGCAGAAGAGGGGATCGTGAGGCTCATCCCTCCCACCTCTGCTTCGAATGCGCCTGTGGCTGTGACTCTGACTATTCCTCCGGCGATATATACGTTGCCCTCACTGTCAGTAGCCAACGCGTATGGCGATATGAAATAGGCGGCGGTGGTGAAGTTCATCTCAAAAGTGTGCGCCCACTCAGCCTCACCGGTACTACTGATCTTGAGCAGAAAACGTGCGCCGGATCCCGGAGCTCCCGGATGCGTCACAACAAGGTCTCCAAATTCAAAAGAATCGGTAAATTGGCCGAGCACATATATGGAACCATCTTGTGCGACGACCATTTGATCCACATGCTCCGATAATGCTCCTTCAGTTTGGATTGCCCAGGTCCATGCAGGAGTTTGTCCGGCGGCGGCGAGGGCAAACAGGGTCAGCAAGCCTGTAGTGATTCCATTCAAAATATAGGTTGCTCTCATGACGGGTTCAGTATATGTTGCCTTCAAAGTCAATTTTGAAGAGAAAAGGGTTATTGTATTCACGGTAGCCGAAGTGGGAGCCACTCACCAGAAATCCACCGTCAACTTCAATGGCGTCGGCGCATACGGCTGCCGAGTGCGTATCGGGAACACGCATCCATTGCACGTTGAGTCGGCTGTCGAGCTTCACCAGCAGCACGCGGTAGTCACCGGGAATCTCTTGGTTTGAATTAAAATTACAGGTGCCGCTTAGCATGAATCCTCCATCGCTGCATACGCGCACATTTTCGATGAATCCGAATTTCGGAAAACCCCGGATTACAGTGGTTATCACCTCCTCATCGGGGCCGTTCGACATGCGCACCACGATCTCCGTGCCTATGCTGAATCTCTTTTCACCCAGCATGGTAAAGCGCCCTATGAGCGCCTCACTGATAGGCGTAGGCCCGGCCGATGCCCACACGGCTGCACCGTCATCGGCTGCTGCCACATTGGAGGGTATGGTGACAAAATCCCCTTCAAATTGCTGAAAGTAGACAGGGTCATCTGTATCCTTTTCCAATTTCATCACGAAGGCGAAAATGTCGGGAGCATCAAAGGCAGCTACCACCCTGCCCTGAACCAGCAAATTGTCGTGGCGATCTTGTGTCAAACTGATTTGTCGGGTGCTCACATTGGGCACTACACTGTCAGGTTGATATATGCGGCTGCTGATCAGTTCCAGCGATTGGTCGAAGCGCATGAGGCGTACCCGCGTGGGACCTGCCGCTGCGGTAATGACGGGCATCACCAAAGCAATATCGCCATTGCTCAGCTCCATGCCATCCAGGCTGTAGGATATATCAGCAGGTGCATTGCCCGTTTGATTCAGGAAAGTTACACTGTGCATCAGTTCGCCCTCGGGGGAAAAAATTACTGCTCCTGCCTCTCTGTTGTTATTTTCACCATCAAATCCGTAGACCAGGATATTGCCGTTGCTCAGCAGCACTCCTGCCCAGGTGTACCACACGTTTCCGGAAATGTCAGAGCGCCACAGCAGGTTTCCTTGTCTGTCAACCTTGATCAGGTCGGAGGTAAAACCACCCCACAATGTCATGATCACCGAACCGTCGTCGAGGCCGAAAGCACTGAGGGTAGTATAGTCTTCGCCCAAGTCGATGGATTTGAGAAATACAGCGCCGGGAGGCGCTTCAACATCCGATCGGCACGACACCACCAAGGTCAATGCTGCTACAATTGCTATGTATGGCTTGCACTTCATAGAATGGCAATGATAATCTTCATATCGGCACCCAGGCTGAGGATGGTTCCTGCTATCATCACATTGCCATTGCTCAGTCGAACGGCAGCAGATAGATAATTGCTGTAGAGGCGGTTAAAATCGGCGGCATTCAATGTGTGATCGGAAAGCGAAAACTGATATAAATTAGCGTAGTGCGGAGGCATGTATGGAGCTGTTGCAATCCCCTGCGCACCGGGCAAAAACCATTGGTTGGAATTAAGTACTCCGACAATACTGCCGTCAGGACGTCCGGCAATAACCGAACCTATAAAGGGTGGTAAGCCATAGCTCCGGGTTTCGGATCTGAACTCAATCACCTGTTGATCTGCCGTTTCATTTCCCATGGCATCGAATTGAACCAAGCGCTGGAAAGGTTTACTGCCCCAGCCGTCAATGGCGAAGAGATAATTGTCATGACCGGTTTTTATCAAATCTCTTCCCGGGTACCAAGTGTTGGCCGGCGCCCCGTGAAACTCGGTGGTGCTGTGCACTTGAGTAAAGAGCTCCGCACCGTCAGGCGCAATTCTCGTTACAAAAAAGGCGTTCATCAGTGCGGCTACCGGACTGGTGTAGCTTCCGGCCAAAAGACAGGTGCCGTCTTCAAGCACCTGCGCGCCGGTGTATGCGTGCCGACCGTTGGCAGTAACGGAAAAGATGCGGGTGAATAACTCATTGCCCTCGCGATCGAATCCAACCGCCAAAGCCCTCATGCCCGCAATAGATACAGCTCCGATAAGCACGTACCCCCCTTGGGCACCAACAATGATGTTGCGAACATCTACGATCGTGTAGGGCAGCTGAAAAAACTCCTCCTCTCGCAGTACCTCCTCTCCGGACAAATTGTACCGAAAGCGTCCGTTATTGAAGAAAACCGTGACAAGCCCATCTTCCTCAAAAATCACTTTTTGGACATACGCTGAGCGGATGTTGCTTAAGTATTGCATGTCGGTATGGACGGTCCAAATTTCATTTCCTTCGTTGTCAATGAGTTTAAAATGGTAGTAGTTGTCGTTGGTAAGGTAGGTGAGCCATACCACCCCATCGCCCGGTGTGGCATCTGCCAGCACCACCACATCTTCGTCGTCGTAGCTCCTTATTGCAACCGGGTCTAAGAGATTATCAGGTGCCACAAGACCCGTGTCACAAGCAGCGAGGAGCCCTGCCACAATGAAGACCATATGCCGGAATACCGCTTTCACGGTTTCTTTTTTGATTGGAGTAAATTTCGGTAGCGCAAGGTGTAGGCAATGGCGACCCTGACCTGAATGTGATTCATTGAGAAATCATTGTCCAAATAGTAGTATTTGAAAATGACCCCAAGATCGTCGAATCTGCCTTCGGGGTTGACAACATTTGCAGAATTGGCAGTGTAGCGCGCCCCCAACCGGAAGCGAAACCCTTTTTGCTGAAAAGCTACTCCCGCACCCAACCAATAGCCGATGTAATTTCCGTTGCGTTGGCTCATCCTGTTCACCAAGTCTCGCTCTTCATTTCTCGAAATCTCCGCGAGGGAGCTTATCAGAAATCCGGTGTGCAGCCCACCTTCCCCGAAAGCTTGTAAACGTCGCTCACCCAAATAGTAGCGCATACCAAGGTTGAGATCAACAAAACCTAAGCGCTCGCGATAATCCACTTGCTGCCCTTGTACACTATCTAGGCGATGGCTGAATCGGCTTGACCTGTACTGACCCTCTGCCAGCAACCACAGGTTCTTCCATATTCTGTACTCGAAACCGGCTCCCAATTGCCACCCGAGTGCAGATTCGTAACGGTCGAGGCCGGGGGCATCATTCGGGCCAACCACCGAATAGGTTTGGAGCACTTCTGTTTGCGTACTGTTGGCACCTCCGTGTATGTACGCTGCAAAAACCGGAGCCGGGCGGTACTTGCGAAAAACGGAAATCACCTCAGCCGGATCGCGGAGGCGGTCGGGTTCATGATTCGGGCTCAGTTTCATCACTTGCGCCGCACAGTCCTCAGCGGCCTCTAAATCGTCAATACTGAGGTAATTGAGCACCAAAAATTTTAAAGCCTCAATATGGTCGTTTTTCGAGAGCTCACAATTATCAATAGTTTTGTGAGCCAAGGCAATAGCATCATCATATCTCCCTTCGTCAGTTTTCTGTTTTGCATCCTTGAGGTAACTCAGGCAAGGGTCGGCTTGAGCGTGGAGCCGGGCACCTGCCAACGCACAGAGGCACACTACAAGGATCATGATTCGCACGGCACTCATAGTCGAGAGGTTTGGCTGTAAGGGTAGGGCAAGTCCTCACCGAGAAAAGTTTGCCACTCATCCGGGCTGAGGTTGCGGCTTATTTTACTGCGCAAATCGGCAATAAGACGCTCTGTGCGCATCGGGAAGCGCTGCACCTTGCCATCATTGGTGTAGATATATAAATCCGACCGCTCACCATCCACAGCCATCATCTTGACGGATCTCTCCGTGCGTATGGCAATAGGCAGTGCAGTGAGGTTTGAAAGCGCAAAGAGGTTGAGCATTCGGCCGGCTGTCGCCACTGCCAACACATCACTGTTTTCATCAAAAGCGACTTGAACCACGCTTCCGGGCACAGCCAATTCTTTAGATGGGGTTCCATGGCCGCTCAACACTTGCACAATGCCGTCGGAGTAGCCCACAGCCACCTTCGAACCTCCTGACGAAACAGCGATAGCTTCTACGCGCGCTCCTTCCCTTTCGGTAAAAACCGTCTTGCTTTTATCAGCAGTATTTACGCGGTACACTTTGCCGTTTTCGCAACCGACCAAGGGATCGTTGTCTGAAGCCGCCGAACATATCACCTTCACTCTGCTCTCCAAATCGAGCACTTCAAAATCTTGGGGCGAACTCCAAATGATCATTCGTCCGTCGCGACCGCCTGAAAGCAACGCGTAAGGACCGTGCGGAAAATCCACGGCACGCACCAAGCCTTGATGGCCTGCAAACGGTGCAGCGGTGCCGGCATCTGAATTCACCTTCAATCGGATCGTATAGTCGTTCAGCCCGAAAGCGACTTTCATCCCTTTGGGATCGACGTAAGCGGTATTGATATCAGCCGGATTGATGTCATGGTATTGGGACGCTGCCGGCTCAAAAGCCGGCAGGGTAAACCGCTGCATGACGCCTGCCCTATCCATCAAGATCAGCCCGTTGTCGGTGCTCTCCATGGCCAAAACCTCCTCTTGATGCTCGTGCACAATGGACGACACTTCGGGCGATAGCTCCTGCATGGCTTTCGTCGCCGCAGCATAGAGGGTTCCGTCGCCGAGGTTGCCGCCGTTCTCCAGGGCCAATTGGTATGCTTCGATGGCCAAGAGACCACTTAGCTCGGCATTCTGATGCACTTGCACGGCCTCATACGCCAGGTTTTGACCCAAGGCCACCAGCCTGAGTCGTGTAGACTCCAATCGGGCCGAATCTGCCTTTTGCCTTTGCTGCTCGGCTTCGCGGGTTTTGGCATCGGCCAAAGCCTTCTGCGCCAAGGCTTGCTCTTCTCCTTTCAGGGCGCGAAGTGCGGAGCTTTCGGCACTGCTTCGCTCCTGCCTTGCTATGCGTTCTTGCTGCTCGGCGATGGCCGCTTGCTCTTCCGCGCGCAGACGCGCTGATTCGGCGCGTTCAGAAGCGTCAAGCGCTTGCTCTTTTGCGTTTTCGGCAATACGTCTTTGCTCGATCGCTTCCAGTGTCTTCAATTCTGTCTCGGCAGTCTTGGCTTGAGCAAGTCGGGTTTGATTGAGGGCCCATCCTGCGAGTATGCTCACCACCACCACAAAAGTGGCGATGGCCGCTCGCATGAATGCTTTGCGGCGTCGCTTCCATTTGTATTCCTCCCTCAGTGCATGCTCACTTTCGGCCACAAACTCCAGGGCGGCGTCGAGATGCGGATTATAGAGTGCGGCCCAACCCGCGGTCGGATTTTGTCGCGCCTTCCAATCTGTGGCCAACTGCAATTCGGGGTTGCGCCATAATGCAGCGGCGCCTTGCTTATACAGCAAAGCAGCTGTACATATGCGCTGAAAAAATTCAGCCGACTCCATTTCCTGCTCCACCCATTCCTGCAGGCGCCTCCAACCGCGCATGAGGCTCTCGTGCGAAATATCGAAGGTGGTAAAGGATTGGGCCTCCGCTTCAAGGCCGGGCAAAATAAAAGTGCGGCCGGCTTTTCGGAAGGGAAGCAAGCAGGACAGTATTTCCGCTTCGGGGTGCTGCACAATTTCCGAAAGCTCCCGCAAGGTAAGCGGACGACGCACGCCCCTGTTGTCACCCTGCTTGGTAGTAAGGTATTTGAAAAGCTGTTCCGTGAGCTTCTTCTGCCCTTCATCGAGTTCATCATAGGCCTCATCGGCGTGGGAAGAGAGGGCTTTATCCAAGCCGCCCACCGCTTCAAAATGTTTCAAGTCGATGGGCTCTCCCGGCACGTGGTTGGTATTCCAATAATCCCATGCACGCATCAGGGCATGTTGTAAAATGGGCAGCTGATCGGCGTTGTTGCTGAGATTTTGAATGATATGCTGAACAAGACGCGGCGAAATCTTGCCTCGGGCAAATTCTACCGGCCCCGTTATCGCACGTCGCACTTCAGTCTGATTCATCTTGGGAACGAGATAATGCCCGTCATTGATGGCCTCCGGCAAGCCCTCAAAATCCACACAATCGCCGATAAAATCGGACCGCAAAGTGAGCAATGCATAGATGGGTACGTCTCGTTGACGGACAGAGTCGATGATCACCCTTACAAAACGGTTATAAGCTTCGAGTCCGGCCCGGCCGGCCTCATCGCTAAAGCGAAATACTTCTTCAAACTGATCAACAAGGATGAGCAGCCGCTGATCGGCCGGCAAGAGTGCACGCAGGGTTTGCACCAGTCCGAGCGGGCTTTCTTCAATAAGGCTCAGCGTGCGCTCGAAAAGCTCACGACGCGCTCCGTCACTCGGGGCAAAGGCCTCGGCTATGGCATCGGCAAGCCTGATGAGGGGCTTATTTCCCGGAGTAATGGTGACCAATCGCCAGAGGGGGTCGCCCCCCGCGCTGCTCTCCTGCGCCAAGGAAGGCAGCAAACCTGCCCTGATCAGGGAGCTCTTCCCGGTACCCGAAGTCCCCACAATGGCTACAAAGCGCTTGGACTCCAGTTTTGACCGCACATCGGCTATATGCTTTTCCCGGCCGAAGAAAAGGTGTGCCTCCCCATCCTGAAATGAGCGCAAACCCGGAAACGGATTGACCGAAACGGCCCGGACGGAATGAGGAGGTTCGGAAGAATTCACGGCCTTTAACGGTTGATTGGTTGATTACGGTCACCGCTTATCAAGTTGTAAGATACTAACTTTTGGTCAGACAGGAGCGGTGGCATATTTCGTTGGCTTATTCGATTACAGGACGAATAAAAGCAACTTTGTAAGGCTTCGAAAGCCTGAATTGATAACCGGCGGGATTGATTTTATATTCGGACAAAACGAACCTGTCGTAAGCAACAGAGCACATTCCGACACGAATTGCCGTCCTTATCGAAACCTTCATGTGTGGGTGTCCTCATCCCCGAAAAAAAATCCTGCTATATGCCTAACTGCAAAAGAAACTGCTCCTTTCTACGTCTGCTTACATCCACTGTCGAGCCGTCACTCATTACCACGTGGCCTCCCTCACCCTTTACGTAGTTCCGCACGTGCAGGAGATTAATCAGGGCGCCGTGATGTACCCTGAAAAACAACTGTCCCGCAAGCTTTTCTTCGTAATGTTTGAGGTTTTTGCTGGTGTAATGCATGGAGCCCGAATGCATGAAAATCTTCGTATACGCGCCGTCTGACTCCAACCGGATGATATCCCGTAAATCGGCCAAAATTAAGCCTGTTTGATGGGCGATTGCGAGTTTATTGATGCGAGGCAACCCGCTTCCGGCCGACTCCGACCGCAATTTTTGTTTTTGTATTCGCTGCTCAAACCGTCCGACGGCTTCCCTGAGTGCCGTTGTCGTGATCGGTTTCATCAGGTAATCAATGGCAGAATGCTTAATGGCGTCCAGCATGTAGCTGTCGTGCATGGTGGTGATGATGACCTCAAAATTGATCTCATCAAGCCCGCTGAGCACATCAAAGCCGCGGCCGTCCGGCAACTCCATGTCGAGCAAGAGCAGATCAATGTCCGTGTTTTTCAATACTGCCAGAGCCTCCTCTACACCGCCAAAAACACAGTGTACCTCACAGTGCGCAATATCAATCCTGAGAATGTCTTGAAGCATTTGCTGCGACAGAGGGTCATCCTCTACGATAGCGACACGATACTTGCCCATCCGGTTTACGCTTATTTTGGTGGTTATTGGCTGCCCTCAAATATAGACATCCTTCCTTGTTCAACTCAATCTGCCTCTTCCGGCGGTCTCAAGCATCAATTTGTGCGAATATCAAGCCTCTGCTCTGAAGGTAAGCTGCCGCTACCGCCACCAAAAAAATTGATTGTAAGAGTAGTAAAATCTTGAATGAGGCAGAGAACGCGGACGAAAGATAAGCGGCTTTGTGATGATCCGATCAAAAAACACCGGTATGTCCCGGTCTTTTTGACTCTTGCTCCGGCAGGAACGGGCATTTTTAAAGCTTTAATTTATCCTTGCCTTTTGAACACTCCGCTGCAGAGCTGATTTGCCCGAGTACGGTTGAGATCGACGACCACAGCAACGAGTACCGCCATATACTCCGATACCAACCACCCCCACTTCGGCCCGATGGGCTCAAGGTAATGGCTGTAGCTCATAAACACCGTAAAACTCCAGAGCAGCCACACCGGCCTTTTTGACGCAAGGCTCAAATACACCACCGGCAGCAGGTACCAGGGATGCACCGTGGTGGCGAGCAGGTAGTAAGCCACGTAACTGTAGAGGGCGGCGGTGTAGAAGTCGAGCCGCTTGGCCCGCAGGGCAATCCACAAAAGAACCAAGACGGCGATCCCGGCCGGCATCGGCCCCAACACAGCGATGGGGTTGTAGCCCACAATCGGTGCAAGCGCTTCCCGCAAAAGGTAGTAAACCGATGCATTGAACTCAAAGCTTTGGAAGTAGAGCCCAAAATTGCCGTCCATCGCTGAGAAAAGCTTCCACGGGGCAAAGGGCAAAAAAGCGATCACCACCGTCAAGGCGACCGCAGCGGCCATCAGCCACCTGTTGCTCCGCTCCTTTCTGAAGAAGAGCAAAGGCGCGAGGATAAGCGGTGTCAATTTAACCAAGACGCTCCCGGCAAAAAACAGGCTCCCCTTCAGCGTTTTTTGCGTAAGCAACATATGCAGCCCTATTGCCAGTAAAGGCACCATGAGCGCTTCCATGTGCACATTGCCCACACCCTCCACCACCACAAGGGGGTTGAGCAGGTAGGCGGCTGTGATGAAACCCACATTCTTCCATCCGGAAAAGCGCAAAAAATACACAGCCATTCCGGCCTCGGCGATCAATATCACACCGCGCATAGCATTAACCCCACCGAGCAGAGAGCCGCCCGAAAGTTTCGCTCCGATCCAAAAAACGACTTGATGCAGCGGTGGATACACCGAGCCGTATTCGGCCGAGTTCATTCCCGCGAGCAGCCTTTCCATGCGGACTCCGCTGTCGTCGGCAAATTCCCTATTCCCGAAAAGGGTCAAATCCATATCTGCGGGCACCGCCCCGAACGGATTGACGCCTTCTGTAAGCAGCAGCCCATCCCACAGAAAGCGGTAAAAATCGTCGCTGAGCTGCGGGAGGTGAAAGAAGAACGGGAGGCGGAGGAGGATGACGGCGGCAATGAGCACGTTCCTTGAAAGCGGCGGCCGCTTGAAGAGCCAAAAAGCGTACATGGCAAACAGCACCACTGCCGACAGAATCAACTCTGTAAACTGATCTCGTGTCACAGACGCCAAAAAAACAAAAGGCGCGGTGTATGCCGCCACCGCAGCGGGTTGAGCGATGGGATATAATTTCAACGTATTCGAATCTGGCAAACCGGGTGCTTATGGAGGTGCAAAATACGGTCAATTTGCTCGGTGAAAAAGCGCCGCACCTTTTCCCGACCCGGTTTATTCGGGAAAGCGAAACAGAATTGGTGTCTATCCGCAAAGTCCGCTATCTTGCCGCGCAAAATCTGCAAGATGAAGCCCTTTGCGGTCTGCCTACTTTACATCTTCCTGCTGTTTGTCGGCTGCGCCCGCTCCACACAACCGGGTGCAAGCCAAAAGCGGGGGGACGCAGATCGCAATACCGGAGCGGCCGTCAGAGCAGAGGCTGCGGCCAAAGCAGCCCGCTATTTCGAAATCCCGGCAGCCGACCGCCCCGAAGAAATCATTTACCACACGGCCTATAGCCTGATGTACTCCGAGCCGCACGAGCAGGCCGAATGGGTGGCGTACCTGCTCACGGCCGAACGCACGAGCAATG
>PXBH01000178.1 GCA_003565555.1 Cryomorphaceae bacterium | reverse complement strand
GAAAGCGGCGTCCCAAGCCCTACAAACACCTGCGCGAACCACGCCGCAATTATAAACCCTGTCCAGGCAAGTAGTTATGTAAGTTCAAGTGCCATTCGACTCCCGACCCCTTTACATTCCTCACCTACACCGCCTACGGCACCCCGGAAGTCCGTGACGACGCCTTCCAGCCCACGGCCGCCCCCAGCGCCTACGCTTGGCCCTACACCTACACCACCCGACGCCACGACCCCGAAACCAGCCTGATGTACTACCGCAACCGGATGTATCATGCGGCGTCGGGTAGGTTTGTGAGTCGGGAGCCCATTGTGTATGCGGCCGGGGATGTGAACCTGTATCGATATGTATTGAATTCGCCGCTGATGTATGTTGATCCTGCCGGAACAGCAGTATTTCTTCTGAAGCCCATAATGCCCTTGCGTCCGTTGCCTGCAAAGCCCCTCCCACCTATCTTCCAACCAAGGCCGCCTGTCCTGCAACCACGACCCCTTCCACCGACGCTCGGCCCCAGACCGCAATACCCTGTGATGCCGAACTGGCCGCACCACCATTACCCACCCCTGCCAAAGCCCTTCGAGAAACCTGCCCCCTTCGACCCCCAAGGCCCCCAAGTGCCTGGCGATGGCATGCAGCGCCCGGGCGATTGTTCGGACGCGGAGCACGATGCGCTGTATGATAAGGTCAAGGCAAAGTGCAAGCCCGGGATTCCCTCCTGTGATCGGTATACAGGATACGGTAGTGGCTGGGATTGCAGCGGGTTCGAGAGGGCGGCGAAGGCGTGGGATGAGTGTTACAAAGCAAGGAAGGAACTGATGGACAGGTGCTACAAAGGAGGAGACAAGGGGCACATTGACCGTGCCAATTGGGCAAAATACCATCGGGATACATGTTGGTACAAGTATCACTACTGGGGCTGTGGCTGTAAGAAGCAGCCATATTTCTTCCCACCGGGTACGGAGTGGGCATGATTGTAGATAGATCGACCGGCTACCTGATGGAGTATGGTTGTACGTTAATGGAATGGACACCACAATTCCCATCGGGCGTGGCCCACTCCACTCAAGCGTTATATAGAAGCATACGGGAGATTGTCGTGCAAAAGCCTCCTTGTCGGCTATTCGTGATTACCGCTCGCGACGTGCCCACGGCCATTGTGTTGCGACGCGGTCCCACCAGATGGTATCATGTGATTCGGTGGCGAATGGATACGGACACGTTTGAACCGGGTGTGTGGTTCCACGGGCGGTTGTATGAAGAGAGATGTGATCTCTCACCTGACGGGGAGCTGATGGTTGCGTTGTGCCATCGAGGGGCTTCTCGTCCTGGCTACACCGATTCATGGACTGTTGTAAGCAGGGCTCCGTGGCTCTACGCGCTGGGACTTTGGCCTTGGACTGGAACCTGGGGTGGTGGTGGGCGATTTCTGGACAACCGCACCGTGATGCTCCATTCTGGAAACGTCCCAAAGACCCATCCGGATCATCCAGCGAACGGTTTGAATATCCTTCCGTCTCCGACCCTATACGCCGATTACCATAAGTCGGGCGCGGAGGTTGAAGGTGCCGATTGGTCCGGTCGCGACCACAATGGGCGTTTGGTATTCTGTCACCACGGAAAGGTGTTTCGTCGTGGCGAGAACGCCTGCGACAACGAAATAGCGGATTTCAACGATCTGGTTCCCAAGCCGACACCAGCACCCGAATGGGCCAGAAAGCCACTGTAGGGAATCAGAAACCACCGGCAGAGCCGGTGGTATGGGGGAAGAGCGGAGTCGGGCCCACGCAGCCGGGATACCCGTACAGACGCAGGCCACTGACCATTTGAAACACCCTGCGCGTGCACGATTGGCGATGCGGCAGTGGATGTCGAGGGCGTCGACGCCGCGTTGTTGCCAAAGCAGGGACATGCCGCGGAAGTGCGCATTGCATTTGATCAGGTTATCGGCAACCCCTGCTACCTACGCCACTGTGACCGTGCACATATTGATTCGAGAATGGCCGAGCAGATGTATCACTATTGGAAAAAGCTCGACCTACACTATTTAGTGCCTGATTGACTGCGCATATGGGGGAGGGCCCTGCGAATGTGGGCACTGTCACTTCTTGAAGCCATATTGCTGTGACCGCACTTCTGTGCAAACTACAGACTGTGCCGTCTCAAAAAGGGGGGAGTTGTGCAGCGTGGCAGTGCCTCGATATGGGTGTACTCCGGTCCTTTGTTACGGCCCCGCAACGGTCAGACGCACGCCCAACACGCAACTATTATAATGCGCCTGGAAAACAGGACCACGACATATCGTATTCGCACCGTTCCGACCATGTTGCCAAACGCCAAAGGGGTGTGCTATGCCGTGTTGCACAAGTTGCTGTACTAACAATTCCCGGGTGGTACTCCCTCGACCGCTCGTTGCCACAAGGACGGAGGTGCTTTCTGTGTTATTCGCTGCCCGAGTGGTCATGTGGTCCTTATACGGACAAGCTAGTTCACGACAATGTGGGCAGTGCATGTTAATGTTCCTTGGGGCGTTATATGCGCTAATGGGCCATTCAACGTTCAGTGGTGCACTGGCGGAGGATAATGCTGGGGGGGAGTTAGGGTCAGACCGGGATTAGGGACTAGCAAGGCATCTTCTGCGGAGATCGGTGGGGGGCGCTGCGCCGATGATCTACCGCAATGACCTGCTCCGGGCGGAAATCTACCCCGACAGCACGAACGAAGCGGTCGGAAAATGTTTTCAAGAGGGCGATTCGGGCCTTTACGACCGGGTGGAGTACCGGTATAATAGACTCGGTGAGGTCGTTCGGAGGAAGGACCAGAACGAGACGGTTCACGAGTACGAGGTCGAACCGTTCCACCCGTACCTCGAGGTGGGCGGCTCGCCGGCGGAAGTGCGTTGCGGGCGTTGGGCGGTCGATCGGGTGACGATCCTCGGCCCGGGCATCGACGCCGCGGTGCGGCGGATCGAGACCCAGCACGACCTGCTGGGCCGCGTGGCCACGGTCACCAGCTTCGCCGCGCCGGACGGCGGCAGTGCATTGAACCAGGTGGTGCGCGAGTACACCGGCTTCGGCCGGATCGCCCGCGAGTGCCAGGAGCACAGCGGCGTGAAGCACGCAGGCACCCTGGTACACGTCCCATGAGGTAGGTCCATGAAGTACGCACGTCTCGGCCCGGTATTTTTGCCGTCAGCACGGTATGACACGGCAGAGGTCACGACAAATCGGAGTTGCTGGCAATCTGTCTCTCTTATGCTTCTGATTGCGCTGGTGGTCGCCGTTGTTTCTCTGGTCATTGGGGGGTTCATGTACCGGTTCCCATCACGAAGCGGGAACTGGTCAAACATTTGGGTTGAGAATCGCCTTCCGGGAACGCCGTGCTTCTTTGTGGGGGCTTATCATATTCACGGCTGGGAGCCGACTGTCGGTTATTTCGTTCGGTACGATCGGATTGAAGACTCTCAGACGAACCCGCCAACAAAGTGGCTCGAAGATCGTGTCGGGGGGCGTGTTTTTGTCAACGGGCGCGAGGTGTTCCACCGGCCGGGGACATTTCAACTGTTCGTCGACGACGGGCGAGGACAGCCTGTCCGAATCATACTTGATCGGGCGGATGCGCGCCACTATTTCGGCTCCGACAACGTGGTGTTTGTGAACTATGAGGGTTTTGCCGACTTTTGGGATGATGTGCTCATGACAAAATACAGGTGAGAATCGAGTATTTCGAGCACCTTCAGTCGGTTGAGGCGCCGATTGCCGCCAAAGTGGGACTCGGGCTCTGAGAACGACACAGGGATGAGTATCGCCGGCTGCGAGCCGAACCGAGTCTTCCACGCCGCGGAGCCCGAGATCCCGCGCAGGTGTGGGAACTCTCCGCACGGACTGAGAGAGCCAGCAGGTTCCCTCGCACGATGGTGGTGAGGAACGGTCGGGGAAGGCCGCAGGCCGCACGCGCGACGTGCACGCCGGTGGGCAGTCGGACGATTCCATCGTACCGAAGAAGCGGGCGAACCACGCCGGCGGAACGGCTCCTGCTAGCGGGTTGCATTGAGCAAATCGTTGGTGTCGTTTTCGTCGTCCGGCTCTTCTTCCAAGAGGCGCAGCGTCTGTTCGACCAGATCGTCGGCGTACAGGGGCAGGTGCCGGTAGTACACTTCGAGCGTGCAGACGGCCAGGCTGGTCGTAAACAGCCGGCCGCCGCGGTCGGAGAAGGGCCCGCGCGGGGCCCAGCTTCCCGCCTCGTGCCCGGTGGTCTCCTGCGTGTCGACCAGCACGCGGCGCATCCGGGCATTCCACTGCCGCCACAGATCGCCGCCCATGTGGTGCAGCACCTGCGTGGCGTAGTACCAATAGTACGGGTCGAAGCTGTCTTTGCTGGGCGGATGCTCTTCCAGGAGGAAGCGGGCGCCGTCGCGAAGCCCCGGATGGCTTTTCGGCCACCCGAGGTACTGGCGGCTGAGCAGGGCCTGGGCCGTCATCACGTGGGTGGCGTTGCGGCCCGGCATGTACGCATAGCGGCCGCCGTCCGAGTCGCGTTGCACGCTGTCGAGGAAGTTGGCGGCCCGGTCGAAGGTGCGGCGGGGCACGCGCAGGCCGCCCATCCGCCCGCTCTGCAGCGCCATAAGCTGCCAGCCCACCACGCTGGTGTCGCCCGGCTGGCCG
>PXBH01000207.1 GCA_003565555.1 Cryomorphaceae bacterium | reverse complement strand
TTTCTCTTCACCATGTGCTCGGGCACGGATACCTACGATATCGCCCTGGCCGCGCACAAAACCGACATCGCGGAGCGGATGTACGACGGCGATCCGGCCGACCCGGCCGCGCAGTCCAAGCTGGACTTCAGTCAGACCTTTGCCTTCAAAGATTTTTACTTGGAGCGCGATCCCTTGGTCTATGAATTCTCATCGATTGACGGCACCGATATCCACAATAAAGTACCGCAGAGCCAAGATTTCTTCACGCTCTTCGAATTTTCCGCAAAGTGGGACATCGTGCCTACCATGCTCACCCAAAGTCACCGCAAAGTGGTGAAGGGCTTTATGGGCCAAACCACCAATTTTAAGAAGCAATACATTAAGAGCGATGTGCTCATCCTCGGCGAAAGCAAAGCCCACGGAACGGTGAAGTACATCCACGGAACTTTCGGCGAAGGCCAATGGACCTTTTACGGCGGCCACGATCCGGAAGACTATCAGCACCGCGTAGGCGACCCCCCCACCGATCTCAACCTGCACCCGAACAGCCCGGGATACCGCCTTATCCTGAACAATGTGTTATTTCCCGCGGCAAAAAAGAAGAAGCAGAAGACCTGAGAGCGCTCGGTAATACAAGATTCCTCTGAACTAAATCAATGGAAACCGGGTTCGGAGCGGAAAAATTCCTACATTCCGTCAAATCCGGACGTATGACCAAGCTATCACACCTCCTGACGGCGATTTTCGCTTTGACGGCCGTTTGCAAGCTATCCGCCCAAGATTGGTTTCCGGAAGGGGCCACATGGACTTACGTATACGGCACATCGACAGGTCCCGAGCAATTTCAGGCTACCCTCCATGTTACCGAACAGACAGAAGCTGACGGGAAAACGGTTTCCAAAATCGAGATGACCGATGACACGGGATCCGGGTTTCTCATGTGTCAGGCACTCTCACTGCCCTTGTACGCCTACACCTCGAATGATTCCGTGTACTACGCCACCGCTGCCGACTCGACCTACCGGTTGGCCGTGCTCTCCGCCGCACAAGCGGGTGACAGTTGGTACATCACGGGAGATGCGGGTTTTGGTGTGGATTCCAACCTTGTGGAGGTCGTCAGCACAGAACAATATGAGGTAGACGGCGGGAGTTTGAACAGGTTCACTTGTGAGGTGACCCCTTCAGACCAAGGGTTTTTTGAAACAGGTGTGAACCCGACGGTACTGTCAGAAAGGATCGGCAGCCTGAACGGAATGCTCTTTCCTTTGGGGACGGTGGCCGCTTGTGACGTGACGGCCGACATTGTGCTGATGTGCTACAGCGACGACACCTACGCTTTCACAGCTCCGGAGTTTGAAAGCTGCATCTTGTATTCAGAAACACACGGAGCTCCTCCGGAAGCCACCCTTTTTCCCAATCCCGCTTCCGGAATATTGTTTTTCAAGGCGGCCGTTCCGGTGCGGCACATCCGCATCATCGACGGCTCGGGACGCACGGTGAAAACGGCGGAGATGCGGGGCATGCCCGAGGGTAGCATTGACCTCACGACCTTGGCGGGCGGGCTGTACATCCTGATATTGGAAACTGACGGGTCGGAAATTCGCGAAAAAATCTTGGTGCGGTAAAATGACGTACGGCTGCGGGCAAGTGGGATTTGCCGAAAGGCAGGTAAGTGAAAGGCGGTCGCTTAAAAACAACTTGCTCCCGCACAGCGAAAACTGAAATCAAAACGGCCCGAGCGGACTTCGTAAATTCCGCATTCGTCGTCAATGTCAAATCCGAAGGTACCTGCGATGGAACCATGCCGCCGGTTATCGACCGTGGCCGTATGCAAATTGCGAATATGAATCAGGCCTTGAACGGAAGCACAGGTTTCTGAAGGGTCTGACACCCAAAGAGCACTGCCGCGGTTCAGTTCGGCGCGCGCCTCCTCTCCGTCGAGGGAAATCACCAAAGGATATTCCGCTGTGCCGTCAATCGCGGGTGCCAATGCCTGTGCGGAGAGTATGAAGCGCATGTAGATCACGGCACCGTGGGCCCCGGAAGGGGTAATCATATTGCCCTGAGGAAAACGGAGGGTGTACGTATCGGAAATGCTGTCGAAGAGAAAATAAGGCAGGTCTCCGCTTCCTTTAAATGAATAACGCGGAAAGGAACGCCACGGCTCATCGTTGATGTAGGCACCCGCGTGATTGCTTCCGTTTTCAGAGTATTCGGGGAGTCTCGGGTCGAATATATCTCCCGTAAAATCCTCCGTGCACCCCGCAATTAAGGTCGCCACGCCGAGAAAAACGAAAATGAAGACATAAGGCGGCTTGTTCATATCAAAAGGATGAAATGCGCAGAAAAACTTCAAAAGTGGCAGAATACAGGTCGGTCTGCGGCGGATTTATCGCACCAAAGTCGCCGACGGTTTGGTATTCCACCATGGGCAGCAGCCCGAAGCGGGCGCGGGCTCCCGCGCTGAAATGCTCAGAAAATCGGTATCCGCCGCCCAAAAAGGGAGCCACATCAAAACGCTGAAACCCCCTCCCGAGTCGAATGCGGGTAGCGGCTTCCGTATCTCTGAGGGCGCTTTGGCCGGCCGAGGAAAAGAGGAAAGCCACACCGGTCTCAACGAACCAATGCTCACCCAATGCCGCATTGAAGAAAACGGGAGCTTCTAAGGTAAAAAACCGGTTGATGTAGTGATAGTCATCCACAGTTCGTTTCATTCGGCGGGTATAGGTCCCGAGTTCAGCGCCTACCGAGAGGCGATTTTCTTTTCCGAACACGTAGGAGACACCGTATCGCATATTGAATCCCGGCCTTCCGTCAGATACTCCGCTGAGCGTTTCAGCACTGAAGCGGGTGTACTGCATTCCGAGATCGGCGTAGATTTTTATCGGCTGTGAAAACAGGGGCGACGAAAGAAGGAAGAGGGCAGCAATAGCCGCGTACCGCTTTAATCGGGCACGTTCGGGCGTTGAATGTTTTGCGGTCAGCATTATTGAAAAACTCATCCGGCGCAAGAAATGTAGGGTGACTCCGAAAAAAGGGCCCGCTCCCCGATTCGCGAAAAAACCTTAATGATCTTGCAAGTCGGCAGTTGCCAAGATAAGGATTCCTCTCATGCGGGCGTGACCGGGCAGGTTACATTTTCATGCAACAGCGGATTCCTAACCTCGATCAGACGCCCCTGCGGAGGGGCAGGGCGATCGGGCAATCGACCGATGCTCTCTGAGTCGTTGATGATGGCCCTGATCTTGCCGTCGTTGCGCCAATCTATGGCGGCGATGCCTTCCTGCGCGTCGCGGATCAGCCGGCCGAGCTCGTCGTAGCTGCGGGCGCTGAGCGCAGTCGAAGGGGAGTTGTTGTTTACATTGATGGCGGAGGGGTTGTCGTCGAAGGGGCCCATGTCGTCGATGTCATCGTCAAAGGCGGTTTCGTCGACGCCGTCGTTTACGTGACAGAGGCGGTTTCGGGTGAGGCCGTATTCTCCCACGCTGTAGCGGTAGGTGGGGCTGTCGATTTCGGTGCCGTCTGCCGTCCGTTGAGTTGGAAACAGCTTAGGTACCGCAGTACCGCGCAGTGACCACCCGTGGGGGTAGACAGGAAATTTCGGGGAGTGAGGAACCGAACAGTGGATTTCGTATCTTTGAATAAAGCGCACACATTTCGAGAATTATGGAAACCCTCATTTTAACGTTGGACACGCGCAGCAAAGCGGCGAAAGTCTTGAAGGAGCTGATAACAGAAATGTCTAAAAACGACAAGGGTATCAAAGTGGAGGAATCGCCCTACGACTCCGAATTCGTTGAAATAGTCAAAAAAAGTGCCGCGAGCAAAAACAGGACGGAGATTGACCCGGAAAATTTATGGGCAAGTATAAAATAATGCTCACCGACCTTGCGAAAAAGCAGCTCAGACAGCATAAAAAAGCAGGCAACCGGGCGACCATCAAGAAAATTGATACAATATTCGCAGAGCTTGCCGAACACCCGTTCGCGGGTACGGGCAAACCGGAAGCACTAAGGTATAACTTAACCGGTTTTTGGTCTCGTCGCATCAATCGAAAGGACAGAATGGTCTATCAAGTTTTTGAAGAAACGGTTACCGTTGATGTCGTTTCAGCCATGGGGCACTACGGGGAGAAATAAAGGTTAAGCGTCCGAAACTCTCTACCATCAAGATCAATGGTGATAGGGGCTTGTTCTCGTCAACGCATAAGTCTCTTTCCGAGAATACACGTCAGACAAGAGGATCAACTGAAAAGGGTCTGCTGAAAAAATCGTCTGAGCCATTAATCGAGAAGCCTGTAAGACCCGTATCGATGTGATTTAGCTCCACATGCTCGGGGTCGTGCAAATCGAAGGCGGGAAAGGGATGATTTTCAAGCGAACCCACATAAAAAAACCTCCGCATCGTAAGACACGGAGGTTTTTTAAGATCGGCGACGACATACTCTCCCGGAAGAACCAGTACCATCTGCGCTGATGAGCTTAACTTCTCTGTTCGGAATGGTAAGAGGTGGACCTCATCGCAATAGTCACCTAAAGCTGTTAGAGCTTTACAAGCATCAATAAGAATTGACGTATTGGTTATGGTAGAAATCAAAGTCTATGGGTAATTAGTATTGCTCGGCTTTGACATTACTGCCTTTACACCTGCAACCTATCAACGTCATCGTCTTTAACGA
>PXBH01000194.1 GCA_003565555.1 Cryomorphaceae bacterium | reverse complement strand
TGAAGAACAATCACAAACTCCATCCGAAGGTGGTCTGTAAGATGTAATCCGCCGCTCCCGAACCGGGCACGGGTTGGTTGTCGTAGTTGAGGGTAAAACCCGTTTTGATGTAGAAATCGAGGGGAAGGTCGTAGGCCACATCGATCCTGTAATCCACCCGAATTCGGTCGCGCTCGGAAAGGCTCGGATAGATGAAGACATTGGTCAACAAGCTCAGGTCACCGATGTCGAAGAGGTTCAGTTCAGAGCCCAGCCAAGCCTCGCGGCTGTTTCGGTCGGGGACATCTCCGGTAAAATTCTCAATATTGTACGATATGCCGCCCAGCACGGTCCAAAACATGCGGTTGGTGCGCATCAGGTATTTTCCCATTCCTGCCTTCAGGTTGTTTCGCAGGTCGAGCAGTTGTTCCGTATTGTAGAGGAAGTCGGCGCGTACGAGCACAAGCCATTCCTGCCGCAAACTGTACACCGAGGTCAGGTTTCCGTCGCCCCGGCTGATTTCGTTCGTTTCGTCGCGCACCGCGGAAAGCTTATTGAAGGAGGCGTCAAAAGACCACCGCGGCGCGGTATACCCCAGCCTGCTGCGCACGGTAAACTGCCGCTGATTGCCCGCACGGGTCAGGGTGAAGCCCAAATCTATGCCTCCGTTAAGCCTGCTGAGAAAACTGTCTTCGAGGGGTTTGATATAAACGATGTCCTCCTTCGGGAAAACGAGCTCCTCACCGCCTCCCTCGGGGCGTACCGCGATGAAGCCCTCCTCCGGACTGCTGATTTGTCCGTACAGCCTGTCGCCCTTCCTCGGCGAGACCAAAAAATACTCCTCAGAATAAACGGCCAAGACTTCGGGAAACTTAATTCTGAAATCGGCTTTGCTGAAAGGGGTTTTCATCACCAGCACTCCTTTGTCCATAGACTTGATCTCCCCCACCAGATAGCGGTTGTTTTTCAATATCAAGGAGTCTTGCTGAGCCTTTGCAGTCTTCATGCTCAGCACTCCTAACAGGATGATGGGGATTAAACGAATAAAAAAAGTCAAACCGTCAGAGAGGGCGTATAATTGTGTTTGCAGCGTTCATGAAAGATCGCGCGAGGCTCAAATTAAAGTGCCGCAAAGAAAATTGAATTTTCCGGACTACACAACATGCTTGACATAACTTTCTGATATCAATTACTTTCCCCCGTCGTCAGAGCTTCACATACCGGTGTATTCGCAGGTTTCAGAAATGCATGGTTGGTGCTTGCCGCCAAAAAAAGCTGTGTGTCGGATACCGATCCGCGCAGAGCCTTTCTTCTCTTTTTATGGCTTTGCCAGGCCACGGCATGATTTTCTAAAATACTGAATGCCATTGAATATCGGAGTTTCAGGTGTTGAAAAATTGCCGTTATAAAAAATTTTTGCCGGATACAGGAATCGGGCTCCCGCAAGGTAAAAGATCGGGCTTTAAGGAAAAGCCTGAGCCGATTGCGGTCATATTGATGACTGTCCCGGCCAATATAATTATCGGGTTACGCATTCATTCACCCGTTTCAAACTTAAGTTCGGACTGAACATGCGACCTGTATCCTGAAGATCGAAGTATCCCGGGGTTAAATTCAAAGCCGCGTGATACGGACACCGGTTCGTCCCGGGTATAGCGGCCCGCGGGGTTATGCCTCCTCTCGGTCGGTGTTTTCGTTGCCTTTGCGGCCGGCAATTTCGCCGCCATCAAGCGGAGCAGCATCTTTTCCGCTGACCCGTTCCTGCTTTACGGCCGGAAATTCTTTGATGTAGA
This sequence comes from Cryomorphaceae bacterium, assembly GCA_003565555.1. Taxonomy (GTDB): domain Bacteria; phylum Bacteroidota; class Bacteroidia; order Flavobacteriales_D; family Cryomorphaceae; genus T3Sed10-241. The sequence continues at coordinate 2,906 of PXBH01000194.1, read as the reverse complement.
GGTCGCGCTGCGGGAAGGGTATCTGAACGCCGTTTTCCGCAAATGCCTTCGCAATGCTGCGCATCACGGTGTCTCGAAGTTCCACCCAGGCATCAAAATTCCGCACCCAAAACAGGACCCTGAAGTCAAGGCTGTTGTCTCCGAAATTCTGAAGATATACAGCCCTGCGGTCTTTGAGGATTCCGGGGTGCTCAAGGCTCTCAGCGATGAGCCGGGATACCAGGTCGATGTTGCTTCCGTAGGCCACGCCGATGATGAGTTCTACCCTCCGCCGCTTATCGGTGAGGGTCCAGTTTGTCAGTGTTTGGGAGAGCACATCACCGTTAGGTATAATCACTTCGGCCCCGTCCCAGTCTTTGATCTTGCTGGCGCGCACCCCGATGCTCTGCACAATGCCGCTTACGGGACCAATGCTGACACTGTCACCGATCTGAACGGGGCGTTCAAAGGCGAGGATGATGCCGCTCACCAGATTGTTCACAATACCCTGCAAACCAAATCCTATACCCACAGAGAGTGCCCCCAAGACGATGGCGAGCTTATCCAACGGAATGCCCGAGATGGCAACGGCAATAATAAAGCCCGCGGAAATGATACCGATTTTTACCAGCAGGGTAAATGAGCCGATGCGTTTGTTGCGGTCATCCGCATACTGTTGATCCCGAAGACTGAGGAAAAAAGCCACATTGTTGGCGAGGACCACACTCACGTATAGCGCTCCTATGAAAATCACAATGTCGCCGATACTGAAACCCGCATTGAGCAGGGTGCGCTCTTTGGTCATAAAGTCGCCGAAGACTTCTTTGGCCACGTCATATACAGACAAATTTTCCAAGAAGAAATACAACCAGATGGCAGCACTCAGGACAAAAAACAATTTGCTGACACGTCGCTGAAGGGCCTCGAAATCGAAATAAGAGGTGAGCTGCTTTTCGGTATCGCGGGCGCTTTCGGTTTGCAGGTAAACAGCTTCCTTGAGGACCGCCACGAACACCAACAGGGCTATGGCATGTTGAACACCGAGTGTGGCACTGAGGCTGAGAATTTTACCCAAATTGAAGCGTCCCAAAGCCATTGCAAGGAGTGCCGCCACCTGAAAGATCAAATAAATCCATGCACCAACAGGCAAGTATTCGGGCAGCTTATGCTCACCAAACTTGAAGCGCCGAATCACCCACACGGAGAGCGCAGCTGCCGATGCACTGAGTGCCATCAATACCCAACGCTCACTAAGCGCGACCTGCCAATACATATTGCTGAAAGTACTCGCGGCGAAAATGATAAAAGTGAGCATCCAAACTTGATACACCCGCGCGGTGAGCCTTCCGTAGAGCATGCCCCCGGTTGCGAGTACCAATAAAAACAGCAGCGCACTCAGCAGGGCGGTGGGCGCGGAAGGATAGAATACAGGGGCTACGGCCACCACCGCATGAATAGCTGACAGCAAAGGGCGCCTAGGCAAGTACTGCGCGCGACTGAGAATGACGGATGCCTGTTGCTTTTTCCCTGCCACGGTGCGGAGCATACCCCTGAACCGGACGTAAAGCAAAATAATCGCGAGCAGCAAAGCAATGCTCAACACTCCGTGCTCAACGAGATAACGCTTAAGGATGAGCTTATTGATACTCCATGTTTCGGAAATAACATCCTGAATGCCCACAGCCGCCACATCGGGCGGGTCTGCTTGCCAAATGAGCGGACTGTCTTTGCGCAAGAGCTCGCGGTGCATCCTCCTGCGCTCCAGCGTCAGATTCTCCCTGTATTCGGCGAGAGATGAATGCAAAATGGTGCCCCGCGATTGATAGGTCGCTACCGTCAATCGGCGTTTATTGAGCATCTCACTGCTTGCGGCGATGTTTTCCCGCAACCGTGTGATGACAGCCGGTTGCTCGGGCGGAAGTTGCTCACTGCCTGACCTTTGATATAGCAGCGGATCGACCATGATGCTGTCCAGTTCAAGGCGGGCAAAACCGAGTTGCGCACTGTAAGTATCCAAGTCGCTCATTGCCCGTTTTAAGCGGTCGTCAAACTTATTGATGTAATTGAGCAGTGCCCGATTGTACTTCAAGTTGATCGTTTGAGAATTCTTTCCGAGCTGTATTCCCAAATTGGCAGCCATCTCGGAGGTCTCTTGCAGGAGGGCATCGAGGCGAAAGAACGCCGTTTTCTTGTTTGCAATCCTGTTGATTTCAATGAGCTTCGCCTCATACACCTGTGCATTGTGCATGGTGCGCTCCATATCGGGCAGTTTTACCGCATCTGCCGTCTCTTGCGAAGCGAGGGCAGCCCCTGATTGGCCTTGGCTCTGAAATATGTCGGATGTCGCTTTCAGCTGCCCCGGCAGGGAAACAGCCGAAACGGCGCAAAGAAACAGAAAACCGTACAGCGGAAAGCGGTCAATTAAGCTGCGCATGGATGGCTGTTGGATAATTGGGGTTCAAAACTAAAGAAATGGCGACACAAAACCCGAAAACTTCGGCCACAAATAGAGGCACTGCCCTTTATGCGTTCACGGATTTGCCCCTGTTAACGAGATGCAAGTGCGTTCTGCCTCGGTGGTACGCTCATTAAAATATACCTTCAACCCCGGTTTCAATCAGCTCAATCGAGATGAGGGTGTTAAAGAAAACGGGGAGCACATTTCTCGTTTGCTCCCGGGTGATCAAAAGCTGCGGGTGGCCGTGCGGTGTGATCAGCACCTTGCCGAATTGGCATACAAACTACACCACTTCCACGGCCATGTAGCACATGATGATTTCGGAAAGTATATAGAAGACCAACCGCTCAAACTTCTTTTGCACCCGCTGCTCACAACCCGATGAATTTAAAGGGTTTCGCTTTCGCGAATGATGCTGAAGTCTCGCCGGCGTAGGTCTTGTGGTCAGAGAGGTCCAGCTTTTTGACCT
>PXBH01000204.1 GCA_003565555.1 Cryomorphaceae bacterium | reverse complement strand
CACAAGTTCGTCGAGGCCCAAGCCCAAAGTACCGAAATTTTTCACATCAAAGAGCAGGAGGCGCACATCGTCATAGGTCCATCCTTCCGTGCTTTTTACCGAAAGGTTGGTGCCGTAGACCTCCCACGAATCTACGCCCTCGGCGAGGGGTTCGTTGAGCGGATACCGCGAGCGGCGGGAGTAAATAGCCAAGGGCCGCATACCATCCACAGTGGAGTGGATCATCATGCGGGCGTCAAAGGCATAGCTGCGCCCTTTGAGGTCGGGCAGGGTGCCGACATGGTAATACGCTTCGGGACTTTCGGGATCGTAATTGCTCAGTATCAGCTCTTGCAAAAGGTAGCGGTCATCGGGATATTTTGAGAGCGCCGAGAGCACCTTTTTTAACTCGTTGGGGCTCGTGACTGTGTAGACTCCCTGGCCTGCATTGCTGTCGGGAACTTTGACCACCATTTTTCCGTCGAGCTGCTTAAAATACTTTTCGAATTCGCCGAGCTCAACGTCGAGGAATGTCGCAGGGGTGATGATGTTCAGGTGGTCTTTTTTGTAGGCCTTGTTGAAATCGCTGTAGGCTTGAAAGGCTTGCGACTTGTTTCTGCCGCCCGCCAGGCAGGCCTCGATCGGGTTGAGAAGAAGTGTTTTGGATTTTTCGGGAATCCTGTCCCACGGATGCTGTGTGACATAGCGGAAAGCAGCCCTTACGGGAATCATCTTTCCGCCTTCATCCTTGATATGCAGCTTGTCGTCGATGAATTTTACGGAAGTATTGTCGGCATTGTGGTACTCTGCAAGAAATACGGGTTCATCGAATACATCGGCCATGGCGGATGCATAGCCCACATTTTCCATGGGATTTTTGTCATAGATCAGGGCCAAGGCGCCCTCTTCCTTGTGGGCATCGACGGCGGGCTTAAAGGTCTGCTCCATGAGCTTGAAGTAGCCGCCGCTTTCGATCTTGTACTCCGGCAGGGGCATGGATTTTTGCCCGGAAGGGCAGCTGTTGGTTTCAATAACCGTGAGCTTGCGCTTGCCCTCGCGGTTGATCACATGCATGAGGTCGGTGCCCGCCCAGCGAAAGTAAGATGGTTTGTAGTGAAGCACGCCGTGCAGCTGCTCGGCATCCACCGAGGGGTGGAGGCGCTTGTAGCGCTCGATGATTTGTGCATTGCTCAGCGCCAAAAAGAAGGACACCAGGGGGTGAAGATTTGAGTTGAGTGCACGGGGATACCAATGGTCTGCCGGCTCAAAATCACCGGGTTCTACTATGTGTACACCTTTTGCAACGGATAATTTCATATTTCGATTATTTACAGGTATTCATGAATGAGTTCAAAGATAGCGTCTCGGTTTTTGACCAACATCAGCACACCGCTGACCACCATGGTGGCCACGACAATTTTGCGAAAGAGCATCTCAGAGATTCGTCCGAGCAGCACCTTACCGATATAGGTGCCGAGCATGGCGAATACGCCGACGAGCACGCCGTACTTTATAATTTCCAAATCGATCAGGCCGAGAATGGCGTAGCTGATGATCTTGGTGACGTGGAGCAGGATGGCATTGGCGGAGCGGGTTCCGAGCAGGGCCTCTTTGGATATGCCGTAATTGAGGTAGGCGGAATTCATCAGGGGGCCTACTCCGCCTATTAAACCTGACAGAAAGGCCACTCCGAGGCCGAGGGGTGCAAAGTGCCAGGTTTTGATGGTGGGGAGGAGCTTACGGCGGTCGGGGTCTTTGCTCGGAGGCTTAAACTGTACGACGGTCAGCACCAGAAATAGGCCGATAATGATTTGCAGCATCTCGGTAGGCACCTCGGCGAGCATGCGTGCCCCGATGATCGACCCCACGATGGTTGAGGGAAAAAGCCATTTGAATAAATTCCAATCGATGCTGCGCCAGAAGTAAAACACCTTGGAAGAACTGCTGAAGGTGATGCCGATGGTCATGATGGGCGCTACGGCGCGGGCACCTATGGTAAAAGTAATCAACGGCATAAGAAGCAGGCTCGCCCCGCCCCCGCTGAGGGTGCTGAGGATGAAGGTGGCGATACAGCCGAGGATGAGGATGATGAAATTCAATCAGAAAGCTATGTCAGATCGTCGAAATTAGTCCATACCACTTTCACGGGGCGGTTGAATTGACGTTTTTTGGGAGTTCTTAAGCTCCTTTTTGAATGATCGGAACGTCCTTGCTTTGTGCCGCAAAGGCAAATACTTCGCAGAAAACAGGATGAAACGAATGCCGTAAATGTGAATGGGAACCCTTACTTTCGCGCAATGTTTAAAAAACGCATCCACAGGCAAGTTTTATTCATAGCATTGCTTTCCGGCCTTTCTGCCATCCCCTTCAGATTATCAGCGCAAAGTTACGGGGTAAAAGGCGGCCTGACCATGAACAATATCATGGGTCAAAGGAATCAAAACATCCGGCCGGGAGCGCAAATCGGCGGTTTTGCCATGTGGGGCGGAGATCAGGTACTCTATGTAAAAACAGAGTTGCTTTTATCCCATAAGGGCACCCTTGCCTGGAATACCGCTGCTCCGAACAATGTAGGCCTCTACTATGCCGATATCAACGTGATGTTCGGTATTGATCTGGTACAGAACCTTACTTTAAATTTGGGTTTTCAACCGAGCCTTTTGCTCTTCGGCCACGCGGACTTCTCAGGGGTTGAAGGGGGAAGCAATGAGGGGTCTGTGACCGGAAGTTTGACTACGATGGACTATTCCACCCTCATGGGGCTTGAGTATTTTCTGGATAAGAATCGATTTATCGGGGTGCGGTACAACCACGGATTTGTCCCGCTTCAGGGTCGTGAAGGCACTTTGCCCTTCGGCGGAAGAAACCCGACCAATATGACCATCCAAGTGTACTTCGGCTACCGGTTGAAGTAAGAAGTGGTTAACGGGGGCTTATTCAATCGCGTTGACAAGTTCTCCTTTTTTCCACTCGCCTTTCAGCTTGATATTGTTGTCTCTGTCAAACAGGGTTCCGATACCGCTTCTCTGATCGTCTTCCCATTCTCCTTCGTACTTTTCGCCGTTCGCCCAATAGTACACTCCGTACCCGGCACGCTTATCCTTCACGTAGCTTCCCTCATACCGCTCTCCGCTGATCCACCTGAACACACCGTCCTCACCGTGTTTTAAGTTGTCTTTCCACTGACCGACGTAGACGTTTCCGGTGGTATAGTACCCCATACCTTTGCCGTTTGCCCTTCCGTTTGCCACGGCACCGAAATAGGTGGTCTTATTGCCTGCCTTGCTGTAAAATTCAAGCTTGCGGAAGTCAGGAATGGCCTCCAACTTTTCTCTTGTATCGATCAACTCAGCCTTGAGCCGAGAAATCTCATCGGAAAGTATACGCTTTACGGAGTCTGTCCTGAGGGCATACAAGCTGTCAGCCGTTTCAATTTCCTTCTCGAGGGAAGTTTGAAGCGTGTTCATGCGGTCACGCTGCTCGCGCTCTTTTGCGGTAAGCGTCATGCGCAAGCTGTCTGTCCTGCTTCTCGCCTCTGTCCGATGCAGAATGATACTTTTTTCTTCTGCATCTTTGATAATTTCCTCATAGAGCGCCATCGCCGCGTCGTAATCTCCGGAGATAAAGAGCTCATCAGCTTTAATCCGCTTCTCCATTTCCGCATGCTCAACGTCTTTCATGGCGAGAAGCTCCCCCATTGCCCGGACTTCATTGCGGAGGTTTTCAGCTTCTCCCTCTTGGTGCCAGGCATATGCGGAAAGCAGCACCACAGCTATTGTGAGTCCTGCAGAGATAACCAATGACAATTTTCTTTTCATTTCACTTCGCGTTGTTAATCCGACAATCTGATCGAAGGCACCTTCTTGGCTTCACTCCTGAAATCGAGGTTAATGTACGCATTGATCCGCACCACCCAGCGCTGACGGTATATGCTTCCGTCATGAAGGGCTTGGCCCGTGGTATACATGATTCCCGCAGTGTAAGTCACCCGCGGGCTTTGGATGTAGCCGAAAGAGGGATACAACCTCAAATCCTCAAAAGGGCTGTCGATCACGGGCTTACCGCTATGCATCAGGATTTCAACATCCGGGTTGAAGAAGATGGTTCCCGGCTCGAGACGCATACTGTTCAGGGGAATTTTCATAAAAAACTTGTAGCGCCAACGGTCGCGGTAGATCCAATCGCTGTCTATATCATTGTTCCTGCTCCAGCGGTGCTCAATACGGATCCGGTGGTACATCTGAAAGCGCGGCCAGGGCACTACCCAGAGGTATTCGTGCCAAAACCGGGGTTCGGGAACGACATACTCGAGATTATCGTCGCCGGGGTTGGGTGTAAAATCCAAACGCAAAACCACCCCTGCCGAAATATTGAAGGTAGGAGATACCAGGTAATTAATGGCGTGTCTGTTGTAAATTTGGTTCATCCTTCCGACGAAAGGCACCCCGTCGTGGTCACCCCTGCGGTAGTGAAACTCAGCCCGCCAAAACCATTTGTCACCCAGGCGAAACTGATTATAGGATCCCAACCACAAAAGCGAGCGCAAATCCTGAAACTCACGCTGACGCGGGGCATCCTGTGCATGAGAAGCCGATGCAATGATCAGGAGCAAAACAATAAAAACCGGTACTTTCGCCCTCATCCTCAGCATCAATCTTTGAAAATTAAACGAAAGCCCAATATTTCCGCAGCCTCAGCCGGATCATCTACCCTTTTTATTTGACGCTGTTCTCGCTTGGTATCCTTATTCAGAACATCATTCATTCCATCGAAGAGCCCGGTGAAATTTGACTTAATATCTTCGACATTCTCACAATTTAACCGTTTTACATTATTGTATACACCGGGAAGAATGACTCTCTCAAACGACTTGAAGATGGTCGGCTTAATGGTTTCCTCCATGTAGGTGTACGTGTATGGGTTAAACACCTGCCGCTTGTAGGCATCACGGGTAGCATAGTAATTTTGAAGAGAGCTTTCTAAAACCAGAATCAAGTTCTCTGTCTTATCCAGACAAGCCAAAATTCCTTCCACCACCTGCATCCGCTCTGTGGAGGACTCAATGGATGCATAATCAGCAATTTTAGATTTCAAGAAATCATTTATCTCTTCGTTGAGCTTAAATCCCGCCAGTTCATCCAACTCTTCGGTCAACACCGAATCAGCCAACGCCTGCAGCTCTTCGAAACGCTCGAAAAGTTCTCCTTCTTTCCCCGTGAGCTCTTCTTCCTTTCGAATCTCAAAAATGAAAAGCTCCAAACTGTCATTGATCAGCTCAATCTCGCTGACCAATCCTTCGGCGAGATTTCGCACGCGCTTTACGGGGGCCTCTTCTGCTTCAAATTCATACGCTTGAAACTGATATTCCACCTGTACGACGGAGTCCTCTACTGCAGTTTCGCCCTTGATTTCAGGTGAGAAATTCATTCTGGTGGTTATGTACCTGTCTCGATCGATGAATTCCAAAACACCCTCGTCCAACAAGTGAAGCACTTCGTCAATAGGTGCTAAATACTGATCGTCGATCAAATGTACAACGCCCATGTACCATGACACTTCCGGCGTAGAAATTCGAGCTAAATTGATTTGCGGATCCCGCTCCAGAAGATCAATCAACTGACGAACGGAGACTGCCGCTTCCCTTGCTTTCTCTAAATCTCTGCGCTCTTGTCTGCTGAGCGGAAATTTGAACACCTCCGTCATCACGGGAAATGCCACTTCCTTGCCCGCCGCAATGAAAAGAAGGCTGTCAGAAGACAATATCAAATCAACCGTCTCTGCATAAAACTCCTCAAACCCGTGCTCAAAATGTGATTGATCAAAAATTCCTTCATTCGTAATAGATGCGGTGAGGCGGACGATTTCAAAAAATTTAGGCGATATCTCCATGAATTCAGGCTCGCCATCGGTCAGGGTATCTCTGAAAATCCTGTAATTGATCTCGGCGCCTTCTTGCTCGACAATCTTTTCCGTAAGGCGCGCGTCAGAAAATCTCCACCGCTGGACCATACTCTTTTCGGATGACCCATCGCCCTTTTTGGAGAATTCCCAGGTTCCGGATGCCTGTTCCTCAGGCCCGATCATCCCGTTCAGGAGGTGGACAGGATCTTGAAATTTGAGCGGCCCGTAGAGCAGATCTTTTTCAAAAGCGATTTCAGCCGTGAGCAAGGTATCTTTCACCTCAGAAGCTTCGATTTCCCACTCAAACATTTTCCACGTTCCTGTTCTCTGACCACGGTCAAAATAGGCGGTGGTATGCATTTCGATACCCTCAACCTGTTTGATGTAGGCATAATTGCGGTATTCCGCTTTCCCGTTCACCGAAAACTCTCCGGTACTTACCTTCCACATTTTGTCCGGAGTCCCCCGATGGAAGGATCCCTCCACTGTTAAAAAATTAAAAGGATCCTCAATTTTGTGGTCTGCCAACGGACGGTTCAGGAAAAAGGAACCGTGATAGACCGTATCGCCGCCCTCCTCGTAGAACTCAAACTCGGCATCGAAGCCTTCGCCGCCAAAGGTTGCTTCTCCCGAATACTTCTCCGTAACCTGTGAAAAACAACAGTCCACGTCGAAATTGAGAATGAAGAATAAGAATATTGCAGCTCCCGCTCGGCTCATCCGCTTATTTTAAGAGCCCAAAGTTATTAAACTGAAGTGTCTGAGAAAGGAGAATGCGCCATACGCGAAAAACTTTCCGCAGAGGAAAAAGAAAAGCTTGAAGGCCAAAGTACAAAATCGGACTCAACGCATTTGCTGACAGAACGTTCAAATCACTTTGATACGATAGAAAAATCAATCAAAACTCCCGCAGTCTCTCCGATCTTCACAGTCAGGCACCGCTTTCACAAGCGTAGAATTTCAGAGGCATAACGCGGCATTTCTCCTCACATTCCGCGCTGTGCGCTTCGGGCTGAACACTCCGCATTCAGCCATCACAAATTTGAATAACTGCAACTTAACTCAAATTGCCGCTTACATGCCGTTTCGGGAACCATCCTTGCACTCTAACGTGTGAATCCCAAAAACTACACATCATGAAAAAGTTAGCAACAGCATTTTTGGCAGCTGCATTTATGGCCGCACCGGCCATCAGTTTCGCTGCGCAAGACGCCCCTTCAGAAACCGTAATCATCCTCAATGAGCAGGACAAGGAAAAGAAAGAAGTGGATCTGAACAAGCTTCCCAATGAAGTTTCCGCAGCACTCAAAGGCCCCGAATACGCCGGATGGTTGCCCGAGAAGGCTTGGAAAATGAAAACCGACGACGGATGGGTGTACAAGGTGAAACTGAAAAAAGGGGAAGAAACCCGAAAAGTGAAATTCACCAAAGACGGCAAGCCCATGAAAGAAATGGACAGCTGATCGAAACGGAAAAAACGGAAAATGCCGCGCTGCAAGGTGCGGCATTTTTTTGTGGGGCAAAATGCCTGTCAAATAACAATCAACCGCTCAAAGCCGCCGTCGGCATCACGCACCCATACCATCGCGGCACGGTCTGATTTCGACAGGGTGCGGACCGCAGCGGCTTTATCCGTCCAATCTGCATTTGCGCCGCGGGGATGCACCATGCGGTCTGCACCCGACGGCACGAAAAAAGCAGCACCGCCGAAATCCCGGTCATCAAATTCCGCACGGGTCATCATTGCTCCCGCCACGGCCTCCGGATTGAGGCCGTCGGGCAGCGGGCCCCGGTATCCGCGCGGGACGTATAGTTGCCCCTTGATACAGGCCGCGGACTGCAGGGCTTCCGGCGCTATACCTAAGGCGGAAAGAGCCTTTCGGCAAACAGGATGGGACGCAAGCGGGAATTGCCGCGATCGGAGCTTTTGCAATTTGCCGTGAAGGGAATCCTTGCCGTTGGGACCGGTCCACTCCGGACCCTCATCGGTTTCACGGAGCACATAAATTTTGTAAGCCAATTCAATGTGCAAAGTCTCTCCGGCCCTAAGATCGTCTACAATGAAGTCGATTTCTCCCAAGGTATCCCCGTCGGAGATGACTTGCAGGTTTTGAACCCTTCGCTCGTAGCGGGGATGTGCCTCCAGCCAAGCTGCGAAGTAGTGCTCCGCCATATGCCCGAGGCGCATCGCACCGTCCTCTCCGACCGAGAAATCATCGGGAACGGCCCCGACTCCTTCAGCGTGAAAAACCCGTGTGCCGTCGGGCAGGGCCTCCTCAAAAAGCGAAGGCGAATCGAGAAATCCTCGCATGCGAAGCGCGTGCGAGAAGGACTTGTGCAAGTCTGCGGACATTCGGCGAAGGTAGGGGTTCGCGGCTTTTGCCTGTCGGCAAAGTGAAAAAAGGAGCAAACTCCCGATGATCGTATGTGCTAAGAATAATTTCGAAGGGCGCATGCCCGTCCGGACGGACTTCCTCCCGTCGTCGGAGTATTTTTACTGTAAGTCAATTACATCTATCAAATAGTGCTTCGATAAACCGCAACGCTTCGGAAGGTTTATTCAATGTACTTGTTAAAAATCAAGATATTGAAAATAGTTCCGCGGCATTGCAAATGCAGCGGAGCTCACATACTGTGATTGACATTAGATCCAAAGAATTACCGTTTGATGAACGAACTGAATTTAATCACATGATTGTGATATGTATCGAAATGCTCCGCTGCATTTGCAATGCTGCGGAAAGTCATTCAAAAGACCCTTTAAATTCCGGTTCTGCGTGCTCCTTCACATCTGTGAAGCGTACCTCGAAACCTCCGACAGCACCGCCGCCCGGATGCCCTGCTGAGAGGGGCCCAATGCGGTTACCGATTCGCACGCCTCTTCAGGTCGTTTTTCAACTTTTAGGCCCCGCACTTGTTTAAAAGATATGAAACACGACATGGTCGCCATATCCATTGTCTCAGGCCTGCTTTTGGTGTACACCGTTCTGGCTTCGCTGGAGCTGTATCTCGGATTGGTGTTCCTGCTTGTCGGTCTGTCGCCTGTCTTCATCATTTGGATGGTGTGGACCGTGCTCAAACACGGAGAATACAACGGACCCGAATTGGAAAGCGAACAAGAATACGGTTACCTCGACCGTTGATCTTCGTGCTTGCCTATCGAAAAAATTCACCTCCTTATCCGTAATCCCTTTAATCGAGCATATTGCAACTGACGCAAGGTAACTTTCGATTCGGAACAGGATGCTCAGAAAGCTTTGTGTCGATCGAACAGCGTATTCCCGGGGTCTGTCCCGCAGGAGGGCAATTCAGCGATCACAGAACAAAAACCGTGAAGGGTTGCTTTTCTTACTTTTGCGAAAGCTTAAAACGCAAAAACATGGCTGAGGAAAATAAGCGGGAAGAAGTTGAAATTGTAATCATCGGTGCGGGCCTTTCAGGGCTCACAGCGGCGCTCGAATGCGAGAAAGCGGGCCACAATCCCGTACTCCTCGAAGCCACAGACCGCCCGGGCGGCCGCGTCAAGACCGATGCTGTAAACGGCTACCTCCTCGACCGCGGATTTCAGGTGCTGCTCACCGCTTACGAAAAGTCAAACGAAGTTTTTGATATGGAGGCCCTCGATCTCGGCACCTTTGCTTCCGGCGCCCTCATCACCGACGACCAAGGCAGTTTTCGCATCAGCGACCCACTCCGCGACAGCGGAAAGCTTCTCGAGATGGCCTTCTCGCGCGTGGGCACCCTCGGCGACAAGTACAATATGTGGCGGCTCACGCGCAAACTCCAAGCACAAACCTCCGACGAAGTTTTTGCCGACGACGGCCTCACCACCATGGAATACCTCCGCAAATTCGGTTTTTCGCCGAAGATCATCGGCAATTTTTTCGTCCCTTTCTTCGGCGGCATCTTTCTGGAGCGCAAGCTGGACACCCCGGCATCCATGTTTCGCTATGTGTTCAGGTATTTCTCGATCGGCGCCGCGGGCCTTCCGGCAAAAGGAATGGGCGCATTGCCCGACCAATTGGCTGCCCGTCTGTCGCGCACTGACCTCCGCGTGAAATCGCCTGTGGAGAGCGTGACCCAAGAGGGATTGGTGACCCTCAAGTCGGGTGAGCGCCTTTCGGCAAAAAAGGTCATCATCGCCTGCGACCCCAAGCGCATCCTCCCGCAAATGGACGAAGCGCAGAAATACCGCAGTACCGTGACCATGTTTTTCGGCGGAAGCGACAAGTTGAAAAACATGCGCCGCACCATCGGGCTCGACGCCCGCAGTAAAAGTCCGATCAACAACTACTGCCGCCACGACGAGGTACAGCCCGGATGCGCCCCTTCCGGCAAATCTTTGTGGAGCGTGACCGTACGCGACGGTTCCGATGCCACCCACCTGCAGGTGGCGGAAGTCCTCGGTAAGCTCGTCGGCGCCAAACCCGGCGAATTAACCCACATCAAAACTTTCCGCATTCCGAAAGCCCTTCCCGCAGTAGAAAGCCCGAAGAATGATCTGCCCGCGGAGCAGACACAAATCGGCTCACATATTTATCTGGCAGGAGATTATCTGCTCAACGGATCTATCGATGCAGCACTTCGGTCGGGAATTCGGGCGGCGGAAGCTGTTACGGAAACTTTAGATTTGGTTTAATTCTCCCCTGTCCTGCCCGTCTTTCTTACCTTTGCGTGTATTTTCGGATGTCCGCAAGCGGATGCTTAGTGCTGTATGCGTTTATTATTTTTCCTCACTTTTTTCTGTTTTTCGGCCGCAGCGGTTCAAGCCCAATTTGTTCTCGCTTTTCAGGGCGGTGAAAACACCCCCGAAGACAACTGGCCTTTCACCTCAACCGGGGCCGGCCCCGAAGCATTGGAAGAAGCGGAGAGTCCGCCCAACATCAAATCGGGTGATTTCTCGCTGGTGGTCGGCGGAACAGACCCCGGCGGGGGAAGTTGCTTCGGAGGCGGCACGGGCAACGGGGCGGCCATTGACAATACTTTCTTTTTCGAAAGTGTAGACCTCAGCGGCTACCCCGGTTCACCCAAACAATTGGAGTTTTGGTACGGGAGCAGGCAGCCGTATTGCAACGGAACGGGCTGGGACATGGGCGAAAATCTGATTTTCACCCCCGTCATCGACGGAGAGGCCGGCGCACCGATTGTGCTTGAAACGGGCGGAGGCGAGCTATCGCTTTCCATTCAGGAAACTTCCTACACCTACGACATCCCCGAATGCGCGGAAAGTTTCGGCTTTGAGCTTATGATCAACCTTAACCGAAGAGATGAACTGCTTTTCCTCGACGATGTCGCCATTTTCGTTGCGGGCAGTGACGTACCCGTTTCCGCAGATGCGGGAGATGATATACAGGGCTGCACAAATGAGCCCGTATTGCTTCTCGGTTCACTTACGGGAGGATTCATTGAGACTTTTCAATGGACGGCCGCTTCGGGAAATTTCCACCCCCCATTCGATCCCCAGGTAATCTACACGCCCGCAGCGGATGAAACGGAAAGCATTCCGCTGGTTCTTTCGGCACTCACCGTTTGCGGCACCTTGCTTTCCGACACCATGATCTTGACGCTGAGCCCCCGCCCCGAAACGCACGTCATCAGCGGCGACAGCATCTACTGCGAAGGTGAGACCCTCGACCTCATGCTCTCCGATACCGACAGCGCCCTCTACCGCTTCGTCAGACCCGACAACTCCCTCGCTTTCACGCAAAATCTCGTCATCGACAGCATGACGCAAGCGGAGGCCGGCACCTACTTCGGGTTCATCTCCGTGGAAGGGTGCGAAAGCTTCCGCGACAGCATCGATGTGTCGGTCATCCCCGCTCCCCTCTTCAATTTTCCCGAAGACGATGTGCTCTGTCAGGGCGAATCCTTCCTCATCAGCACGGGGCTTGACCCCGACGGGCTCTCCTTCACCTGGCAAGACGGCTCCGAGGGGCCCGAATTCACCGCCACGGAAACCGGCACCTACTTCGCCGATGTGACCAATGAATTTGAATGCTCCGCTTCAGATACCATCTTTCTCCTCTTCAATCCCCTTCCGGAAAATCCCGCCTTTTCGGGTAACGACAATGCATGCGAAGGCGACAACCTCACCTTGGAGTCGCAAGATCAAGACGGCGTCACCTACACCTGGAGCGACCCGCAGGGCAACGTCATCGGCACCGATGCCGTCCTCGTGCTCACAGACCTCAATACGCAGCTCTCCGGCCTCTACTCCGTGCAGGCCGAGGCTGAAAACTGCCTTTCGGAAACCGTTGAATTCACCGTGGAAATCTCCGAAAACCCCGTCGTCATTCTACCCGGCGACACCCTGATTTGCGAGGGCGAGGAGATCGTCATCGCAGCGCAGGACGGGTTTGCATCTTACAGTTGGAGCACCGGCGAGGAGGAGTCCCTCATCATCGTCGGGGAAGGCACCTACGAACTCACCGTGACCGATGAGGCCGGCTGCACGGGCAGCAACCTCATCACCGTTACCGAGAGCGGGCCCGCAGCCGCATTCAGCTTCACACCGACCGCGACGGTCGAGCCCGGCGTGCCGGTATCCTTCACCGACCAATCCGAAATCGGTCAGGCCGCCATTGCCTCCCGCTCTTGGGATTTCGGCGACGGGGGAACGAGTGCCGCCGCCAATCCCCAACACAGCTACGAAAGTTCGGGCGTGTACACCGTGACACTCACCGTTACCGATGAAAACGGGTGTTCCTCAACAGCCGAGGTCGCCGTAAACGTGACTTTCGACCTGCGCATCCCCGAAGGATTCTCTCCCAACGGAGACGGCATCAACGACATATTTCTGATCCGCGGACTCGAGGCTTTCCCCAACTCCACCTTGCAAATCTTCAACAGATGGGGCAGCGTGGTCTTTGAGACCACTTGGTACAACAACGATTGGGACGGCGACAACCTCCCCGCGGGCACCTACTTCTACATTCTCAAGTTGCCGAACGGGGAAGAATTTGCCGGGCCGCTTACCCTCGCGAGGTAGTAAAAGGATGCAGCTCGAAAACTCGGCAGTCAAACCCCGGCGCACCCGTTCCGGGATTCGGCAGAAGCCCACAGTGATTCCGTGTTCTGTTACCGAAACATTAGATTTGGTTTAAATCCCAACCCTCCTGTGGTGCACTGCCGCCGACTTCCGTACCTTTGCGGAGATTTCGGGGAAGAGTCCCGAAGCTGATATGCGCCTTCCGATTCTTATCCTCCTCTTTTTGGTTTCGTCCGTGTCGGCGAATGCGCAGCTTCTGCTCGCATTTCAGGGAGGAGAGAGCAACCCCTCCGATACCTGGGCATATACCTCCACAGGTGCAGGGGCCGAAGCTTTTGAAGAATCTCAGAGTCCGCCGAATGTGAAGTCGGGCAGTTTCTCGCTCGTAGTAGGCGGCACGGATCCGTCCGGCGGAAGCTGTTTCGGCGGGGGTGCGGGCAACGGAGCCGCCATCGACAATATCTTCACCTTCGAGGATATCGACCTCAGCACCTACCCCGCAGTACCGAAGACCCTGGAATTCTGGTACGGAAACCGAATACCTTATTGCAACGGAGCAGGCTGGGATGTAGGCGAAGACCTCATTTTCACCCCCATCATAGACGGAACCGAAGCCGACCCCATTGTACTCGAAAACGGCGGGGGCGATCTCTCGCTGGCCATCGCAGACCACAACTACATTTACGAAGTGCCCGAATGCGCCCTGAGCTTCGGATTCAAACTTCAGATCAACCTCAACCGCAGAGACGAGCTACTCTTCCTGGACGATGTAAGCCTCACCGCGGCCGGTAATCCCGAACCCGTCTTTTTGGATGCAGGACCCGACGGACAGGTATGCCCCGGAAATGAAATCACCCTGACCGGGACGGCTGAAGGTGACCTCGGAAACGTACTTTGGACCGGAGGTGCGGGCAGCTTTTCAGACCCCACCTCCCCGACCGCCGTGTACACGGCCGGAGAAGCCGAAGAAGGCACCGTGGTACTCACCCTCACCGCGATTACGGCGTGTGGGTTCACGATAGAAAGCCAGACAGAAATTTTGGTAACGGGAAGCATTCCGGAAGCGAGCATCATCAGCAGCCTCGGCGATGAAATCTGCCCCGGCCAAATCGGACAACTTACGGCATTCGGGGGTACGGAATACCTCTGGAGCACAGGAGAAGATGCGGAAGACATTTTTATTGACTCCCCCGGAACCTACAGTGTCGAGGTGACCAATGAATGCGGCACCGATGCGGCTGAAATCGTCATTGTTCCCGGCGATGTCATTTCCGTCAGCCTCACTGCCCAAATTTGCCCCGGCGAAAGCATCATCCTCCCCGACGGAAGCCTTGCCGACAGCGCCGGAATCTACGAAGTACTCATCGAGACAGAAGCGGACTGCGACACACTCTACACCGTCGAGGTAGCCCCCGTCGCGCCCCTTTCGATCGCTTCGGAGGAGGTGAGCTGTGATTATGAGGAGGAAACCTTTGTACTTACCGTCACCATCGACGGCGGTGACCCGGGCAGTCTGACTGCGTCCGGTGCGGAAGGAGGTTTCGCGGGCCCTGTTTTTACGAGCGTTCCCA
This sequence comes from Cryomorphaceae bacterium, assembly GCA_003565555.1. GTDB lineage: Bacteria > Bacteroidota > Bacteroidia > Flavobacteriales_D > Cryomorphaceae > T3Sed10-241. The sequence goes on along the minus strand of PXBH01000204.1, from coordinate 39,064 downwards.
TTGCGGCGGGTTCTGAATACAGCCTGACCGTGAGCGATGCCAACGGGTGTGATTCTTTGGTCATCTCCGGGTTTGAAGCATGCATTTGCCCCGCGGTCGCCGTACTCACCGGCGATACCGCAATCTGTAAAGGCGAGACCGCCGAGCTTCTTGCGACTTTCGAAGGCACCGGTCCCTTCCTCCTTGAATACACCGACGGGACGGACCTTTTTACGGAAGTGGCGGAAAGCAACACGCTCCAGATACCGCTCAGCCCGGACTCGACCGTGACCTATACCGCCACGCAAATCACCGACGAGGTGTGCACCGGAAACGCAAGCGGCACGGCGGAGATCACCGTGCTTCCCCTGCCCGATGCGGGCGCAGACACAGAAGCCACCGTATGCGACAACCAGCCCGCTGCGGTCCTGACCGACCTTCTCGGCGGCACCCCCGATCCGGGCGGACTTTGGGTGTACCAATTTTCCGATACCCTTTCCGGGGAAACCGTTTTTCCCGCCGAGGCTCCGCAGGGCCTCTACATTTACACTGCCGACGCGGGCATTTGCGGAACGGACAATGCCTTTCTCAACCTCTTTATCGCTGAAGCGCCCGCAGCGGTGATCGACGATACTTACGGACTGTGCCCGACCGGAACCGTCCCGATTCCGGTTTCCTACACGGGAAGCCTCCCTGCCACCCTCACCTATACCTTCAACGGGGCACCCCAACCGCCGTTGGTTATCAACCAAAGCGATGCTGCCATCATAGCCGCCGCGGCCGGCACCTACACGCTCACCGGTGCGGATGAAGGCACTTGCGCATCCCAAGGCACAGGGACAGCCGAGGTCGAGCTTCTCCCGGCGCCCGTTGCCGAATTTGAGCGCTTTTTCATCGGAAATGTACGCGGGAGTGATGTCTTCGGGTTTTCAGTGTTTAATCCCCTTCCCGACCGAATGTACCTTTGGGAATTCTTCGACATCGGCAACGACGGCGGCCCCATGCGGTTCGCAGAGGCCGAAGGGCCGGAAGTACAGTTGGCCTTGCGGGGCAGAAACGGCGGGCTCTTTCGGGGATGCCTCGAAGTGATCTCAGCGGAAGGCTGCACCTCAACGACCTGCGCGGACTTTGAGTTGATTCCGGAGCAGTACTTTTTTATGCCCAATGCCTTCTCCCCGGACGGCGACGGCATCAACGACCTCTTCTTTCCCTTGATGCGGGGATACGAAGACTACACCTTCGATTTTCGCATTTATGACCGGAACGGAAGCCTCGTTTTCAGTACGGACAATCCCGAGAAAAAATGGAACGGATCGCTGAACGGAGGCACCCATTACGTCGGAACGGGAATTTACACCTGGCGGGTGGAAATGAATCCCCGCAGCAGTGCGGGCAGTGTGGTAAAGCAGGGGCATGTGACCCTTTTGCGGTAAGCTTTCCGTCGGGGGCGCTTTTTTTGTCGGAAAATAGAACCGTGCCGGGCAGGAGCCCGGAGCTTCACACGTCTGCATTTCCCGAATAGGATTACCTTTGACGCCCGAAAATTATCAAAATGAGCAGAAAGAAAGGAGGACCCGACATCGGCGGAATTGCCCCGGAGGAGTTGGTACGCACTTACGGAGCACCGCTTTATGTGTATGACACCGCAGTAATGGAGCGGCAGTACAAACGCTTGTCAAAAGCCTTCAGCGGAGCTGACGTGAAATTCAATTACGCCTGTAAGGCCCTGACCAACATCAACGTGCTCAAGTTTTTCAAAAACCTGGGCAGCGGACTCGACACCGTGAGCATCGAAGAAGTACGGATAGGCCTGAAAGCGGGATTTATGCCCGAAGACATCATTTTCACGCCGAACGGTGTCTCGATCGCTGAGATCATCGAGGCCGCGGAACTCGGCGTGCGGATCAATATTGACAACCTCGGTATTCTGGAGCAGTTTGCCGCCCGCTTCGGGGGTGACTATCCGGTGTGCATCCGACTGAACCCACATATCAACGCCGGCGGAAACTCCAAGATTTCCGTAGGTCACATCGACTCCAAGTTCGGTATCAGCATTCATCAGACCCGCCACCTCGAGCGGTTGGTAGAAAGCCTCGGCGTGAAGGTGGAAGGCGTGCACATGCACACGGGAAGCGACATTCTCGATGTAGAAGTATTCCTGCGCGGAGCAGAACTGCTTCTGGATGTGGCCCGCGACTTTCCCGACCTGAAGTACCTCGACTTCGGAAGCGGATTCAAGGTAGGCTATAAACCGGGCGACATCAGCACCGACGTTGAAGAGCTGGGCACCAAAATGACGGCCATGTTCTCGCAGTTTTGTAAGGAATACGGTCGGGAATTGCGGCTTGAGTTTGAGCCGGGCAAGTTTCTCGTGAGCGAATCCGGTTTTTTTCTCTGCGAAGTCAACGCCACCAAGACTACCACGGCCACTGTATTTGCGCAAGTCAACAGCGGACTGAACCACTTGATCCGCCCTATGTTTTACGATGCCTACCACCACATCACCAACGTGAGCAACCCGGAGGGAAAACCCCGCGTGTACACCGTGGTGGGCTACATCTGCGAAACGGATACCTTCGCGAGTGACCGCCTGATCGCCGAAATTCGCGAAGGCGACATTCTCGCCTTCCACAATGCCGGGGCCTATTGCTTCACCATGAGCAATAATTATAACAGCCGCACCCGTCCCGCAGAAGTGCTTGTGCACAAAGGTGAGCACCACCTCATCACCAAACGGGAGACGCAGGAAGACTTGCTGCGCAACCAAGTTGACTTGCCCATCTTTGAAGAAAAGATCCGTACTTAAATAAACTTTCTTTCGAAGCAGGCAAACCGATTCAATTCCTTATCTTTCAAAGCCAAATTTCCCACACGTGAAAAAACTCATCCTTACCGCACTCGTTGCCTTGATCACCGTACTCTGTGCACATGCCCAAATCGAGATCAGGCCCTTTACGGGAATCAACTTCAGCGACGTGACCCGCACACCCGACGGCACCGGCTCTCAGGCCAAACTCGGTGCACAGGTAGGCGGAAGCGTAATGATCGGTAATAACCTGTATGTGCAGCCCGGTATCGCTTGGTTCAGCAGGAGTACGGAGTTTTCACAAGCGGGCGCCACAAATTTTGACCAAACCGTGAACGGAGTAATCATCCCGGTGCCCGTGGGTTACCGTTTTGTGGATCCTACCACGAGCCCTTTGTTCAACTTTCGCGTTTTTGCAGGCCCGGCAGTCATGTTTCTCACCAAAACCGAATTTTCTGACGGTGCTTTAAATGAAACGGTTGACTGGCAGGATTCTCAGTGGGGAGCCATGGGCGGAGTGGGCATCGATATCGCCATCTTCTTTGTAGAAGCCGCCTACGAATGGGGCCTTACCAACGCAGCTACCCCGAAAAGCGGTTCGGGCTTCTCGGATTTCAGAAGCAATACCTTTATGATCAACCTCGGTGTGCGGCTTACCTTGGCGCGTTGACCGTTTATAACGGGCATCCGCCGCAAAAAATAATTCCGAGATGAATCCCGACAGAAAAAACTTAATTTGACGCTGAAATGAAATCTGACATGAAAAAAATTTTGATGTTTGCCGCTGCCGGTGCACTTGCTTTTGTGCCGGCATCCAAGATCGCCCTCACCTTCGATCTGGAGGCGGGCAAAACCTATAAACAAACTGTGAGGATATCAAACATCACCAAGCAGACCGCCATGGGCCGAGAGATGGAATTCTCAAGCGCCACGGAGTCTGCAACCTACTTCAAAAAGAGCGAAGGGAGTAGCGATGCAAACACCTACGAATTGTGGTACGGAGATATGACCATGGAATTCACGGGAATGGGGCAGTCCAATAAATTCAGCAGCACGGATACCTCTGAGGGATTGGGAAAATTTCTGGGTAAAATGACCAATGAGAAATTTACCGCGGTGATATCGCCGCGCGGAGAAATTGAAACCGTAAGCGGATTGGAAGAGCTCGTGCAGCGGGTGGCCGACGAAAGCGAAGGCGACAGCCGTCAGGTAGCGCAGCAAATGTCTGAAAGCATGGGAGACTTGGGTTTGAAACGAAATCTCGAATTTTCTCTCGGCATCTTTCCGGAAGGTAAAGTAAAACCGGGAGACAGCTGGAAACGTCAACATTACACCAGCACAGGTATGCCGATCAAAGTCGAAACCACATACACCTTGAAAGAGTTAAGCGGTGACCGTGCCGTCATTGAACTGGATGGTATCTTCAGCACAGACGAAGAGAATGCGGAAGGCGAACTTCAGGGCATGGACGCGACCTTCTTTTTTGACGGCACGCGCAGCGGCTCCATGACCGTAGAAGCAAAAACGGGATGGGTAATCTCGGGTAAATTTGAGGATGATATCGCGGGTTCTGTTACCGTTGAGCCCAATGAAATGGTACCGGACGGCATGACGGTTCCGATGGAACTCATCAACGAAACGGTCATCACGGGGGAGTAATCCCACTGACCCCGAGGTGTGCCATGTTTTCGGTGCACCGTTCAATGCGTTCCGCCAACCCGCCGTTTCTCTGCGGTTGATTAGCTTTGCAACCTATGGATATATTTCGGTTTCGTGTGCTTTTGGACAATGCAGACAATATCTTCCGCGATATTGAGGTGAGCAGTGAGGCTCCGGTCAGTGATCTGCACGAAGCGATTATCGAAGCTTTCGGGTTTTCGGGCAAAGAAGTCGCTTCATTCTTCCGCTCGAATGAGGAGTGGGATAAAGGTGAGGAAATAGCGCTTATGGACTTCTCTGAACCGGGGATGGATACTGTCCGCGTCATGGCGGAGACCAAGGTGATCGAGGTCGCCGGGGAGGTCGGCGATCGGCTCCTTTACCTCTACGACTTCATGCGCATGTGGATTTGGTATGTAGAGCTCATTGAGATCGGGCGTCCGGTTGAGGGAGTTTCCTATCCCCGCACCGTGCTTTCGGTAGGTGATGCTCCGCATGAAAGCGACAAGGGTATGGTTGATTCTTTCGAAAGCGAAGGCGGCGAAGACCCTTTCGGTGATTTCGAAGACGGATTTGACGAAAGTGACTTCGACAACTACGACGGGGAGCAGTTCCACTGACCCTGCCCTGCCGCGGGTGCCGGTGATTCAGGGGCCTACCTGTTCGGGGAAAACTGCGGTGGCCGTTCGGCTGGCGAAAATCCTTGACGGGGAAGTGATTTCCGCCGATTCAAGGCAGTTTTACCGCGAAATGACCATTGGCACGGCCAAGCCTACTGCCGAAGAAATGTGCGGAATACCCCACCACTTCATCGGGTTTCTCTCCGTGACCGAAAATTACTCAGCCGCACAGTTCGAGACCGATGCAGACGCCAAAATCCGGGACATTCTGAAACGCGGAAAAACACCGATCATCGCGGGCGGATCCGGTCTGTACGTAAAAGCCCTGCTCGAAGGACTCGATGATCTGCCGAGCGATCAGGATTTGCGCAACCGTCTGCAAAAACTTTTTTCCGAAAAGGGCCTGCCGCCGCTCGCTGCAGAGCTCCGCAATCTGGACCCCGGCTATGCCGAAAAAGCCGATACGGAGAATCCCGTGCGGGTAATTCGCGCCTTGGAGCTCATCAGGCTCACGGGAAAAACGATGGACCGACTGCACCGAGGGGCAGATAAGCAACTCCCCTACATCCCGGTTAAAATCGGATTGGATCTCCCCAGAACCGAACTCTACGATCGGATCAATGCACGCACAGACCGCATGATGGCAGAAGGACTGACGGAAGAGGCCCGCAACCTGACGGTGCACCGCGACAAGCAAGCCCTGCAAACGGTGGGATACCGAGAACTCTTCGATTGCTTCGACGGCAAATACACCCGCGAAACAGCCATCGAAAAGATCAAGCAAAACACCCGACGGTACGCCAAGCGCCAACTCACATGGCTGCGGCGCGACCCCGAGATCAAATGGATACACCCCGAAAACGAAAAATTGCTGAGAACGCTGATCGGGTAAAAAATTGAAGATCAATTTATCAAAACCCGCACGGAAAGCGTTGAAAACTTATCACCGATAAGGCGTGAACAAACTATGAGAGTCCGACAATATGCGTTAATTTTGACCTGCGAGGTATGTAAAACTCCCGCCTGATTGCGCGAATTATGAACAACATGACCACCAACCGCCTGGAACTGATTTCCGAGATGCTCGAAAAAAATCCGGACGATACTTTTTTGAACTACGCCGCGGCTCTCGAATACAAGAAAGACAATGCGCCCAAAAAGGCCATTTCCATTTTCAAGAAGATTATCGACATGGACCCCGATTATCTGGCCACTTACTACCAGTTGGGCAAACTGCTGGAAGACGCCGGAAAGACGGAAGAGGCGATCAAAATATACCGCAAAGGACACAAACTCGCCAGAGAAAAGAAAGATGTGAAAGCCATGGGAGAACTCTCTGAGGCCTTGCTGATTCTGGGCGATGAGGAAGGCGATAAAATGTGGTGAGCGCCGCGGGCCGTCTCCGAATGAAGGAACACTGTCTGAAGCATAAGTTCTGCCCATTACACCTTTTGCCAAGCTCCGATGGCTGCTAAACCCTTTCTTTTCAAACCGCTTTTCTACAGTGTGGCGCTGGCGGGAGCGCTCATGATTCCCGCAGCCCTGCTGATGTGGTGGTTTGCAGAAAGCACCGATTACTTCGGCGGGGAAGATGCCGACCGGGGGCTCCGCCCGGACATCTATCTGAAAAGGGCGGCGGCCACCGTTTTCATCATCGGTACTGTCATCGTTTCGGGGGCAGCGGCTTTCGCCAAAAAATTGAAGGCCGGCCGCTATTTGCTCATTGCCGGGTGTACCGCTGCTCCGGCACTCTCGGTATTTCCCCTCATGGATGTATTCGAAGCAGTTTCAGCGGTATCAGCTGCGGTAATCACCGCAGGGTGGTTGATTTTTGCGGCTCCCTTTATCGTCTTGGCTGTTCTCGTCAGCACCGAAAAACGCCGCGTTCATCCCGGGGTACGGGACAAGTGATTCCTCCGGCGCAAGCTGAGCACAGGCCGGCAGGGCTGTATTTTCCGAAAGGACCTTATCTTCGCTGCACCGATCGCAATAAGGATCGAGACCCGAGACCAAAGACCCAAACCATGAAAAAAATTCCCTTTATCCTGCTCGCAACCACAATAGTTGCCTGTAATTCAAAAAGTATGGAAGAGTCACTTGCGAAAATCACCTATCCCGAGACGAAAAAAGTCGATACCGTCGACACCTATTTCGGTACGGAAGTACCCGACCCTTTCAGGTGGCTCGAAGATGACAATGCCGAGGATACCGAGGCGTGGGTAAAAGAGCAAAATAAGGTAACAGAGGGCTACCTGGCGGGAATCCCCTACCGCGAGGAAGTGCGCGAAAGGCTTACGGAGCTTTTCAACTATCCGCGGCTCTCCTCCCCCCGCCGTGTGGGTGAGTACTACTTCTTCTACAAAAACGACGGCCTGCAAAATCAGGCTGTGATCTACTATCGAAAAGGACGTGACGGTGATGCCCGGGTATTTATAGACCCCAATGAAATTTCTGAAGACGGCACCGTTTCGATCAATTTGCTCGGCGCTTCGAAAGACAACAAGTACATCGCCTACAGCCAATCGGAAGCGGGTTCCGACTGGACCACCATCCGCGTGCGCGAAATCGAAGGCAACAAAATACTCGATGACAAACTGGAGTGGGTTAAGTTTTCGGGTGCAGACTGGTACGGCGACGGTTTCTTCTACAGCCGCTATCCGGAGCCCGAACCGGGAAAAGAACTCTCCGGTGACAACAAAGACCACAGCATTTATTACCACAAGCTCGGTACACCGCAGGAGGACGATGAGCTCTTCTACCGCAACGAGGATAATCCCAACCTCTATCACTACTGTGATATCTCCGAAGACGAGAAATACCTCTTCATGTACGCGGCGAGCGGCACCGACGGCTACGAGACTTATTTCAAAAATCTCGAGAAGGACGGCCCACTCGTAAGAATGTGCCGCGGGTACAAGAATAAAACGAGCATCGTGGACCACATTGACGGAAAATTCATCGCCCGCACCGACATCGGAGCGCCGAATTACCGCTTGGTAGCCATAGATCCCGCGAATTACGATACCACCGCCTGGGAGGACGTAATTCCGGAGACGGAAGAAACCCTGACCGGTGTAAACACGGCCGGGGGCTATCTCTTTGCCTCCTATCTCAAGAATGCCGTTTCGGCAGTGTACCGTTTCGATACGGACGGTTCGAACCGCCGCGAGGTGGAGTTTCCCGCACCGGGAAGCGCGGGCGGATTCAACGGTAAAAAAGATGACAGGACGGTGTTCTACACCTTCACATCCTTCACCTACCCGCCCACGATATTCGAGTACGACATTGAGACCGGAGAATCCGAGTTGTTCAACCGCCCCGAACTCAAATTTGACCCCGAGGGCTATGAATCGAAGCAGGTGTGGTACAAGAGCAAGGACGGTACCGAGGTGCCGATGTTTATCGTTCACAAAAAGGGCCTGAAGCAAGACGGTAAAAACCCGACACTGCTCTATGCTTACGGCGGATTCAACATCAGCCTGACTCCGAGCTTCAGCACGGCGAACATCTTGTTTCTTGAGAACGGAGGGGTTTATGCCTTGGCCAACCTTCGGGGCGGAGGAGAATTCGGCGAAGCTTGGCACGAGCAGGGCATGAAGTTGAAGAAGCAGAACGTGTTCGACGACTTTATTGCCGCGGCGGAATACCTCATCGAAGAAGGCTATACAAGTTCGGAAAAGCTCGGAATCCGCGGCGGATCTAACGGCGGTCTCTTGGTGGGCGCCGTGATGACCCAACGGCCCGAACTCTTTCGGGTGGCCCTCCCTGCGGTCGGTGTGCTTGACATGCTGCGTTTTCACAAATTCACCGTCGGCAAGGGCTGGATTCCCGAATACGGTTGTGCTGACAGCAGCCGGGCAGAATTCGATGCATTGTTCGCCTATTCGCCCTTGCACAACCTGCAGGACGGTACGAAGTACCCATCTACCCTGATCACCACGGGCGACCATGATGATCGGGTAGTCCCGGCGCACTCCTTCAAGTTTGCCGCAAGGCTTCAAGAGGCCCACGCGGGCGAAAACCCTGTCTTGATCCGCATCGAAACCGACGCGGGCCACGGGGCGGGCAAACCCATCAGCAAAATCATCGATGAGCAGGCGGACATCTGGTCCTTCTTACTGCACGAAACAGGGGTGAAATCGCTGAAGTCTGAAGCGGTTTCGGCGTCCGCCTCACGGTAAGGTGAAAGTTCGAATACTTCGCAACCTCGGCATCACCTTCGGAGTTGCCGCCCTATTGCTGCGGTGGGTGTTCACCCTCCTCCCCGACTTCTTTGAAGCGGTCTGGTTCAACGGCGTGTTCCCGACAGTACGAAAAATTCAATACGCCGTATTTTCCGTTGTACCGCTTCCCGGCTGGTACATCGCTGCGTTTCTTTTGGCGGCGTGGTTGTTTTGGCGGCTGCCCTTTTCCTACGGACTCAGCTTACGCGAAAAAAAACGGCGAGGATGGGGCTTGTTCGCCCGGAGAACGGCCAATTTACTCGGGGGACTCGCAGCAACTTTTCTTTTGCTTTGGGGCTTTGGATACACGGACCGCGGGCTGGCAAGCAGGATCGGTATCGAAAAATCGACCCGTGAAGAAGACTTCGCCGCTGCCTACGAGGAGGTGATGGCGCGGGCCTTGGCCTGCCGAAAAGAAATAACCGCACTCAGGGAGGGAATGACCATCGAAGACTTGCCGCCCGAAGCCTTCAACGCCGATGTGGCCTTGCTGACCGCCGGAATACTGACCGACTTCGGATACCATACAGAAACTCCCGTACACCTCCGTGCTTTGCGGCCGGACGGAATATTGAAACGGCTCAGCATTTCGGGTATTTACAATCCGTGGACAGGTGAAGCCAATATCGACAATGCCCTTTCTTCCCTACCGCGTATTTTCACCGCAGCCCATGAGGTTGCCCACGCTTATGGGGTAACGGGCGAGGCAGAAGCCAATTTTTCGGCTTGGCTGGCCTGCCGCTCCGCAACTGACCCTGTGGTGCGGTACGCGGGGGAATACGGACTTTGGCGAACGATAGGCAGTGAAATCAACCGCAGTTTTCCCGAGGAGGTCAGGGAGGTACTCGCGGCGCGCATACCTGAGGAGCTCCGCGCCGACCGGCAGGCCATTTGGGAAAAGGCCGCGCGTCACAAGGCCTATTTTCCCGAAGTGAGTGACCGCCTTAACGACGCCTACCTGAAGTCACAGGGCGTCACGGCGGGCACAGATGATTACAACGACTTTGCGGCCCTCTACTTTTCCTGGCAGCGCCGAGAGAGCCACCTTAAAAAATGATATTGATTCGCCGGCGGATGTTGTACGTTTTACCGTCAATACCTTCCGCCTGAATGATAGCGAAATAGGCATCCAATTCACTGCTTACCTGCGGTCCGTCGTACACCCAGGGCTGATCGATGTTTCGGGTTTCGAATACGGTATTGCCGCGAGAATCTACCACGGTGAGGCGGTACGATACCAAGTTTACCCCTTCAGCTTTGAAGGTATCGTTGATCCCGTCACCGTTCGGTGTGAAACTGTCGGGCACTACGAGGTTAGAGCCTTCGCGTACATCTACGGTCACCATATCCGTCACGTACTTTCCTTCGCTGTCAAAAGCGGTGAGCATCACCGTGTAAGTGCCGGGACGATCGAAAGTGCGACGGGTATTCACCTCATTTGAGGTACCGAACCTGCCGAAATCCCATTCCACCTCGCTGAAAGTTCCGAGCGCTTCAAAGTCGATTTCGAAGGGTGCAAAACCTTTCAGATTTTCTGCACGAATTGCTGCGCGGAGCACTTGTTCTTCCCCGCCTTCGTCGGCGGTGCTGAGCGCGAGGGATGCGCGTTCCGAGGTGCTCGGCGGAGCGGCCGATGCGGGAATGCTCTCGGGCAGAAGGATCTCCTCCGCAGCATTGCGGGTGTTCTCAGCCTTAGGCTCAGATTCCGGCATTTGGGAAGTTTCTGAATTTGGGGCCGTTTCAGGTTCAAGGGGCTCCGATCCCGCTCCGTGAGCGGCGGCCATATCTTCATTCCTGTCGGGGTATTCCTCGACAGCCTCTTCGGCAAAGGGAGCGGATCCTGCATCTGCTGAGGTCTCACTGCGCTGTTCCTCTTCGGGATCCACGGTTTCAGCGGCAGTAGGCTCGGGGCTGAGCGTCACCTGTTCGGCAGTGTGCTTTGCGGATTTTTCGGCGGCCGGAGTAAAATCTTCGCCTTGGCGAGATTGGCTGTAAAAAGCCAAAGCACCGAGCAGTACAACGGCTGCAACCGCACCGGCGGCCGCGCCGAGGCCGGTCTTCGGTGCGGAAGGGCGCGACGCTTTCAAGATAGCCTCCCGGACCCCTTCGGGTACGGGTGTCTCGGCCTCCCTGAGCACCTCTCCGATCTTCTTATCAAATGCGTCTCTACTCACCTGTTTCTTGCTTTAATTCATTTTCAATCAAGCTCCTCATGTAGGCTTTGGCCTTTCTGTATTGCGTTTTGGAGGTACTCTCGGCGATCCCGAGTGCCTCGGCAATTTCTTTGTGGCTGTATTCTTCTACGGCATACATACTGAATACGGTTCTGTATCCGTGCGGCATTTTCCCCACCAGTTCCATCAATTTGTCGCGATCGGGGAGCTTATCTTCCTCATCAAAAGGATTTATCACATCATCCTGCTCATGTATGTACTCTTCTCGGTAGAAAGCGACCTGCTTGTTTTCACGCTGAATTCGGCGCAGCCGATCCAGTGCATTGTTGGCCATGGTGCGCCTGATCCACGCGCCGAGCGGACCTTTGCCGTCGAACATCCCGATCTTTCGAAAGACTTTGATAAAACCGTCTTGAAAAAAATCATTGGCTTCATCCGGGTCTCTTGCATAGCGTAAACAGACGGACATCATTTGCTTGGCGTAGGTCTCATACAACATGGCCTGAGCGCGCCTGTCACCTTTGCTGCACGCTTCTGCCAGCTGTAATTCTTCAGATTTATGCGATTTATCCTTTCCCATGATGACTGCCGAAAGCAGAAATAGTTGTACGGCAGAAGCAAAAATGTCCCTGATGCGGTAAAATAACCGACATCATGACGTCAAAAAAAGCGAAAAGTATTACTCCGAGGGTACATCAGAGGCCACATTTAAGGATGCCAAGCGCTCCTTTTTGGTCTGAAAAGGCCTGATGATAAGCCGTATATCTCTGTTATAATTGACGAAATTATACAGCCAGGTGATGAATACCACCAAACGATTTCTGAAGCCTACCAGTGCCATCAGGTGCACAAAAATCCAAATAAGCCAGGCGATCGCTCCCTGACTCTTCCAACCCGGAAGTTCAGACACGGCTTTGGTGCGGCCTATGGTAGCCATACTTCCCAGATCAACATAGCGAAAAGGACGCCAAGGCTTGCCTTTCAGTTCCCGCAGGAGGTTTTTGGCGAGGTTGCGGCCCTGCTGAATGGCGGGTTGCGCTACCATAGGGTGTCCGTCGGGATATTTCTCTGTGGGCATGAATGCCGCATCTCCGATGGCATAAATATGTTCTTCGCCCTTTACACGGTTGTAGACATCCGTTTCAATTCGGTTTCCTTTCACGAGGACCGAAGGCTCCAATCCTTCCGGCGGCTTGCAGTGAACGCCGGCGGCCCAGATTAAAGTTTCCGCGGGGATCTCATCATCTTTTGTGGTGATCACATTCCCGTCAAAATCGGTGACCATGGTATTCACCATGACTTTAACGCCCAACTTTTTCAGAAACCCCTCCGCTTTTCGCGAGGATACCTCTGCCATACCGGGGAGTATTCGGTCACTGCCTTCGAGTAGTTTGACTTCCATCCACCTGAAGTCTAAATCCGGGTAGTCTCTGGGCAAGATGTGCATCTTGAGCTCAGATACTGCGCCCGCCAGCTCTACGCCGGTGGGCCCGCCGCCCACGATGACAATATTCATCAGCCTGCGTCGCTCATTGAGGTCGTCGGTATCGATGGCTTTCTCGAAGTTTTGCAGCAGCAGGGAGCGGATGTCCAATGCTTCCGGTATGGTCTTCATGGCCATAGAATGCCCTTCAAGGGATTTATTGCCGAAAAAGTTAGTGGCGGAGCCTGTGGCCAAAATCAGCATATCATAGCGCAGTGCACCGATGTTGGTGATGATACGGTTATTTTCGGAGTCCACTTCCAATACATCGGCCATACGGAAGTAAAATTCATCTTTGGTCTGGAATATTTTACGCAGCGGAAAGGCGATATTTCCCGCTTCCAGACCCGCCGTGGCTACTTGGTATAGCAAAGGTTGAAAGCAATGGTAGTTGTGCCTGTCCACCATCACTACCTGGTATTTTCCCGCCGGAAGGTTTTTGGCGACCTGCAGTCCCCCGAACCCGCCTCCGACAATAACCACGCGTTGTAAATTTGACTCCGGTATATTCATGGCGATTGAATTATCACAAAATTAAGGGAACACCCCGTTTTTCAGGAGGATTCTCGCAATTATTAACGTTTTGACGGGGCGCTTGTTTCCCGTGAAAGCCGCAGGGGTTCAGACCAGCAGTTTTCGCAGTTCACCCAAGTCTTTCTCTTCGTCTACATCGCTGAGGGTGGGCAGGAGGCGGTAGCTCAACTTGAGTTTTTTCAGATCGAGTATGGTATCTAAAAGTACGTCAGAAGTGGACCACTTTTTATTTTTGAAGAGGTGCGGATAGTGTCTGTCAGCACCCAGGAGGTAGTAGCCTCCGTCTCGGGCCGGCCCGAGTACTACATTTGACTCGTCAAGGGCGGCAAATGCATCTTCTATGATGTCGGCAGTAAGTTCGTAACAGTCCGACCCGATGATGATTACCTTCTCGTAATGCTGTGCAAAAGCTTGACCGAATGCCCGCTCCATGCGCTCTCCGAGGTCGTCGCCTTTTTGGAGAAATTTCGGAAATTTATAATAATCCAGAATGTCGAATTCCTGCACTTTGGAGGAGTAAAAGATGGCCTTATCGGCAAAAACCCGATCAGCCACCGCGTGGGTGTGCTCGAGAAGTTTGAGGTAGATCATCAGCGCCTTCTCCTCCCCGATGGTTTTGGCCAGGCGGGTTTTTACTTTGCCGATCTCGGGATTCTTGGCGAAAATCATCAAAAGGCTGTCATGGTTCATAGGTCTTCTCAGATTTGGTAATCCAAAAACCCCAAGCTGCGTTGTAGGGGTGCAATTTAAATACGCGCTCTTCCGCCGCATTCACTAAGGGATACCCGCGGTTCGCCCAAGAGAAGATCCCCCCGTACAAGTTATACACACGAGAGAATCCTTCGGCTTTCAACTTTCGGGCGATGTCCTCGCTTCGCTTTCCCACAGAGCAGTAAACCACAATTTCCCGGTCGCGGGAGAAGTTTCGGACAACAGAAAAATCAGCCGCTTCATAACCTATCCACTGAGCATTGCGAAGGTGGCTCACGGCGTATTCCGCTTCCTCGCGGGCGTCGAGCAGAATCACATCACCTCCCTCCGTCATTTCCGAAAGGGTCTTCACCCCCACGGTATCTACATCCCCCCTAAGGAGGATGTGAAGCATGCTTTCATATCCCGTCCTGTTTTGCGAATAGCAATGCAGTGCCGCCATAACGGCCGAAAGCTGAAAAAATATTCGCGCGTACATCGGCATAGGGCGAATATACGCACCCCGCTTAAAAGAAGACGCGGAGGGCGCCTTTGAATCTCCGCAAAAGAGCCCGCCGTGCGCAAAAATTCGGGCGCCCTTTTAACTAACGTTTCGTATTCATACCTTTATGGCTGAGACCCTCTGAAAATGATTTATCTCATCGTCGGCATATCGATCGTTTTGCTCATCGTCGGATTTGTACTCACGGAGGGAAATGCAGCTTACATCCTGAACGAGCCGAAGAACCGTCTCTCAATGGCCTACCTGCGTCGATACGTACATCGATTCAGAAATTTTCAAATTGGACTGGCCCTAAGCTATTTTCTCTTCGGCAGCGGGATATATTATTTTATTGATGAAAATGCGGCGGGTGTATTTATGGTGGCCTATCCCGTATTGGGATACGTGTGGCTCATCATCGCACTTCGCGAAGATCGCCCTGCCTCCTACATGACCTACCCGAAAGTGGCTTTGGGGGGGCTGGCGGTGACGCTGATCTTAGCAGGCGGGATATGGTACCGCAGCCTAACGCCGAATACCGTAAAATTTCACGAACAGGGACTCCGCATTACAGGGGCTTACGGCATGAACTTGGATTACGATGAGATCCTCTCGGTGGCACTCACAGATACGCTTCCCTCCTACCGAAAAAAAATTCACGGCTACATGACAGCGGACATCCTCAAGGGTGAATTCAGGCTCACGAACGGCACCAAGGTAAAATTCATTGTGAATGAAATCCTCGCCCCGTATGTCAGGATCGAAACGAAAGACGGCAGGGTGGTATATCTCACCGACCGGCATCTCACGTCCTCAGAGCTCGTGAACCTTCTCAGCGAAAAAATGACGGAGTCGCCAAGCGACCGTTCACCTGATAAAAAAGATAGCCTGCCCTCTCGCTCAAAGTAAGGCTGCAGCGAGAATGAACCCGCATTCCGAACGATCCGCACTTCTCTTGTCACGGCCCGTAAAGCTCTTCACCCGCCGAAAAGTATTTATCGCCTTCCGTCCAATAGGGCCTCTCCGGCGCATTCCCCAGTCTTCGTCCGGCGAGGACGTATGCTTTGGTAAAGCGGTGAAGGTATTCGTAATCCACGCTGTCGGGATTGTCTGCCGGACGGTGGTAATACTTGATGATTTCATCGTCAAATGCTGTGGCACCCAAGCTGTACATCAGAGCGGGAATTCCCGCTTTTGCGAAATTGACCTGATCAGAGCGGTCAAATAAATTCTGGCGCGGCATGGGATCGCGTATGGCCTCCAGTCCGAATTCGGCACATGCCTCAGAAATCACAGGACCCGCCGAGGTGCGCTCCAGTCCGATGACCATTGCGATGTCTGTATTGTTGTATCCGGCATTATCGCTGTTGAAATTAAAGACAATGTTCTTGAGCGGCACCGGCGAGTGCTTCACAAACCACTCGCTTCCGAGGAGGCCTTTTTCTTCACCCGTAAAGAGTACGAACAGTGCACTTCGTTTCAGCGGGCGTTTGGCAATGCTCGCCGCCGCCTCAAGCACCGTGGCCGTTCCGATGGCATTGTCGCGGGTACCGTTATAAATGGAGTCTCCTTCGGCGTCGGGCACCCCGATACCCACATGATCGTAGTGGGCGCTGTACACGATGTATTCATTTTTGAGATCGGGATCAGTCCCGGGTACTAGGCCTATCACATTCTCGGACTGCAAGGTTTCGCGGACTGCCCCTTGTACGGAAATTTCAATCTTCCCCTTGAAATCGCTGAGGAATTTGAGCTGCTCATTCCCGGTATCTTCAAGCCAGAACACGGGAAAATCTCCCCCGTCCTCTGCGCCTTCATCCACAGCCATTCTCGGTGTATTGAGATAGAATTGAATCACCGTCCACCGGGTTTGGGGCGAATTGTACAATTCCACCAGGCCGGCAGCGCCTGCCTCCCGAGCCATAGCCTTCTTTCGCCTGCCCTCGATAAACATTTGCCTCACATCAGCGCTGCCTTCCACTCCGCCCCTCGTTACAACGATTTTTCCTTTCACTTTGGCCTTTTTAAAATCCTCGGATGTTCCGTATCCGAGAAATACGGCATTTCCGCTGAGAGACACATCCCCGCCCGAGGTTTGCAAAAACTGCTCGGGCGCCGCGTATTCGCGTTTTCCGATGCGCATTTCGCCCTCATCTGCAGGAAGGACATTGACCAGATCTACCGGCTGCTTGTACCCCTCCCACGGCTGCACTTCCGCTCCGCTGCCTTGCAGAGCGGGAAAAGCCGGTAATACTCCGTGACGCTTAAAATGAGATGCAATATAATCGGCGGCAATCTGCAGCCCCTCGGAAGGCGTATCGCGTCCGCGAAGCAAATCGGAGGCCAGAAAACCTACGTGAGCCTCCACAGAGGCTTGCGTAACTTCATTTCGCACCGCGTCGGCATCTGAGCGCTGGGCATACAGGCCTCCTGTGGTAATTAATGAAAACGTGAACACAAAGGTCAACAGGAAAAAATGCTTGTTGAAGCAAGAGATATACGGCATCGGGATTTTTTTGAGACTGCGAATTTAGTTGAAATTGCCCTATTGCTGTTTTTGAGGGCTTTTTCTGAAAAAACAGCGACACCAATGCTGTGCCGGATTTTCACAAAAAAAGAACGATAAACGGTCCCTATGGGATAATTACGGATATTTGTCCCATGAGCAGAAGAGAGATACCCCGCGCTGAAGTAATGCGAGCCCTCGACGGGAAAATCCTACCCATTCTTGACAAGTACACGGCCGATATCGAGGCCAACTGGCAGCCGAGTGATTTTTTGCCCGATTTCGGAGCAGAGGGCTGGGAAGAGCAAGTGCGGGAAATTCGCGGCCACGCCGCAGAAATGTCATATGACCTTTGGGTGACCCTGATCGGAGACACCATTACGGAAGAGGCGCTTCCTACCTACGAAGCGTGGGTGATCAACGCGGACGGCATAGACCAGATAGAAGCCAATAACTGGAGCAAGTGGCTTCGGAGCTGGACCGCGGAAGAAAACCGCCACGGGGACCTGCTCCACAAGTATCTTTTTCTCAGTGGTGCTGTAGACATGCGTGAAATGGAAGTGACCACACAGCACCTCATCAACGACGGTTTCGATCCGGGTATCGATCACGACCCCTACAAAAACTTTATTTACACCAGTTTTCAAGAAATCGCCACCAACGTATCGCACCGCCGCACGGCCACTTTATCAAAGAAAGCGGGAAACAACGCATTGGCGAAAATTTGCGGCGTGATCGCCTCGGATGAGATGCGCCACGCTACCGTGTATATTTCCTTCATCAAGTTGATGTTCGAAATCGACCCCAGCGGTGTGATGTCAGCCTTTAACGACATGATGCGCAGAGGAATTACCATGCCGGCCCATTTTATGCGCGAATCGGGAGGCGCTCCGCAGGGTGAAGCGTTTATTCACTTTGCCGATTGCGCTCAAGATCTGGGCGTGTACACGGCACATGACTATGTGGATATCTACAACCGTTTACTCAAAGAGTGGAATATAGAAGGGATGACAGGTTTGGATGACGAGGCCGAAAAAGCCAGGGATCAGGTCATGAAACGCCCTCAACTGATCAAGCGCATCGCCGATAGAGGGAGAAAGCCGCGCAGTGATCACCGCTTCAAGTGGGTGCATGAACGCTTGGCTCAGCGATAAATTTTTCGTTCGTTCAGCGCCCTCCGATAGGCCGCAGCATTCCGGTTGTGTTCGGTCAGGGTGACGGCAAAGGCGTGGTAGCCGGAGAAATCAGGCTTCGCGCACATGAAGAGATAATCATTCTCTTCCGCGTTCAGCACCGCGTCCAAGGACGATTTTTGCGGCACATTGATCGGGCCGGGAGGAAGCCCTGCGTACTTGTAGGTATTGTACGGACTGTCATATCCCAAATGTATATTCAGCACGCGGTTGATGGCAAAATCACCCACGGCATACACCACGGTGGGGTCGCTTTGCAGTTTCATCCCCCGTTTCAGCCTGTTGAGGTATAAGCCTGCAATCACCGGCCGTTCCTCGGGGTGCAATTGCTGCTCCGCCTGAACCAGCGAGGCCAGCGTGCTGATTTCACTTTGACTCAGGCCCAGATTTCTCGCTTTTTGAAGGCGTGTTTCGTCCCAAAACTTCTTGTATTCCTCTGCCATGCGCGCTGTAAATTCACTTGGATCAGTGTTCCATAGCACGAAATAGGTGTCCGGCAAAAACATGGACAAAAAAGTTTCCCTCTTGAATCCGTATTTCGCGGCCACAGCAGGATCGGAGAGATAATTGACGATCGCCGCACTGTCCGCTTCAATGTTGCGGGCCACCTTACCGCCGAGCTCCTCAAGGGTTCGCGCACTTTGAAACGTCACCTTCACTTCCTCCGCTCCGTAGCCGCCCCGCAAAAGATTGATTACCGCATTGAGCGACAACCCCTCGCGAAGGGTGTACTTCCCCGGAACTACTTTACCTCGGGTATAGTTTTTTCGCTCGGCAAGATTTAGTGCGGCTTCGGGATTTTTTACCACCCCACGCTCGACGAGAATCCCGATCACATCCTCTGTCGTACTGCCGGTAGGAATGAAGAGCGGCGCTCGGGCCATCTCAGCCGTGACCGCTGCATCGAAATACTGTTTGTAAAAGTAATACCCGGCCGAGGCAACGGCGACAAGGATTACGGCTGCGAAAACCGCAATGAGGCTCCGTTTTTTGCGCTTAGTTCCCATCGTCAGGACGGTGGTTTATTTTTTGCAAAGTCCACTCGTCAAAGAATTTTCCGTTGTACAGCACCCAGTCTTTTTTCAGGCCGCAGCGCTCAAACCCGAATGCTTCGAAGAGTCGCAGGCTCCGCTCGTTGTCTGACAGGATATTGCAATACATCTGGTGAAGGCCCAAGATATCAAAAGAGTAGGGCAGCACCAGCGAGAGCACCCTCCTGCCCGTTCCTTCCCCACGATTTGCCGGATCGGCGATGAGAATTCCGATCCCTGCGCGTCGGTTTTTAAAGTCGCATTCGAAGATATCCACCGCTCCCAGAGCCTCCCCGGAGATTTTATGTTCAATCACAAGCCGCAGCTGTTTATCGGAATACACATCGTTCACCGAATCGATATAGGCTGTAAGGACCTGTCTGGAAAACGGTGTTATTGTATTCGATACTTTCCAATTTTCCGGGTCATTCTCCCAAAGAAAGAGTTGATCCGCATCTGCGGGTTCCAGTGCGCGCAACTTTATTCGATCGTCTTCAAGCATCGATTACTCCTTCAAATACTTTTTCCGCCGGGCCGCTTAGCCAAATGTCGTCAAAGCCTTGCTCTGTTTTTCGAAAACGGACACGGAGCACCCCGCCGTGGGTGTGTACCTCCGTGCAGTGAGGGCCCGCTCCCTCCGGAGCGCAGGCCAATGCCGCAGCGGTTACCCCCGTTCCGCAAGAGAGGGTTTCGCGCTCCACGCCGCGCTCGAAAGTGCGCACACCGAGGGTACCTCCGCCCATAGGGGCTGCGAAGTTCACATTTGTTCCGCCCATAGGTTCGAATTCGGGCAAGTGACGCAGATGTTTTCCGTCGCGGTCTACATCCACGGCATCCACGTCTGCCACCTGCACGATCAGGTGAGGCGATCCCGTATTGATGAAGAGGTGGCCGGCCGCGCCGACAGGTCGGTCCGCAGGAAGCAGGCTTACTGCGGGGCCTTCCTTTTCGGAAAAACGGTAATCGTGCCGTCCGTCTGTGGTCACGAAGGTGCCCGCATCGCCGGCAATGCCTGCACTCCGGGCGAAAACAACTGCACATCGGCTCCCGTTGCCGCAGAGGGACTGCGAGCCGTCAGGGTTGAAAAATTTCATGGTAAAATCGGCTTGCTCCGCTGAGGAAATCAGCATAAGCCCGTCGGAGCCGATGCCGAATTTACGGTGGCAGAGCTGCGAGATTTGCCGGCTGCTGAGTCCGTCCGCGATGCCGAATCTGTTATCAATGACGATAAAATCGTTGCCTGTCCCCTGATATTTTTCGAATTTAATCTGCAAAGTGCAGCAAATATCGGGAAAGTGCGGTATCCCGCACGGCGATAAACGAAGAAAATTCCGGGCGAACACCCAGTTCATAAAGTGTCTCGGCCACGGAAAAATAGTAGTCGTCGGTGAGGCGATAGATGCGCACCGGCAGATGCGGCGCTGCGCCGAAGAGTACCAATTTCCGCCGATTGAATTTATAACCTCTGTAATTGACAGGAGATTGCCAACGCTCCAATACCACAGTGGACGGAAAGCGATCGGGTCGAACGGAAAGGCGTTTCTCCAAAGCGACCGTCAATGAATCAACATCATCACCCGCATCGGGACTGATCACAGGAAGGGACACGGAGGAAATGAGGCGGCTGTGGGCAATTTCGTCCCGATCTGCCGTGGAAATTTCCTCAAGTTCGGCGAACCAACCGGAAAAGTCGGGCTCGGGAATATCGTCAAAATCCGCAGTGAGCGCAGCGGGCTCCGATACTTGCACGGGACGATTTCGATCCTTCTCTTCCGGCTCCGGGCTGAGCGGTACAGAAACTGCGGAAGTATCCTCCCCGACGAATGTGACGGAGGGGCTCACAGGTACTTGCGGGGAGGATTCGCTCACCTGTTCGGACTCCGAATTTGGTTCCTGTCTCGGGATATTTCCGCAGGAAGACCACAGCCCCGCCGCGACGAGAATGCCGGAGATGATGACAAAAGTTCTGCCCGGTCCACCCGGGAAAAGACGTGGTACGAATTTTGCTTTTTCAGACACCGTAAAGACAGACACAGAGTGCTTAACAGGAATTAACAAGACAAAAGTAAGAATTCAACGGCAGGTGCTGTTGAATGATCGAGAATTACAAAACATCAGAAACATCATGAAGCAGATTGCAAAACTTTTCGCTGTGGCTTTTCTGGGAGGAATGACTACCCTGTTTGTCACAGGCAGCTTCTCGCCTGAGCCCGCGAGCGGACCGGTCGGGGAGCGCCACGCCCCGGTGATTCAGCTCGCCGGCAGTCCGGCCGTTTACGGGGCCGCCGAGGCGCCTGATTTTGTGGAAGCGGCACGGGTGTCCTTGGACGCCGTGGTGCATGTGAAGACCAAATCTCAACCCAAACAATATTATAACCCCTGGAGCCAATTCTTCGGTGGAGAACGCTATTATTCACAGCAGCAGCGCGCTGCAGGATCAGGGGTGATCATCAGCGGTGACGGCTACATCGTGACAAACAACCACGTCATCGACAATGCCGCCGAAATTGAGGTAACCACCAATGACAACCGCACCTATCAAGCGCGATTGATCGGAGCTGATCCCTCTACCGATTTGGCCGTGCTCAAAATAGAAGATCAAGGGTTGCCCTCTATCATTTTAGGCGACAGTGACTTTCTTCAGGTAGGCGAGTGGGTATTGGCCGTCGGAAATCCTTTCAATTTGACGAGCACGGTAACCGCCGGAATTGTAAGTGCCAAAGCCAGGAACATCAATATTTTGGGCTATGATCCGAGTCAGGATGCCTTTCCGCTGGAGTCCTTTATTCAAACAGATGCGGCCGTAAATCCGGGAAACAGCGGCGGTGCTTTGGTAAACAGCCGCGGAGAACTTGTAGGAATTAATACGGCCATCGCATCACGTACAGGATCTTACAGCGGGTACAGCTTTGCCATACCTGTGAGCATCGTGCAGAAAGTAACCGCCGACCTTCTGGAATACGGTAAGGTACAACGTGCCTACATCGGGGTGAACATAGCAAACCTCGACGCGGCCACAGTGCTGGAAAACAAGCTCAGCGTTACAGAAGGCGTATTGGTAAACGGATTGATCGAGGGTGGTGCCGCTGAAGAGCGCGGTATGAAAGCCGGCGACATCATCACGGCGGTGGAAGGTCGGAAAATCCGCAACGTAACAGAACTGCAGGAGCAGATCGGAAAGCACCGTCCGGGAGACCGCATTGAGGTAAAAGTATTGCGCGGAAGCAAGTCGGAAAAATTTGATATTGTTTTGCGCGACAGATACGGCAATACAGACATCGGGAAAAAGGCTGAATTTGAAAAAAATACCGTTTTCGGAGGCACTTTTGACTTCATCGGGGAGAAAGAAAAAGAGCGTCTGAAGATTGGAAATGGCGTAAAAATAAGCGAACTTACCGACGGCAAACTCAGGAAAGCCGGGTTGAAAATAGGATTCGTCATCACGCACATTGATAAGCAACCCGTAGACTCTCCGGAGGATGTATACTTAACACTGCGCTCAAAAGAGGGAGGCGTACTGATAGAAGGGGTTCATGCCGACGGCACCCCCGACTATTTTGGCCTCGGATTGTAAACTGCTTTAAATTCAAAATAAACCTGCGAGATCCAAATCGAAACCGTAAACATCGATTCATCCCAATCCAACAACTTCTCGTACAATATTTTGAATTCTGAAAGCGATGACGGCAAACGAGCCGTCTCGCTTTCTTTATTTGAATGACCGCTGAATATCCGGGCAGAAATGCTGCGCATTTGGCTTTTGACGCCCATTGAAGTACCTTTGCGGAAATTTTTTCGCCTGAAGGTCAAAAACCGTAACGTTAAAAAAGAACATGAGACAACTAAAGATCACCAAGAGCATAACGAATCGTGAAAGTCAATCCCTTGACAAATACCTTCAGGAGATAGGCAGGGAGGACCTGATCACGGCGGAGGAAGAAGTAGAGCTGGCTCAGAGGATCAAGAAAGGCGACCAAGCCGCTCTGGAAAAACTCACCAGAGCCAATTTGAGGTTTGTGGTTTCCGTTTCCAAACAATATCAAAACCAAGGACTGTCCCTTCCCGACCTTATTAATGAAGGAAACTTGGGCCTTATCAAAGCCGCTCAACGCTTTGACGAGACGCGGGGTTTCAAATTCATCTCTTACGCCGTATGGTGGATCCGGCAAAGTATTCTTCAGGCTTTGGCCGAGCAGTCCCGTATTGTGCGCCTGCCGCTGAACCAAGTCGGCTCACTGAATAAGATCAACAAGATGTTCGCGAAGCTCGAACAGGAGTACGACCGTCCGCCCACCATTGAGGAAATTGCCAATGCATTGGACATTCCCGCCGAGAAAGTGGCTGATTCCCTCAAGGTTTCGGGCCGTCACGTGTCCGTGGATGCCCCTTTTACCGAAGATGACAGTTCCTCCCTCTTGGATGTGATGGTGAACGATGACTCTCCCAATGCCGACACTTTCCTGCTCAACGAAAGTTTGGTACAAGAGATTGAGCGCTCACTTTCCACCCTGACGGAAAAAGAGCGCGAGGTCATTCGCCTGTTTTACGGAATCGGGATGAAGCACGGCCTCACTTTGGAAGAGATCGGAGATCGTTTCGGACTCACACGTGAACGCGTTCGCCAAATCAAGGAAAAAGCTATTCGACGCCTGCGCCACTCATCGCGCAGCAAACACCTCAAGGCATACCTCGGTTAATTCCGGGGTTTGCCCTTTTTTACCGCCCTTCCCTACGCTCACCTATTTTTCAACCACCATCAAACCATCCAACACACATGTCAACTGACCTCTTGAGTGCAGGCAGGGCTACCTACAATAAGGAGCTCGAGACCTGGATCAGCAAAGAGATGGCAGCGGTCGACCTGATCTCTGCAGTAGGAAACTTGCTCTACCACAAATCGGTAGAGCTTGTTTTGTTTAGAAACCACCTCCTCGACACCAGCGTGAGTGAGGTGCTGAAATTGCACAAATACGCCGCCGATGTGGTGAAGAAACCCATCGACATTTTTGCCACAAGTGCGATTGCCAAAAAGCTTTTGACCTTCGATTTGCCCCCCGCAAAAATTGATGTGGGCCGTCTTTCCGCCGAATGGCTGGAGGAGAAAAACAACCACTCTTCCATGACTGCATTTATCCACAGCAAAATCGGGCATATGGAAGGCGCTGAAGACGCCCGCGATTCGGAACCTCGGGATGTCGTGCTTTACGGATTCGGCCGAATCGGCAGGCTCGCGGCACGTGAGCTGATTCAGCAGTTCGGAAAAGGTCAGCAGCTGCGGCTGAAGGCCATCGTAACGCGCCGCGTGAACGACGAGGAAATCATCAAGCGGGCGAATCTGCTTCGCATGGACTCGGTGCACGGCTCATTCCCCGGAACGGTGGTTCCTGACCTGGATCGCAAAGCATTGATCATCAACGGTCAAATCGTGAAAATGATCGAGGCACCGAGCCCCGATCAAATCAATTATGAAGACTACGGTATCAGCAAGGCTTTGCTGATTGACAACACCGGTGCCTTCCGCGACCGCGATGCCCTCAGCCTCCACCTGAAGTCAAAGGGAATCAGCAAGGTAATTCTGACAGCTCCGGGAAAAGAAATTCCGAATGTAGTATACGGAGTGAACCACCTCGGGCTCAATATCGAGGATGAGGACATCTACTCGGCTGCTTCCTGCACTACCAATGCCATCAGCACCGTGCTCCACGTGATCGAAAATAAATTCGGTGTGGAAAAGGGACATATCGAAACAGTACACGCCTATACCAACGATCAAAACCTACTGGATAATTTCCACAAAAAGGAACGTCGCGGAAGATCGGCCGCAGTGAATATGGTCATCACGGAAACGGGGGCGGGCAAAGCCATTGTGAAAGTGATCCCGAGTCTCGCCGATAAACTCACCGCCAATGCGGTGCGCGTACCCGTGCCCAACGGATCACTGGCCATCATGAGCCTTACGCTTAAAAGAGAAACCTCCGTTGAAGAGATCAACGAAGTGGTGAAAGACGCGGCATTGAGTGGTGATTTGGTCAACCAAATCAAGTACAGCATTGAGCCCGAACTTGTTTCGAGTGATATTGTAGGTGACACTTGTTGCTCCGTATTTGACAGTCCCGCTACGCTGATCCATCCCGACAAGAAAAACGTGGTGCTCTACGTGTGGTACGACAATGAGTACGGCTATACCAAGCAGGTGATCCGTCTCGGTAAATACGTCGCGAAAGTGCGGCGTCTGCACTACTACTGATTTTTTTTCGGGTCGCGACAAGACCCTTTCGTTTTGGTTCTGTAAAAAGGCCCCGCTCTGCGGGGCTTTTTCGCGGCAGACCGGTTTCCCGGATTCGATCCCGCTATTTTTCTCCCTCGTAAGATTTGGGCGGAGGTACATTGATAAACTCCGTACTCTGCTTGATGGCACGCATCACTTGAGACAGAATTACCTCGGGTTCCGCCTCATAGTCGATATCGAGCGGCGGATATATTTTCATGGTGAGTAATGAGTCACGTACCTTAATGTTGAGGCCTTTCTTGTCAAAGGCCCTGCGAAACCCGTCGATATTTACAGGAACCACCAAAGGACGGTACTGCTTAATGATGTGCGCCGTGCCCTTGCGGCCCCGTTCAAAAGCCTTGGTGGTACCTTGCGGAAAAGTCACCACCCAGCCCGAGCCGATGGCCTGACCGATACGCTCCGTATCGGTGAGGTTCACATCTCTGGATATCTCCTTGCCGGCTTCGCGCCAGGTGCGTTGCACGGTAATGGCACCGGCATAAGCAAAGAGCTTTGGGATGATGCCGCTCTGCATGGTCTCTCGCGCGGCCACATAATACACATTCAACCTCGGCGCGAAGAGGTAAAGCGGATTGCGAATACCTCGCCTCATGTTCCATTTTGCAGCGCTGAATGCGTGGTACATCAATGCCACATCCGCAAAATAAGTTTGGTGATTTGACACGAAGAGCACCTTTTTTTCCGGCAGCCTTCGCAGCACATCCATGCCGGCAATCACGGACTTATTGGTCCAGGTAAAACGCGGCCAAGTGAAAAACCCCGCCACCGAAATGATGAGATATTTCAAGAATATCCACTGACCGAAAATATTTTTCACCCGAAAAAATTAGCCCTGCGAAGATACGCAGAAATGTGCTCTGCATGGACTGCTCAGTAAACCAACGTCAATAAGGATCAACGTCGATGCTCAGTCGCACCGCCCTGAATTCCTTTCGTGCGAAGAAGGCTCCCGTGAGGTCGCGGATGCGGCGTTTGGTTTCCGACAAAGCCATATCGGGAGTAATCTTCAACATGATCTGCTTGTGGTAGCGGTTTTTGATCCGCGCTACGTGCGGATATTCGGGGCCGAGCACGGACGACTCAGGCAAAAAAGTACGCAGCTCCGCCGCCAGGCCGGCAGCAGATAAATCGATCAATTCGACTTCGAGGTGCTTGAGGGTGAGCAGGATAAGGCGGGTAAAGGGTGGGTATCCGTATTGACGGCGTTCGGCAATTTCGTCGCGGTATACGGAGGCATAGTCACCCGCGATGATGCGCTGCATAACCAAACTGTCAGGTTCTCGGGTTTGGACGAATACCTTGCCCCGCTTCCCGCGTCGACCTGCGCGGCCCGCCACTTGGGTGATGAGCTGAAAGGCGCGCTCGGTGGCCCTGAAGTCGGGATATTTCAAAAGTAAATCCGCGTTGAGAATACCCACGGTGCTCACCCCGTCAAAGTCAAGTCCTTTTGTGACCATCTGAGTACCGATGAGGATATCGGTATTTCGGTCCTCAAAATCTGACAATATCCGCAGGTAAGCGTACTTCGATCGGGTGCTGTCATAGTCGAGTCGTGCTGTTTTCGCGTCGGGAAAAAAGACGGGCAACTCCTCCTCAATGCGCTCCGTGCCGAATCCCGCGAGCTTCAGCTTATGGCTGCCGCAAGACGGACATACCGGAGGCAGGTTGTACTTGTTTCCGCAGTAGTGACAAACCAGCCGATCGGCCGCTTTGTGGTAGGTAGCGGAGACATCACACCGCACACATTCGGGGCTCCATCCGCAACTTTCACAGACCAGCACAGGGGCATACCCGCGTCTGTTCTGAAAGAGAATCACCTGCTCCTTCCGCTGAAGGGCCCTTTCCATGTGTTCGATCAGGGCCGTTGTGAAATACCCCGAAGGCGCCGTTTGCCGGTTGAGCAGGGCAGGCACTATTTCCGGAAGGGCGATTCCGCCGTAGCGCTCCGAGAGCGAGACCCGCGCGTACTTACCCTTCTCTGCATTGTAGAGCGACTCCACGGAGGGCGTAGCCGAGCCGAGCAGTATCGGAATGTCAAAGAGACTACCCAGCAGAATGGCCGCATCTCTCGCGTTGTAGCGCGGAGCCGGGTCGAATTGCTTAAAGGATGTTTCATGCTCTTCATCCACAATGACCAGTCCGAGACTGTTGAAGGGAAGAAATACAGCACTTCGCGCTCCCAGCACCACGCAGCCCTGTCCGGCATTGTTTTTTCTGACCTTTTGCCATACTTCCACGCGTTCGTTCTGATTGAAGCGGGAATGGTACACCACTGTTTTCTCACCGAAATAGCGCTGCAGCCTTAAAATGATTTGGGTGGTCAGTGCGATTTCGGGAAGCAGGTAGAGCACCTGTCGCCCCGCGTCCAGTTCATCCTTGATGCGCTTGATATAAATCTCGGTTTTGCCGCTTCCGGTCACTCCTTCCAGCAGCACTACGGGATTTTTGCCTGTTTTTCTCCTTTCGGAAAATGCGGCTTCGATCCCGGCATCCGCGGCTTGCTGGGCGGGGCTGAGGACCAATCGGGCATCGGGATCGGCGGCGTCCGGGCGAATACGGTCCGTTTGGCGCTCCTCTGTTTCAAAAATACCCTTTCGGGAAATTGCTTTGATCACCGCGCCTGAGCATCCCGCATGCTTGCGCAGCACACCCGCCTTCAGCTCCGCCTCACCGCCGCGGTAAGCACCCGTGAGCTGCACGAAAGTCATGAGCACCTCCAGCTGCTTGGGAGCCCGCTCGAGGCTGTCAAAAGCCGCCCGAAGTCCGTCCTCATCCGAACATCCGGGGGCGAGGCGCACAAAAGTCTCCTTCTTCGGCTTGTACTTTTCCCTGAGGTCTTCAAAAATCAGGACAGCACCGGATTCCAGCAACTTTTTCAATATGGGCTGTACCGTTTTTATTTCCAAAAAATCGGAAACCTCATCGGCTGTCATCACCTCACGCGCGGAAAGCGCCTCAATAAGGCCGATCTCCCGCTCGGAAAATTCATCCAAATCTCCGTCGAATGCCGGATTGATAATGTATCTGCTCTCGCTGCTCAACCTGAGGCCCGCGGGAAGTGCCGCCGCGAGTACCTCTCCCCGCGTACACATGTAATACGCAGCGAGCCAATCCCAGAAACGCAGTTGACGTTCAGTGACCACGGGAAAGTTGTCGAGCAGGGCATCAATGTACTTCACGGACCGCTCACGGGGTGCGCGCTCATGGATTTCATATACGATCCCCGTGAGCAGCTTCGTCTTTTTTCCGAACGGAACTACCACGCGCATACCCGGTTCGGCAAAGGCCTCCATATTTCTCGGGAGCCTGTAAGTAAAGGTGTTGGGCAGCGCCAGCGGCAAGATGATTTCGGCAAAAAAAGTCTTCACGGATACCGACGAAGGTAAGGCAAGCGCAGCGAAAAACACGGCAGAATTTTCGGTTCGCTCGGGAGATTGACTTTCCCACAGGGGAGCGTGACAAGATTTAAGCGGTGTGGTCCGAGGGGCGTTTCCAAAGTACTTTCTTTGCTGATGCCCTGACCTGTTTTATGCCGTGAGCTTACACTTTGTCGATTGGTTGATTATTGCCGGTTTTCTGATTTTCAGTTTACTGATCGGCCTGTACTTCAGGAAGCGGGCTTCGGGAAGCTTGGAGAGTTTTTTCCTCGGTGACCGGTCTATGCCCTGGGTGGTGGCGGGCCTGTCCATGGTGGCCACTACTTTTGCGGCGGATACACCGCTTGCCGTCACCGAACTTACCGGAGAAAGCGGTATTGCCGGCAATTGGCTCTGGTGGAGCTTTTTGGCGGGAGGTATGCTCACCACTTTTTTCTTTGCCAAGTTATGGCGTCGCGCGGGCATTCTCACAGAGATCGAATTTATCGAGTTGCGCTACGGGGGTAGGCCCGCGGCATTTCTCCGCGGATTTAAGGCGGTGTACCTGGGTTTTTTTATGAATATCCTCATTATCGGCTGGGTAAACCTCGCCATGGTGACCATCCTCAATGAATTTTTTGATCTTGAGCCGCTGACGACGTACGCACTCATCGCCGCACTGATGCTCCTGGCTGCGATTTACACCTCACTGTCGGGTATTTGGGGGGTAGCGGTAACGGACGTGGTGCAGTTTTGTCTCGCCGTCACGGGCACGGCTATTTTGGCGGTGATCGTACTTCACAGTCCGCAGGTGGGCGGTGTGAGCGGCCTCAAAGCTGCCCTGCCCGAAAGCACCTTTCATTTTTTTCCCGAAATCGGCGCATCGGATTCCGCCGCTGAGACCCTCGCCCTGAGTTTCGGTGCTTTTTTCGCCTACATCGGTGTGCAGTGGTGGAGCAGTTGGTACCCGGGTCAGGAGCCCGGCGGAGGCGGCTACATTGCCCAGCGGATGATGAGCACCAAGACCGAACGCGGTGCAGTGTACGCCACCCTGCTTTTCCAAACCGCACATTACTGCCTGCGGCCGTGGCCTTGGATCATCACCGCCCTCTGTGCACTTGTGCTTTACCCGGAGTTGGAGGGCGACGCCCTGCGCACTGGCTATGTGCGTGCCATGAAAGATTTTTTGCCCGTCGGTCTGCGGGGTATGCTCCTCGCCGCTTTCCTCGCAGCCTACCTGAGCACCATATCCACGCAGCTGAACTGGGGAGCCGGGTATCTGATCAACGATTTTTGGAAAAGATTCATTCGGCCCTCCGGAAGTCAACGCAGCTATGTATCCGCATCGCGAACGGTCACCCTCCTCCTGATGGCCGCCGGCATGCTCATCACCCTGATGATTAACAGCATCAGCGGGGTATGGCAATTTATTTTGGAATGCGGTGCCGGACTCGGGGCGGTCTTAATATTGCGGTGGTACTGGTGGCGCATCAACGCATGGTCAGAGATCGCGGGTACTGCAGCGCCTTTTGTGGGATATGCTGCTGCGCATTATTTGCTCGGAGCAGCGTTTCCGGGCAGCTTCTTCTTTACAGTGACATTCACCACGGTGGCTTGGCTGGCAGCCACTTACCTCACGCCGCCGGAATCTGACGAAACGCTCAGCCGATTTTACCGAAGGGTACGGCCCGGCAAATTCGGCAAATTTTCAGAAAATGACCCTTCCGTAACGACAGGTGCGAACTTCTATCTCTTTGTAAGCTGGATTTCTGCCGTGGTCTTCACCTATGGTATACTCTTCCTTACCGGGAAAATCATTTTGGCCGAATGGGCCGATGCGGCGTGGTGTGCTTCGGCGGTGATCGGTGCGGGAATAATTTTGAAACATGCCCTCGGGCAAAACAGTATATGGAAGTAACTCCGAAAATACGGGCATTTTTTATACTTTCAGCCCTGTGTTAAAAACGACTTCAATACGCCACCACTTATGAACCGAAAAATTAAATCACTGCTCGCTGCCCTTTGTGCCGGCGCATTCCTTATCTCATGCGAGGAACAGGGACTGCGAAGCGGCGATGAAGTATCCGACAGCGCTGCAGACAGTGTCAAAACTGCCGTGGTAAATGTATCGGGCAAACTCTTCAGCATACCTTCGCCCGTGCAGACGGCAAAGCTCATTCAGGATGCGGGTGTTCCCTACAACCGAGAAATTCTGAGTGATGTGAGCAAAATGAGTGAACACCGCACCAAGTCTGCGCAAGCCATGAACCTCGGAGTATACGGCACCGATATGGCCTACGCCTCGCTTTACGAAGACGGGCAGTCCGCACTCAAGTATTTCAAAGGCGTAGATCGGCTTTCGAGCGCGGTGGGTGTGCGCGGTGCGATCAATCCCGACTTGGTCAAGCGTCTGGGCGGCAATGTGGGCAATCCCGACTCCCTGCTTATGTTGAGCGGTAAGTTTTACCGTGAGGCCGATAATTACCTGAAGGAGAACGACCGCATAGATATTGCCGCATACGTGCTGCTGGGCGGATGGGTGGAAGCGACCTACCTGACGGCAGCAGCCGCAGCGGTCGGTACGGAGGTATCAAGAAACCGCCTGGCCGAACAAAAAATGACGGTGAAAACGCTGCGCGAGGCGGTGGAACAAACCGCTGACCAAGCATTTCTTGACGGCGAAATCATGACAAGAATTTATGCCTTAGAGGAGCTTTACGGCCGGGTAAAAACCCAATACACTTTCAATGAGGCAAAAGTAGACCCGGAAATGAAAAGAACCGTGATCAACAGCACCTCCGTTTACGAAATGGACGATGAATTGATGGATGAAATATATGGCATCCTCAAGGACTTGAGAAAAACAATAGCAGCATCATGAAGAACTTGAAATCCTTAAAAACCTTTACTGCATCGCTTTTTATCGCGGGGGCTTTTGCATCGGTGCAGACCGCAGCGGCACAGTGTGACACCACGGTAACCTATGCTGAGCGCTATATGAGTGATCAATTCGTGCCGGACGGTCAGACATACCGGGCCTTGATTTACGACGATCAGATTGCAGAATTTTACACCACTTTCTACGGAGGGTCTGTGTATCGCATCATCGGGTTCAGCGGATTAGAAAAGGAACAACTTATCTTTTCGCTTTACGATCAGGAAGGCAACCTCCTCTATACCAATGAGGAATTCCGCAATGCGCCTTATTGGGATTTCGAGTTTAAATCGACGGTCTCCGGCCGGATCGAGGCCCGCCTGGACCCGATGAAACAAACTTCGGGATGCGCCGTATTGTTAATCGGATTTGAGCGTTAACATTTCTGAAAAAAGAAGGTAGAGCGTCTCAAGTCGAGACGCTTTTTTTTTACCCCTCTTAAACGAAATGAGCGAAAGAATACTCAATGCGCTGATTCAACTTTTTGCGATTATCGCACGGGTTGACTCATCTGCCAAAGAAGACCCCTCCGGACGAGAAATCGTCGCTTCCTTCCTTCGGGAGCGACTTCCGGCCAATCTCGTTAAAAAAAATCTGGCCACATTCGACCGGTACCTTGAGGCCTATCAAAAGGTATCTGACGGAAAGAACGGAAAGCAAAAGCGCACCTCGGTCAATTCGGTGAAGGTGCTGCGCATTTGCACCCAGATCAATGAAGAACTCACCCGACGGCAGAAAACGATCGTACTGATCCGGCTGCTCGAATTCGTGTACACCCATGAGGAAGTCAACGAAGAAGAGGAAGAATTTGTCAACACCGTGGCCTCCACGTTCAATTTTGACATGGAGGAGTACAAATTGGCGCGGTACTTCGTCCAAGAGGATGAGACGGAACTCATCGACTCGCCAAATGTGATGTACATTACCGACAGCACGGATTCGGATTCGGTATTCGGCAAGCATTTGCTCTCTCGCGGAATGGAAGGCTATATTCGTGTGCTTCGCATTCCCGGAGTCAATCTGCACTTCATCAAGTACATGGGTGCGGCAAAATCCTATACCCTCAGCGGACAGCTTATCGTTAACGATCGGTTCTATGTACTGAATCAGGGTGCAGCCATTCGGGGCCCGAAAATAAAGCCCATCTACTACAGTGATATCATCGGTGTATTTCTCACGGACAAAAACAGCGATAAAATCACCTTTCGCGCCGTGGGTGTGGAGTACAAATTCAAGCGGGGCAACATCGGACTGCGCGAAATCAACCTCAAGGAAACTTCGGGCCGCCTCATCGGCATTATGGGAGGAAGCGGCAGCGGTAAGTCCACACTGCTCAATGTACTCAACGGCAACCTGCACCCCAACAAGGGGACGGTATCGGTAAACGGCGCCGATATACACCGCGAGCCGCACCGCATTCAAGGGCTGATCGGGTATGTGGCGCAAGACGACCTGCTGATCGACGAACTCACCGTTTTTCAGAACTTATTTTACAACGCCAAGCTCTGCTTCGGCAAAAAAAGCGATGAAGAAATTACCGCGCTGACCGACGAAATGCTCTCTACATTAGGGCTTACCGAAACACGTAACCTCAAAGTGGGAAATCCCCTGGATAAAACCATCAGTGGGGGACAGCGCAAACGATTGAACATTGCCTTGGAATTGATCCGAGAGCCGGCAGTGCTCTTCGTAGACGAGCCTACCTCGGGACTCTCCAGCCGTGATTCCGAGAACATCATGGACTTGCTCAAAGAGTTGAGTCTGAAAGGAAAATTGATTTTTGCGGTGATTCACCAGCCCTCAGCAGATATTTTCAAAATGTTTGATCGGCTCATGTTGTTGGATCAGGGCGGTTACCCTGTGTATTACGGCAATCCGGTGGACAGCATCATGTACTTCAAGCAGATGGTGGACCACATCAACAGCGAGGAGGCCGAATGCAATTCCTGCGGACATATCAAAACCGAAGAGATCTTCAATATCATCGAAGCCAAGGTGGTGGACGAATTCGGTAACCTGACCCACGCGCGAAAAATTCAGCCCCGGGAGTGGAACAAAATGTACAAACAGCACCTGGAAGCCTTCGACCCATACGATGAGCAGCCGGAGGCCATTCCCGAAAGCCGCTTTGACATCCCGGGAAAGTTGAGACAATTTGCTGTTTTCGTAAAGCGAGACTTGCTCTCTAAGCTGACCAACCGACAGTACGTTTTGATCAACCTGCTTGAAGCGCCGGCTCTGGCCATGCTTTTGGCTTTTTTCATGCGCTTTATCAATCCCGGCACCAACGAAACGGGATACATATTTCGCGAAAACGAAAATATCCCCGTCTACATTTTTATTTCCGTGATCGTGGCCCTGTTTATAGGTCTCACGGTTAGCTCGGAAGAAATCATTCGCGACAAGAAAATCAGGAAGCGCGAGGCATTTCTCAACTTAAGCCGCGGCAGCTACCTCACCGGCAAAATCGGGATTATGTTCGCCATTTCGGCGGTGCAGATGCTGCTTTTCGTGGTGATCGGCAACAGCATCCTGGAGATTCAGGGCATGACCCTGCCCTACTGGGCGATGCTATTTTCCACCTGCGCTTTCGCAAATGTATTGGGGCTGAATATTTCAGCGAGCTTCAACTCTGCCAAGGTCATTTATATCCTGATTCCGATTGTTATCATCCCCCAGCTTCTCTTCAGCGGTATCATCGTCAAGTTCGATCGGCTCAATCCTATTTTTGCCTCTCAGAGCGGTGTTCCGTGGATCGGAAATATCATGGCCAGCCGCTGGGCGTATGAGGGTATCGCCGTAACACAGTTTAAGAAGAACGACTACGAAAAGGAGTTTTTCGAGCTGGAGCGACGAAAGAAGTATTCAAATTGGAAAAAAGACTATTGGCTCACCGAGCTCAAGAACAAGGCAGCCAAATCGGTAAGAATCTTGGACGATGAATCAGCGGCCGCAGAACTCGAGCGCGAGCTCACCGTTTTGCGAAACGAAATCAGCAAGGAAAATTCCTTGCTCGCGGGGATGCGCTTCACGGGTGTAAATGACCTCAGCCCGGACCGTGTGACGCCCGAGTTGCTCGAATCGCTTAAAGTGCACCTCAACAGGCTGACCGAACACTACAAGCGGGTTTATCTGAAAGCGGATGCCGAGAAGGAGAACGCCGTGTACGCTATGACGCGCACCGAAGAAAAAAACGATGCTTACCGCACGCTTTTCAACAACCACAAAAACGACCAGCTCGAAAACTTTGCCACCAACAGGAATGATGTGAACTACATCACGGAATACAAGGGCGAGCTCATACAGAAAAAGGACCTCGTCTACTTATTGCCCTACAATACTCCGTTCTTCTCATCGCACTTCTATGCGCCTGCCAAGAATCTTTACGGGCGCTTTGTCGATACCTTCGCAGCGAACTTACTCGTGATTTGGGGCATGACCATGCTCCTTTCGTTCTGCCTTTTCTTCAATGTATTTCCCAAGGCTGTCAGGGGCACCGAATACTTCTTTACGGAGATGCTTTCCCTGCGAAAATAAACGCAGGGCCGTCGGGAAACCGTAAAAAGGCACCCCTTGGGACGGAGTGAGGAGCTACACCGGAGATTCTACCATCACAAAGTCGATGTCGATGATGGCATCGTAGTCTTCTCCCGCTTCCAGCATGTCCTCGTCATCCTCCTCATAGTGCCATTTCACGGTAATGTCTTTTCCTGATTTCTTAATGGACTCGAGTTTCTTAAACACGTCCAAAATGCACTTAGAGCTGCTCGTATTAAAGTACTCAAGGCGCATATTCACTACGGTGAGCGGGGCCGGTTCAAGGGCATAGCGATCGAGCCACTCCAAGAGAGGCTTATAGAAGTCGATCGAATTTTCCGGAATGGATCTTCCTCCGATGGTGAGTTCACCTTTTTCTCTGTCGAAGCTTACGCTCGGTGTTTTTGCTGTTCCTTCTATTTTGATGTTATCCATATCAGCGGTTTGATCTAATCTTGTTTCACCTTCACGTTTAAACTGAAGAAAGTGCTGCCGTCATCGAAGGGGATAAATCCGTAATCCAGCTTTCCTCCGCTCTTTCTGGCGATGTCAATCATGCCGAGGCCTCCCCCTCCTTTGTCCGACATCTTTCCGTCGGCGAGCACAGATTTGTACAATTGCTTTACCTCCTCAGCCGTCATGCCGTTTATTTCTTCCAATCGCTTTTTCAGCGCCTCGGCATTATCGTTCAAGACGTAATTGCCCGTAATGATGGAGTAGCCGTTCAGGTTTTTGGCAATCATAACGATCACCGAAGCCCTTTGCTTTCCGTCAAGGGTACGCGGCGGTGCATCGATATGGTGGTAAAGGTTTTGCAAACATTCCACCAGTATATTGAACATCCGCCGCTTTATCTTGGGGCTTTCGCCAAACCTGTCAAGTTTATTTTCAATCAATTGGAGTATGGAAGTGAGTAAGTCCGTAGACATATCTCCCTTAAAGGAGAGCATGATATTCTTGCGCTCCATGGAGTCGTACAGATCAAACACTTCTTGTATCTCGGTCACATCAGTGTGTTTGGTCAAATATAGAGATAAGAAAACGGGACGGTATTCCGTGTTTTCTAAACTTTCATCACCCGGGTGTTAATTAAATCGGTCAAAGATTCCTTAGCTTCGCATCCCGAAACAGGGCACTTTCCCGGCATTATGACGACCCGCACTTGGTATACCTCTTGGTTCAATTCACCGTACTACCACATGTTGTACAGGCGCAGAGACCACGGCGAAGCCGCGCAGTTCATCGATCACGTGCTGCGGTATTTTGACCCGCCGAAAGAGGCTGAGATACTCGACTTGGCGTGCGGTAAGGGCCGCCACAGCATTTACATGTCAAAAAAGGGGTTTCGCGTGACCGGGATCGACATCTCCGAACAAAATATCGCCTACGCGAAAAAGTTCGAATCCGAACGCTTGAAATTTGCCATTGCTGACATGCGCGAGCCCTTCCGAGCGAACAGCTTTGATTTGGTGCTGAACTTGTTTACCAGCTTCGGCTATTTCGATGCGGCCGAAGAAAACCTCAATGTACTCCGCTCCGTGCATACCAACCTGCGAAAGGACGGACAGGTACTTATCGACTACCTGAATGCTTCGCTGCTCAGAAATACCCTTGTAGAAGAGGAGACGGTTCACATCAGCGATGTGGAATTCGACATTCGACGCAGCATTGAGAACGACATTATCAAAAAACGTATTGACGTGAAAGACGGCGACCGCAACTTCCGCTTTGAAGAGCGGGTGAAAGCATTGGAGCCCGAAGATTTCGAAGCGTTTTTCGAAAAGGCAGGCTTCGACATCGTCGATACATTCGGTGACTACACCTTGGGGCCTTTCGCCCGGGAGAGGTCACCGCGTCTTATCCTCACCGCCCGAAAAAGATAAGATGACTCTCACCGCTGTTTTTGTTTTGATCGCAGCAGCACTCGCCGGAGGCGTACTGGGCATTACCCTTCAGGGCAGAATGACGAAAGACGTTAAGGTGGTACTGGCTTTCAGCGGCGCCTATCTTTTTGCCCTTGCCGTGCTTCACCTTATGCCCGAGATTTACCACCACTTGGCTGAAGATGCGGGCATCTACATCTTGGCGGGCTTTCTGATCCAGTTGGTCCTCGAATATTTCTCGAAAGGGGTAGAGCACGGCCACGTGCACAAAAGCGATCAGGTACGCGGGCTTTTTCCCACCGGGATATACATCAGTCTGGTGCTTCACTCAATCATCGAAGGACTGCCCCTTGCGGGTGAGGAAGCTGCGGCGCTGCACAGCCATCACGGCCACACACACGCGCATGACCACAGCCACGGACACGCGCTGCTCATCGGCATCGCCGTTCACAAACTGCCCGAAGCGTTGGCGCTGGCCGCTTTGCTGTTTTACTATTATGAAAACAGGCTGAAAACCCTTGCCATGGTAGGACTTTACGCGCTGGCCACACCCCTGGGTATGTGGGCAGGAGCCGCTTTTCTTTCCGAAGCGGGAGAAGATGCCGCCCGCCTTTACGCCATTTTGCTCGCGGTGGCGGTGGGTATTTTTCTCCATGTGAGCACCACAATTATATTCGAAGCTGAGGAGCACCACAAATTCGATGTAAAGAAGGCAGTAGCCATCCTCCTCGGTTTGGCATTGGTGTGGGTATCCACCCGTTTCTGAAAGGGTTGCTCTATGCCTGTATAGAATAATCTTATGCGGGAAAGCGGCCTGCGGATCAAGATCCTCCTATCTTTGTACCACAACTTAAAAAACAGAAATTATGTCAGTACTGGTAGGAAAAAAAGCGCCGCACTTCGAGGCAACAGCCGTGATTAACGGAGAAGAAATCGAAGAAAATTTTTCATTGGAACAATTCATAGGCAAGAAACATGTACTCTTGTTCTTTTACCCCAAAGATTTCACCTTTGTGTGCCCCACGGAACTTCACGCTTTCCAGAGCAAACTCGACGCATTTGCCGAGCGCGGTGTAGAGGTGGTAGCGGTATCTACCGATACCGAGCAATCACACTGGGGCTGGCTCCAATTAAGCAAAGAAGAAGGCGGTATCAAAGGAATTACTTACCCCTTGGTAGCCGACACCAACAAGACCATCGCACACAACTTCGATGTGCTTACGGGTGACTACTACTACGATGAAGACGGCATGCTGCGCGCAGACAGCGAACTGGTGGCTTACCGCGGACTTTTCCTGATCGACAGGGAGGGCATCGTTCGTCATCAGGTGGTAAATGACCTTCCCCTCGGAAGAAATGTGGAAGAAGCCCTTCGCATGGTGGACGCCCTCCAATTCTTCGAAGAAAAAGGAGAGGTATGCCCCGCCAATTGGGAAAAAGGAAAATCAGGAATGCAGGCCACCCACAGCGGAGTAGCTGAGTACCTGGCAGCCAATTGATCTCCGAAAAGATCAGAACATTTGGAAAAGGAGCGCTCCGGCGCTCCTTTTTTTGTTTAAGAATTGCCCCGGCGGCCTTCGGATGTAAACAAAGAGGGATGAGGCGATTCGGATCGGGTTTAACCCTCTTCCTCCGACTCCTCGTTCAGAAACCTGGCCTTG
>PXBH01000019.1 GCA_003565555.1 Cryomorphaceae bacterium | reverse complement strand
CCGGAAGGGGGGAGCAGCAAACAAAACCGCAAGTCCTCCTACGGTCGGACTTGGGTTTTTTCATACCCAAATCTGCCTGAAAGCTTGAGGCTTTCGCAGATTTGGGTATGAAAAAACCCCAACCGCTTGCGCGCTTGGGGTTTTGTTTGCGGAGAGAGGGGGATTCGAACCCCCGATACCCGTTTCCAGGTATGCATGTTTAGCAAACATGTGGTTTCAGCCACTCACCCACCTCTCCGAATGGGAGCGCAAAGTTAAAAAGGTTTATCAAATTGACACAACTGAATTAAATTTTGATTCAGATGAAACCTGCGCGACTGTCTTAGTGTAAAAATAACAATTTGATTCGCGGAATTGACGTCTGTTTGGGTTAATTTTGCGCCCGAAGATATTCACAAAAAACATTCTGCATGTCTGATCCGCTCAAGAAAGAGTTACGCAAAACCTACGACGAACAGGGAAGGGAGATTTCTCCGCAACTTGACGAAGCCGTTAAGAATTACCTGATTGATATTGACGGCACCATCACCGAAGATGTGCCCAATGAAGAGCCCGAGCGCATGGCCACCTGTGAGCCCTTTGCGGATGCATTGGCCATCATCAACAAGTGGTACGATCAGGGCCACATTATCACCTTTTTTACGTCGCGTACGGAAGAGCACCGGGAAGTCACGGAAAATTGGTTGGACAAGCACGGCTTTAAATACCACGGCCTTCTGGTCGGCAAGCCCCGCGGCGGAAACTATCACTGGATTGATAACCATATGGTGCGGGCAACCAAATTCAACGGGAAATTTACCGATCTGGTGATCCGCACCAAGGAGATCGAAGTTTTCAAGCGCTGAATCCGTCCGGAGATTCGGGTTTTTTTCGAGGCGTGCTTTTATTAGCTTTGCGCTCTCTCATACAGCGCCCATGGACATCAACATTACACTGCCCGACGGTGCGGTGAAAACTTTTCCGAAAGGAACCACCGCACTCAATGTGGCCCGCGACATCAGTGAAGGACTGGCCAGAAATGTACTGGCAGCCAAAGTGAACGGCAAAACCACGGATGCAACCCTCCCGATCAGGGAGGATGCCCATCTGCAATTGCTCACTTGGAACGATGAAGACGGAAAATCCGTGATGTGGCACTCTTCGGCGCACCTCATGGCCGAGGCCCTGCAGCATTTTTTCCCCGATGTCAAATTCGCCATCGGTCCTCCGATAGAAAACGGCTTTTATTACGACATCGATCCGGGCGATGCGACCTTGAGCGAGAAAGATTTTGAGAAAATCGAGGCAAAGATACTCGAACTGGCCCGTGAGAAGAATCCCTACATCCGCAAGGAAGTACCGAAGGAGGAAGCCTTAGCTTACTACCGAGAAAAAGGCGATCCTTACAAACTCGAGCTCATCGACGAGCTGAAAGACGGGGAGATCACTTTTTACACACAGGGCGGATTCACAGACCTTTGCCGCGGCCCGCACATCCCTGACACCTCATTCGTGAAAGCCGTCAAGCTCACCTCCATAGCCGGTGCCTACTGGCGCGGAGATGAGAAGAACAAACAACTCACGCGCATATACGGAATCACCTTCCCCAAGCAGAAAGAGCTCAAGGCATATTTGCAAATGCTCGAAGAAGCCCAAAAACGCGACCACCGAAAGCTCGGTAAGGAGCTGGGCCTTTTCACCTTTTCGCAAAAAGTGGGCATGGGCCTGCCCCTGTGGCAACCCAAGGGAGCGATGCTGCGCGAACGGCTCGAGAACTTCCTTAAAGCAGCACAAAAAGAGGCGGGCTATCTTCCCGTGATTACCCCGCACATCGGCGGCAAGGAGCTTTATGTGACCTCCGGGCATTACGCCAAATACGGGGAAGATTCTTACCGACCGATTTCAACGCCCCACGAGGGGGAAGAGTACCTGCTCAAACCGATGAACTGCCCGCACCACTGCGAAATTTTCAAATCGCAGCCCCACTCCTACCGAGATTTACCCGTGCGATTTGCCGAATTCGGAACGGTGTACCGGTATGAGCAGAGCGGTGAGCTACACGGGCTCACGCGTGTGCGCGGATTCACCCAAGACGATGCCCACATATTCTGCACTCCGGAACAGGTGAAGGACGAGTTCAAAAAGGTCATTAACTTGGTCTTGTACATCTTTCAGACCTTGAGTTTTCACGATTTCGTGACCCAGGTTTCGCTTCGCGACCCGAACAAACCCGAAAAGTACATCGGTTCAGATGAAAATTGGGCGAAAGCCGAAAAAGCCATTTTGGAGGCCGTTGAAGAAGAAGGCCTAAACTTTGTCGTAGAAGAGGGAGAAGCCGCATTCTACGGACCGAAACTCGACTTTATGGTGCGCGACGCCATTGGCAGAAAGTGGCAGCTCGGGACCATTCAGGTAGACTACAACCTGCCCGAACGCTTTGAACTCGAGTACACCGGACAAGACAATATGAAGCACCGACCGGTGATGATTCACCGCGCACCCTTCGGCAGCATGGAGCGCTTCGTTGCCGTGCTGATCGAGCACTGCGCCGGTAAGTTTCCCCTCTGGCTCACTCCCGAGCAAGTCAAGATATTACCCGTAAGTGAGAAATATCAGAATTACGCCGAAGAAGTTTCAAATGAGCTAAATAATTGCGATATTCGCGCCCTCATTGACGAACGCAGCGAGAAGGTCGGACGAAAAATCAGGGATGCAGAGGTTGAAAAAATACCTTACATGCTGATTGTCGGCGAAGACGAAGCCGGATCGAAGACCGTATCGGTGCGCAAGCAAGGAGAAGGCGATTTGGGGAGCATGCGCGTTCCTGATTTCGTCAAGCACATTGAAAAAGAAATTGATGCCCTGTTGGGCAAATAACTAAAACGAAGAGTCATAGCCAGAAGATTTTCAAGACGGGGCCCCAGAAGGGTCATAAAAGAAGATCCGCACAGGATCAACGAAAAAATTACGGCGCGTGAAGTACGGGTTGTAGCAGACGGGGTGCCCGCAGATGTGTATCCCATCTCTAAAGCCCTTGAGCTCGCCGAAGAACGGGGTCTGGATTTGGTGGAAATTGCCGCGAAAGCGGATCCTCCGGTCTGCAAAATAGTGGATTACAAAAAGTTTCTTTACGACCAAAAAAAGAAACAGAAAGAGCTCAAAAGCAAGCAGCAAAAGGTGGTGGTCAAGGAGGTTCGGTTCGGACCGAACACAGACGACCACGATTTTGAGTTTAAACTGAACCACGCGAAAAAATTCCTCGAAGAAGGCTCCAAAGTAAAAGCCTTCGTTTTCTTCAAAGGCCGTACGATCGTCTTCAAAGAAAGAGGAGAGCTGCTGCTGCTGAGATTTGCCAAAGAACTGGCTGACCTCGGTTCGGTAGAACAGCTACCCAAACTGGAAGGAAAACGGATGATCATGATGATCAATCCGAAAAAGAAATAAAACAGGAAGTAAACAAACAAGAAGAAAGGCCATGCCAAAAATGAAAACGGTCTCCAGTGCCAAAAAACGGTTCAAGTTTACCGGCACGGGAAAAGTAAAGCGAAAGCACGCTTTCAAAAGCCACATCCTCACCAAGAAGGCAACCAAACGTAAGCGCAATCTTACGAAGTCCACATTGGTGCACAAAGCGGATATGAGCAATGTGAAAGACATGCTCTGCGTGTAAAAAAAAATCAACAGGTTGTTAAATCCGGGGGCCGAGTTGAAGTTCGCCGAAAATTAAAGGCGGCACTTTTCCCCGAAAATTCAAAGAAATGCCAAGATCAGTAAATGCCGTTGCATCAAGAGCCCGAAGAAAAAAGGTGCTCAAGCAAACCAAAGGCTACTTCGGACGAAGGAAAAACGTCTTTACGGTAGCAAAGAACGCGTTGGAAAAAGGGTTGGTTTATGCCTACCGCGACCGACGCCAAAATAAAAGAAACTTCCGCGCCCTGTGGATTCAGCGAATCAATGCGGGTGCCCGCGAACATGGGATGTCCTACTCTGAATTCATGGGCAGCCTGAAGAAAAAAGATGTACAACTGAACCGTAAGGTGCTCGCGGATCTGGCGATGAACCACCCCGAGGCTTTCAAAGCCGTGGTAGATTCGGTGAAGTAATCCAACACGCTTCCTGTATTATTAAAAGGGTCCTTCGGGACTCTTTTTTTTGGCGTAATTTTAGCTCCGTTGACGCAAAAATAACCGCACTGCTATGACAGTAAAATCGGGCCTGACAGCCGTCATGTTCTTTCTCGCCGGCCTTTCACAGGCCCAGGTGATCTCAAATTTTTTCTTCACAAAGCCCGATGAACTCAAAAGGTTCCTCGAAAATCAGCCTGAAGTTTGTGCTTTTCCCGATGAAGACCTGATCGGGAGTTCCGCCCGCCCGGCCGACCTGATGCGCGAGCGCTTTACCCTCATCCATTTCGGCAGCTTCGACAATACCCTTTCAAACCATAACCTGCGCGTGATGGAACAGATCGGACGATCCTTTCCGGAAATTTGTCTCATTTTCGTGAACAACCCGAAATTCAAGTTCCCCTCCGAACGCGGCGATGTGGAGATCCTCGCCTCCCTGCACGGGGCCTCGGCACCCATATACAATGATCCGACCTTTTCTTTTTGGGAATGCAACGGCATTGAGGGCTGGCCCACGACCCTCTTCGTATCTCCGGGCGGAAAAGTCATGGACAAGACAGAAGGCATCCTGGACTACCGCGCACTTGAACTCGCGCTTCCGCGCATACTCCGCCTGACTTCCCTGACGGAAAAAATGAACAAAACACCCCTCCCTTCAACCGGGGCGCGAACAGCGGGAAAAAAGCCGCTGATCGAGCACCCGCGGGGAGTTGCGGTAAATCCCGAGAAAGAAATGCTCTTTGTCAGCGATTTTTCTGCCGACAGGATCTGGAGTCTCAGTCCTACAGGTGACGTACTCTTTGTGATCGGCAGCGGTACGGCAGGTGATGAGGACGGGAGCTTTTCTGCGGCTTCATTCAACGGCCCCTCCGGCATGGCATTCGACCCCGTCCGAAATGTACTTTATATCGCCGACCACAAAAACCACCGCATTCGAAAGGCGGATTTGGAAACCCGTGAGGTGACCACTTTACTCGGGAATGGGTCGGTCGGTGACTCGGCTGCATTCAAGGTAAGCGGACGTTCGGGTGCACTCGGTTTTCCGGAAGGACTGGCCCTTCACGAAAACGACCTTTACATCTCGAGAAGCGGAGCCGGACAAATATGGAAATGCGACCTCCGAACGGAAGTAGCAGAGCGAATTGCAGGAACTTCAAACGCGGGTTTTGCAGACGGTGCCGCCAACTCGGCCCGACTGGCGCAGCCTTGGGGCATGGTCATGGACAAGACGGGCATCCTCTTTTTCACGGACGGGCAGAGCTCCGCAATACGGGCGCTTGAAAACGGTAAGGTACGCACCGTTTCCGGAA
This sequence comes from Cryomorphaceae bacterium, assembly GCA_003565555.1. Lineage (GTDB taxonomy): Bacteria > Bacteroidota > Bacteroidia > Flavobacteriales_D > Cryomorphaceae > T3Sed10-241. The sequence continues at coordinate 13,691 of PXBH01000019.1, read as the reverse complement.
AGGGTCTCTTTGACTTCGGATATGAGGACGGAAAGAAGGACGCCGTCTCCTTTGCGAGGCCCGCAGGGATGTGCATGTATGATGAAGAGCTCTACATCGCCGATGCATTCAATCACTGCATACGGGTGTTCGATCCATTCAAGCTGAGAAGCAAAACTGTTGCGGGCGGTGACGGACCGGGGCGTACTGACGGACGGGGCGGCGCAGCTCAGTTTTTCCTCCCTGCAGATGTGGCGCAGATGAACGGCATTCTCTACATCGCCGATGCCGGAAACCGATCCGTGCGCACTTTCGATTTAGAAACAAAGCGCACCTCCACCCTCGGGCTTATCAACTACGGCGAGATAGCGCGCACGCATACCGCCGTGATCAACGAAACAGAAGAACTTGAACCCGTTAGCGTCGGAGAAGGAAACAATATTATTGACATCAAAATCAACCTGCCCGAAGCCTATGAATTCGATCTTTCGGGCTTTTCCAACATGGCAATATCGTCGAGAAATGACACCCTCTTCGTGCGACAAGACAATGTGATCGAAGGCGAAGTTACGCTGGACTATCAACTCGAGCCGGATGCCCGTCCGAGTGACCTTATTTTAGACTTTCACTTCTACTTTCGGGAAGCGGAATGGCCACGTAAGCAATACTACAGGGGAATCACGTACATCATCCCGGTCACTTATCACAAAAACGGGGCCGTGCAGAGCGTCATATCGGCTGACTTTGATCCCGATGCCGTGAGGGGCGGTCCGATCATGCCCGAGGACGGACAGCTTTTTATGGAATGATTCATTCCAAAATCCTGCTCAAGCCTTTGGCTGCCAAGGTGTGTTGCGGATCATTCTTGAGGACCTCTCTGAAAATTTCCGCGGCTGCCTCCTCATCACCGAGCTCCTCGAAGCATACGCCCCGATTGTACATGGCGTCTATGGCTTGCGGCTGCAAGGTGAGCACAGTGTCAAAATAGGCCAGTGCGGTAGCATAGTCATCTGATTCTGTAAGATAGAGGTATCCGAGATTGTAGAAGCCCAGATAGGCGTTCGGGTCTCTTCTTACCATGTTCTCATAGACCTCGGCGGCTTCACCGATTTCGCCTTTGGACTGATGGTACAGTCCGAGATGGTAGAGGGCTTCTGCACTGTTCGGGTTGATTTCCAAAGCAGATTCGATATAATCTTTCGCCATAGAGTCTCCTCGGAAGGCGAAAATATGGCCCAATTCCATGAAGGCTTCAAAGTATTCGGGATTGACTTCAGCAGCCGTTCTGAAAGAGGAAACTGACTTTGCGGTATCGCCGATCTCCTTAAAAATGTAGCCTTTAAGAAAATAGCCTTTGGCCAGCCGCTCGTTGACCTGCAGGGCGGCATCAATAGCACGTACCGCTTCGGGATATCTGCGGAGCAGGAAATTCACTTCTCCGAGCTTCAAGAGTGCCTCTGTATTCTCTTCATCATACTCTACCGCCTTTTCGAGCGACAGCCGCGCTCCTCTCAGCTCACCGCTCGTAAAGAGAATTTCACCGCGAACCGCGTGAAAAAAAGATACCGTACTGTCAATGACCATGGCGCGATCCACATCCTTCAGCGCCAAATTGTACATTCCCTGATCCACATAAGCGAGCGCCCGGCTGATGTAAAGATTGGGGTTGTTCGGCTTATCGAGAATCTTGTCGCTGAGCGAACTGATTTTATCAGAAACCTCGGCAGATTCATTTCTGTCTACAGGCTTCCTCTCCGTTTGCCTTTCGGTACCTGCATCCGCGCAAGCGACGACGGAGAAAAGAAGAAGGGCAAAAAATGAGGTTCGCGCAGAGACGGCGGGAACCGTTTTGAAGCGGTGGACAAGCTTTTTCATGGGCGAAAATTAAACAAAAAGGCCGAAGCCGCTCAGCGCGGCTTCGGCCCGGGAGGATATAATGAGGATCAGTTCTTTTTAAGCTGCTCCTTGATTTTCACTTCAAGTTCTTCCATCAATTCGGGGTTGTCTTCGATCAATTGCTTCACCGCATCGCGGCCCTGACCGAGTTTTGTTTCCCCGTAGGAGAACCATGAACCGCTTTTTTTCACGATATTCATCTCTACGGCCATGTCGAGGATCTCTCCGCTTTTGGAGATACCCCGGCCATACATGATGTCAAACTCTGCTTTTGCAAAAGGCGGCGCCACCTTATTTTTCACGATCTTGACCCGCGTTCGGTTGCCGATCACTGCATCACCGTCTTTTATCTGCGTAGCGCGGCGGATGTCCACCCGTACGGAAGAGTAGAATTTCAATGCATTTCCGCCGGTGGTCGTTTCCGGATTACCGAACATCACGCCGATTTTTTCACGGAGCTGGTTGATGAATATGCAGCAGCAGCCCGTTTTTGAAATGGCGCCCGTCAGTTTGCGCAGTGCTTTTGACATCAAGCGCGCCTGGAGTCCCACTTGAGAATCTCCCATTTCCCCTTCGATTTCTGCACGTGGCGTAAGGGCTGCTACCGAGTCGACCACCAAGAGGTCAATCGCTCCCGACCGGATGAGGTTTTCGGTGATTTCCAGCGCTTGTTCCCCGTTATCGGGTTGCGAGATAAAGAGGTTTTCGGTGTCCACCCCCAGTGCTTCCGCATAGGTGCGGTCGAAGGCGTGCTCTGCATCGACGATGGCGGCAATGCCTCCCATCTTTTGCACTTCGGCGATGGCGTGAATGGCCAGCGTTGTTTTTCCCGAAGATTCGGGACCGTAGATTTCAACGATCCTTCCGCGGGGGTATCCGCCTATTCCCAGAGCGATATCCATTCCGAGAGAGCCCGTGGAAATGACGTCAAGTTTTTCCACCACGTCATCTCCCAGCTTCATCACAGCTCCTTTGCCGTATGATTTTTCGAGCCTGTCGATGGTGAGTTGCAGTGCCTTGAGCTTTTCTTTATTTGCTTCAGCTGCCATAATTTGAGGTTTTAGTTTAGTTGATTAGTTCGCGCACCTGTGCCACAGGAGCTTTTGTTTTTACTTTTTCAATGACCTCCGCGATTTTACCTTCTTCATCGATCACGAATGTAGACCGGATAATGCCTTCGCGTTCTTTGCCCATAAACTTCTTCAGGCCCCAAGCGCCGTACTTTTGAATCACTTCTTTCTCCGTATCGGCAATCAGGATAAAGGGCAAATCGTACTTTTCAATAAACTTCAAATGCGATTTTTCAGAATCGGCACTTACGCCGATCACTTCAAAACCGTCTTTTTTCAGGTCATCGTAGTTGTCTCTGAAATCACAAGACTCCGCCGTACATCCCGGCGTAGAGTCTTTAGGATAAAAGTAAAGAATTACTTTCTTTCCCCTGTAATCTTTGAGCGAAATCTCGTTGCCGTTCTGGTCTTTGGCGGTGAATTCAGGTGCTTTTTCTCCTTTTTGGGGTCGTGACATGTGTTTTACGTTTTTCAGGTTTGGAAAATGACAATTCCGGCGGGGGTTATGTTTGATAACGGGACAAAATAACGGTTTCTGAACGCCGTGTATTTACGTTCTGCCCAAAGATGAAAAAAATCGAGGGAAACATGACCCTCGGAAACCGCTGAACAGCGATAATCCTTGTAATTTTACCGCATGGAACACACGCCGCTTGCCGAAAGAATGCGTCCCAAAACTGCGGGGGAGTTTATCGGTCAGGAGCATCTCATGGGACCCGGAGCCGTTTTTCGAAAGTCGCTCGAGAGCGGGATGATACCCTCGATTATTTTTTGGGGGCCGCCCGGCGTGGGCAAGACCACCTTGGCGCGAATCATGGCTTCGTCGCTCAACCGGCCTTTTCACACTTTGAGCGCCGTAAGTTCGGGCGTGAAAGATGTGCGTGAAGTGATCCAAAAAGTGGAAGGCGCAGGCCTGTTCGGCACAGGCAATGCCATTCTGTTTATCGATGAAATCCACCGCTTCAGTAAATCACAGCAAGACTCGCTGCTGGCGGCAGTGGAGAAAGGCGTGATTACGCTGATCGGTGCGACCACGGAAAACCCCTCTTTCGAAGTGAATGCCGCCCTCCTCTCCCGCTGCCAGGTATACGTGCTCAAATCACTCGAATCCGTACACCTCGAGGCGCTCTTGCGCAGGGCCCTTACCGAGGATAAAGTGATGGCCGAAAAAGGAATTCAAATCAGGGAATCCCGCGCCCTTTTAAAGCTGAGCGGAGGCGATGCCCGCCGGCTTTTAAATGTCCTTGAAACTGTGGTGGGTGCCCTTCCTTCCGGAAAAAAGGAAATCACTGACGCCGCCGTGGCCGAGGTGATTCAGGAGAATCCGGCCATTTATGACAAAGACGGAGAGCAACACTACGACATCATATCGGCATTCATCAAGTCCGTACGCGGGAGCGACCCGAATGCTGCGGTATACTGGATGGCGCGAATGATTGCGGGCGGAGAAGATCCGAAGTTTATCGCACGAAGGTTGATAATTTTGGCAAGTGAAGACATCGGGCTCGCCAATCCCACCGCGCTGATCATGGCCAATGCTGCCTTTGACGCAGTGCAAAAAATCGGCATGCCCGAGGGGCGCATTGTACTGAGCCAATGTGCGGTATACCTGGCCTGCTCCCCCAAGAGCAATGCCTCATACGAAGCGGTGAATGCAGCATTGGCTGAGGCCCGCGAAACGGGAAACCTGCCGGTGCCCATGCACTTGCGAAATGCGCCCACAAAGCTTATGAAAGAATTGGGCTACGGCGCGGATTACAGCTACAGCCATGCCGCACCGGGCAATTTTTCCGAACAGGAATACCTGCCCGATGAAATAACCGAAAGACGCTTTTACACCCCGGGGGAAAATGCACGTGAAAACGAGATGCGCCGCAGACTGAACACGTGGTGGAAAGGCAAATACGGCTATTGAGCGTCCGCATTGAGGACCTCGTCACGTCTGCGCGCCAGCGCGTACACACCGCCGATTACCGCACCGCCCACGCCTTGCTCTATCATCTGCCAGAGAAAGTCCGCGACTACGTGCTCGGTTCCGTTTCCCTTGAAGGAAATACCGAACACGAAGGCGATCAGGTAAATAAAAAATCCGCAGGCTATTCCCATCAGTGATCCCTTCATGCGCACGCCGATACCCATACTGAGATAGGTAAAAATGAAGGTGATGGAAAATCCGATCAAAATATACACACCGAACGCCAATGCATAGAAGAGTGCGTGCGGCGAAGGAATATGCATCAAATCGTTCAACACCAAGCCGTGCCAAACATAGCTCAGGAGCATCATCACCGCCGATGACAAACCCCAAGCGACAAGAAATCTCCTTCTCAACATGGATCACAAAGTTAAGCGACCGGGGCAGTGACCTAAGCGCTTTCGGCCTCGATTTTCGAAAAAATTATGAACAGCTCCCGGTCAGTCCTGTCGGACCTTTCCGATCACTTCAAACTCCGTTCGGCGGTTTTTTGCGCGCCCTTCCGCAGTGTCGTTTGACGCCACAGGCTTTGAAGCACCGTAGCCTTTGGTTTCAATTCTTTCGGCAGGAACAGAAAATATATCGGCGAGGTATGCTCTGACGGCCTCGGCCCTGCGCTTGCTGAGGTCCAGATTGTATGCTTCATCTCCCCGATCATCGGTATGGCCCGAGATGCGGATGCGCAGTTCGGGATTCTCACTCATGAATGCCGCCAGGGTCTGCAGCTCACCTGCCGATCTGGACTGCACCACGTCCTTGTCGGTATCGAAAAACACATTGCGCAGAACAATGGCGCTTCCCTCGACCGGCTTCTTAAGCCTGACCTCAATGGCGTAGGCCTCTCCGGCCGCTTGCCGGCGAAGTTCAAACTGCTCCGAATGGTATAAATAGCCCGGGGCTTTTACCGAAAGCCCGTAAGTGCGTCCCGTAGGAAGTGCGATGAGAAATGTTCCGTCTACGGGATCCGATGCGAAACCCCACGTCTCATCAATGCCGTCCACATCAAAAAGCTCGAGCGACGCTTCTACGGGTTTTCCCGAAAGGTCATCTACCACAATACCCTCTGCATAAGTCACAGGCACGGGGCGAACCGCTTTAGGCAATGTAAAGCTGTAAAGATCAAGACCTCCGAACCCTCCGGGCCGGTCGCTGGCGAAAAGTGCTATTTCGCCGTCAGGCCCCACGTGAAGGCTGTTTTCATCGTGGTGCGTATTGATCGGATAGCCGAGGTTCTCGGGTTTCTGCCAGTGGCCGTTTTCATCCTTCCGAGATACGAACAGATCCATGCCGCCCATGCCCAGATGACCGTCTGAAGCGAAATAGAGGGTCTCACCGTCGGGGTGAATCATGACAGACTCTTCTTTGCCCGGTGTGTTGACCGTGGGCGGCAAGGGCTCCGGCTTGGTCCAGGTACCGTCCTCGTTTTGTTTGGTGACGTATATATCTTGGTCGCGGATTTCCGAGCGGGTTTGGCGGCCGCGCACATAATAAAGCGTTTTACCGTCGGCCGAAAGGCTGGGTTGGGTCTCCCAAAACTTTGAATTTACGGGTTGCCCCATATTCTCAGGCCGGGTCCAGCGGTCTCCGCGGCGGTATGCGATGAAAAGGTCGCAACTCCCGTACCCTTTCCTTCCCGGACCGTAATCTCCCATGATTTCACATGCCGTAAAAATGAGTACGCGGCCGTCGGCAGAGATGGTAGGTGCACCTTCATTAAAGGGTGTATTGATTTCCGCGAGCGGCATACTCGGCAGCCACTCACCGTCTTTTCTCACACTTACAAAAAAGTCCTCATTCTTACCGCGAAATGCTTCCGGATCTCTGACCAGGCGGGTATACAGCAGCGTGCGGCCGTCGGCGGTAAGGCAGGGATAATACTCGGGGTGTTCGGAATTCACGGCTTCACCCATATTTTTCGGGTCGAATGCCACGGGCTTTTCCATGGCGCGCTGCGCAAAAGCGCAAGTGGCCTTCGCCGATTCGGCGCGAGATTTCATCTCGGGACTCACATTTCGAAATCCGGTAAAGCGGGAAAGACTTGCTTCGGCCTCTGCGTATCGCCCTTGCTGAAGTTGGATAAATCCGAGAAAATACCAGGCATTGGGAAAGTAAGCGTCATTGATTTTCAGCGCAGATCTGAGGGCCTCCTCTGCACCCTCCGCATCACGAGCATCCGCAAATATTTCAAATTTCAAAAGGAAGGCCTCGATGAATTCGGGCTCCCTGTCCAAGGCTTCATCCAACAGCTTCAGTGCCAATTCGGAATTTCTGCCGTCGAATGCATTGATTGCATTTTCGTAGGACTTAACGGCTCGTTTGTTTTCCACGGAATACTTCTGCTGCGCCGAGACACCGCACACGGCGAACAAGAGCGACAGAAACAGGGCAGCGGGCTTGGATAAATGCATTTCAGGGTATGTTCATATACTTGTGCGTCTGCAATGAGATGCGCCAGCGTGGATTGGCCTTAACGTAATCAGTGATCAGCGGCATGACCCTCTCCGCTTTTCCCCATTCGGGTTGCAAAAAAAGGAGACAATCTTCCTTCACCCGAGCGGCGTGTTCCTCCGCCCATGCGAAGTCACTTTTATTGTAGACCACAACTTTCAATTCGGAAGCGCTCTCGTATACTTCCGGCAGCGGTTTCTTAAATTTCTTCGGAGAGAAGCAAACCCAGTGCCAATCTCCGGTGAGGGGATGCGCTCCGGAAGTTTCGATGTGGGTATGCAATCCGGCCGCGCGCAAAGCACTTGTGAGCGGTTTCAGCGGGTACATGGTAGGTTCTCCGCCCGTGACCACAGCGATCGGCGCGCCTGAGTTCTTCGCGGATTCCGCCAAAGCAGCGACAGAAAGTTCGGGATAGCCTTCGGTATGCCAACTCTCTTTTACATCACACCACACACAGCCCACATCACACCCCGCCGTGCGAATAAAGTAAGCAGGTGTTCCCGTGTGGGCGCCTTCGCCCTGAACAGTGTAGAACTGCTCCATGACCGGGAGTTGAAAAGATTCGAAGGTGGGGGTAGTCAGATCTGCCATGCGGAAAAAAGGGAAGGAAGCCCGTGCGAGTGGTGGTTTAGAAAAACTCTAAACGACATGGCTAGAGCCGCCGCTTCAGATCGGTAATCCTCTCGCCTCCCGTGGGGAGGGACCTGACCGAGTCAGGTTGAGGCCCGCCCTTGCCGAAACGAGCTTTGCTCTAATTTTTAATCTTGTTAGTTTTTCAAACTGTATAAGCTCGCACGGGAGTTCGTTTACTTCCCTTCAGTGCGAAGGTAGGAAATTTTGAGGAAAGGTCCCGCACGCCGGGGGCTTACTTGCTGCTGAAATAATCTTCTTTATCGGCAAAAAGTACGTTGAAAGTGGTCAAAGATCCATATGCCCTTGTGATGTATTGTTGTAGATGTACTTTGTCCCCGTCATCGAGCTTCTCGTGGCTGTTGATATTTTGCTCGAGTACGCGCAAACGGTCCCTTACCATCACGATTTTGTGAAAAAAAGTATCGATGGGCACTTCCTTTGACTGCATGTCGGGATTGCCCGGTTTGATTTCCAAGTGGCCTCCTTTCCATTTGGCGGCCATATCAACGGGCTGCGAAATGTCAGACATATCTTTCAGCACCCTTTTCAGGGCCTTTTCGACGGCGGGCATGTCGAGGGTGGTATCGGGTATACGCGCTCCTTCGATCACTTTTATTCCTGTGAAAGACCGCGAAATCTCTTTGTCGCCCGCACCTTTAAAATATACGGTCAGGGTAGACAGGTCGAGATCGATTACGATTCCCTCACCGAAGGACGGGTGGGTAATGCGCGCGCCGATACCGAGTTGGGGTTCATTCAAATCCATGCTGAGATCATTTATTTCAGGTTCTTTCCGACCGAGGCAGCATCAAAACTGCCCTTATTGAAAGATACCCAAAGGTGTGAAGATTATTGAAATAAACTTGCCCAAATGCGTTTTACATTCGTAAATATCTGCAAAGTCGGTACTGCGGTCAACGGGTTATGATGAGCGGCTTGGACTTCATCATATTGTTGTGCAATACAGATACGATGTATGCGCCCGGGGGATGATTTGTCGGGATGAAATCCGAAATACCCTGCTCGTCGATCCAGACAGCTTTGCGCGAAAGTATCTGACCCGAAAGGTCCGCCACGCTGATCAGGACCATTTCCGCCTCGAAGTCGGAGAGCATCAGTCGCACGCTTCCCGTTGACGAGGGGTTGGGATATAGCAGGAAATCAAGGTATTCATTTTCGGCTTCTTCCCTCACCAGGGTGACAATCTCGGGGGCGTACGCATAGTCCCCGTTAAAGTCTACCTGACGCAAGCGGTAATACACCCTCCCGACAGGAGCCATTTTGTCCGTATAACTGTAATTAAGTCGAGAATTGCTGTTGCCCGATCCGTCAATTTTAGCGATGGGGGTAAAGATACGCCCGTCTACAGACCGTTCGAGCTCAAAATAATCGTTGTTGATCTCACTGGCTGTGGACCAGTCGAGCGTGTGGTTGCGTCCGTCGGATGTTCCCGTGAAAGCCAGCCAAGTAACGGGCAGGGGGTTGATTGCATCACTCGAACCGAGGGTAAAGAAGCTCTCGCTGAAAGTACCGTTTGATGCACTGAGGAAAGAGCCGATATTGTTGACAGCATCAAAGCTGAAGGTAGATGAAGCCGCTCCGAGCGATGCCCAAAGCTCATCGACAGGATCATACTGAAGGGCCACCAGCTTGTCATAATCACCGGGATCCTCAGCCACGGCAGAGTTTTCTCCCCAGCTCAGCCCTACCCTGGCCACTGTAGGGTCAGGACTGTTGCTGTTCACCCTCCAGTATTCTTGGATGCTGATGGTCTCAATAGCGAGATCATTCACTCCGAGGCTTGCAACGGCGGGATTTGTTGTAGCCAAGGTGTCGTAATACTCTACAGTCCACGTTCTGGCCGCATCGCGTCCCGATAGTTTCAGCGGACGGTGTCGGTTGCCCTTTCCGACAGGAAACAATCGGTCGGCAGCAGCACCGAAACCTGACGGCAAGATCCACTGCACCGGTCCGTTGACGAAGGAGCCCGGCCTTCCCCCTGCGGGAATCACATCCACGGCGGCGTTGGTGAAACGCACCAAGCTGTCTTCTGCGGTGAATATCTTCCCGTCTGTAAATACCATGGTATGGTTAACTTCAATATCGCTGTTGAGCCTGACGCCCGCGGGGTTTTCGATTTCCAACATCCTGAAGGCACTGCTTCCGGTGAAATCGCCGTTTACCGTCTGCTCAAAATTACCGTTGAATACGAAACAGCCTGAGCCTGATCCGCCGTCGAGCACGCCGCCCGTTTTAAAATAGTCTCCGCGCAATTCCGAAGTTCCGCCTGAACCTACCCCGAATGTGCCTCCCGATTGGAGAATGTCGGATTTAAAGGTGCGGCGTCCTTCGTTGCCCGCAGTAAATACGCCGCCTGTAAGGTGCAGGTCACCCGAAATGTCGAGGTCTCCTTGGTTGGTATTCAAGGTACCCGCCTCCACAAAGACATCACCGTCGACTGTAATTCGGGTGGGCGATCCGTACGTTAAATTGGGGCCGTTGACGCGCATTTCCTGACAAATGTTCACGTCATTGTTTGATACGGTGCGTGTTCCCGTGCCCGAAACGGTGACCCCGCGAATGAGCGCGAGGTTAGCCAGGACCTCATAGTCTTGGTCCCCGGCAAATTCTATCTTACCTCCTTCACAAACAAGGAAGTCATTGTAAATTCCGTTGGGCAGATTGCCCGTATTGACCAGACGGATGGTACCCGTACCCTCAACTATTCCGAGGCGGTGAAATCCCGTTTCATCAATGATCAAAGTAGCGTTCTCATTGATGATTGTCTTATACAAAGTCACACCGTTCACATTAAGACTGAGCTCGTGGTCCTCTGCTACATTTACGATAGCCCCGTTGGGCGAACCCCCGCCGGGTACTTCTTGGTCGTAGACGCCGGTGACCGGTTCTCCTTCATTGACGTTTCCGTCGCGTTCTGTAGTGTACACCGGAACGTTGTCGGGGATGGCTTCTTCGATTCCCGCAAAATAATCGCCCGTAATCCCGGCTTCATCCACACCATCGAAGGTAAATCTCAGAAAGCGCTCCGTAGTATTAACAGCATCGGTACCGAATTTGAACACATCGGGCTGAGGTGAGTTGTCCACGATTCTTGCGCCGATATACTCCTCTTCGGTATTGCCGCCGGTAAGGGCCACGTAGTTCTCGTCGTAGAAAAGCTCCATATCCATACGCAGTCCGCTTCCGACATTATCGGCCTGAACGGAAAAGTACATCTGGAGAACGTTGTTCGGATCGAGCACCGCATTTTGAGAAGGCTGAATGAGCTTAAAAAGATAACTGCTTTCGGCGTTACCTGATGAGTAGCCCACATCACTGAATACAAACCGAATGGGCATGTATTCAACCAAGCCCAAGGGGATAAACAAATCTTCCGTGGTATTGGGGGCGAGAAACTTTTTTACACCGAAATTCGTCAACGCTCCTCCCGTGCTGATCATGTTGTTTGATCCGAAAGCATTCACCTGAGATATCACGGCATCCGCTCCGATCTGCAAGAGGTTTCCGTTCAGGTTGAAAATTCCGCGCTTCATGCGAAGCTCCTTACCGATAATGAAGTTGTGCGCAGTCCCCGCCATTTGGGTGATACCGCCGGGATTGTCCGTCGTTAAAATATCAATAAGCGAAGTGCCGGGACCTGATCTCCGCAGCATTTGCCCGCCCGATCCGCTCATGATCAATCCTTCACCCGAGGAAAACTCCAGATCTCCGTCTATTCTCACCGCCCCTTTTGCCGTAATCGCATTCGAACCGCAGGTCATTATTCCCCCGTCTAAGGAGAAGTTTCCGTTGATCAAAAGATCGGTCTCCAAGATGGTCACACCGCCGCCGATACGGTCAAGGTCATTCAATTCAAATGCACCCGTTCCGCTCAAGGTATTGGCTGTATGGTCCAGAATAAGTTTTCCTTTATCGGATTCGAGGAGACCGTCATTGTGAATATCCCCGCGAACGGTAAGGTCAAAAAATTGGGTTTCAAGGGTAGCTCCGCCGTCGATGGTCAGTTCATTGTCGATGACCAAATTTCCGTTCAACAGTTTTGCAACGGGATTATTCCCGGATTCATTCCCGATGTAGAGGGAAGGGATATCCACTGCGGCGCGGATACCGATATTCTGAATACCTGCACCTGAGGGCGAGTCAGCATCTCCGATGGTCAATTCGGCACCGAAACTTACGTTGCTGAGGGCGGGTTCAAGCAATAGGCTCGGCACAGAGTTGCTGTTCACTCCGCGGACCAGGGTTAGGGAGCCACCGGTAAAATCAAAACGCGATCCGTCGTTGACAATTTCAAATACGCCGCGGTTGGCATCCGGAGCGTCAAAAATACCGACGCGTACCGCTCCGCCTGTTTGCCGGTAGTCGAGGATCCCCGAAGGATTGGTGAGTCCTCTGCGAAGTTGAGAACCAACCTCCATACTTCCGCCGTTGACCTCAATTTTGGCTGATCCTCCCGAGGAGTATTCGATGTAATTATTTTCGCCTTCGGAATCTCCGATTTCAAAAAGACCTCCGTCTATCCGGAGCAATCCCCCCAGGTTCATACCGATCTGATTGCCCGTAATGCGGAGCGTTCCGTCTTCGAGGGCCAAGCCTGCAGTAGAGGGTATTGAAAAGTTTGCTGCACCGCTGCTCAAGGTGATATCGGTATTGCTGTCATTGATCGTCAGAAGACCGTTCAGGAGCTCAACGGGCTTGACCTCTCCGTCAGCGGGGGCCTCCACTTTGATCTCTGAATTGAATGAAAATCCGCTTGACAGGCTGTTTCCTTTGTCTACGGTCAAAAGACCGAGTTGAGGCGTGCCGCCGGCGTCATTAATAAAGCTGTGGTTTCCCGACCCCTTAAGGGTCAGCGCAACAAAATCTTGTGCGACATTTGTAAACAGATTAAGACCTGTTCCCGCAGGCGTATTTTGATAGATATCCTTGTGCACAATGAGGTTGTGCACCAATTGAGGGGTGCTGTTAGGGTTGGTCACGCGGATTTGCGCACCGTTGGCATCGAGGACCAGATTACCGAATACTTCTACGGTTCTCTCGCCCGAAGCATTGTTGAACCGTATTTCAGGTGAAGAAGTTGCCGCTTGATAGCGCACCATTTTCAGGTCGCGGTCTACCCGGAGATTACCTGTAGTTCCGTTAGACAGATTGAGCTTTGCATTGCCGACAATTTCCAAATCCCCGCGCACACGAATATTCGAAGCGATACGGTGCAGATTCGGTGCGGATCCGTTATCGGCAGTAGTCAGAAAGAGGTTCGGCACTTCGGCGGGCAAGTGATTCAGCACCACACTCCCTTGCGATTCAACCATAACAATGGCGGAATCTTGTCGGACAAAGTCACCGAGATTCACTGCGGTCAGATCCACATCGCCTCTGAGAAGTATGGTTCCTTCACCGATAATTTGATCTATATTTACAATTTCGCTCGTACTCTCAAAACTGAAAGTAGGCCTCAACAGGGTAAGATCTGCGGCAGCCGGGCTGTAATATCGGGGAAGGCGTTCACCGTTCGTGTTCTGCAGCGGCGTGAAACGCACCTCGGAGGCAGTTACCCCTGCGGCCGGGGCTTGATATGAATGCGGACGTCCGGTAGCGGGATCAAAGCCGATAAAGGCGATATCCCCCTCCTGCGGAAAGTCCGTATTGCCGCTGACTCCCGTGCCGTG
>PXBH01000058.1 GCA_003565555.1 Cryomorphaceae bacterium | reverse complement strand
GTTGCGGTGTGAAAAATCGAAGTGCACAGCCGACAAAATACGCGCCGTGCCCGTCAGGGATGTAACCGGATTTGCTAATCCGATAATCATATCAAAGTAGCCGTCACATCGAGTGTTTTTTGATGCAGCGCAGCGGAGTCAAAAAATGTATCGAGATGCTTTGAAACGCACCGGTAGAACCTTGAATACATCAATTCCTCCGATAGTTGTTGATCTCGCCGAAAACCGACACCAAAACACAAGGCCCCCTTTCGGAGGCCTTGTGTTTTTATCGTAATCTCGAACGGCCGGTGTGTTTATCTCGCAATCACCACTTTTTCGATCAGTACTTCAGATTCGCCCGCCAAGCGGAACAGGTACACCCCGTTCGGCAATCCTCTGCCGTCAAAGGTAAAGCTGTACGCCCGGCCGGCTTCGGCACCGCCTTCAAAGAGGCCGTCAATACGCCTTCCCGAAAGATCGTACACTTCCAGCACTGCCCGTTGCGGAGCACTCACCGAAAAGGCCACGTAGGTCATGCCCTCCGTCGGGTTCGGAAGAGCGCGCAGCGTGGCACCACCGGCGGTTTCGGTATCGGTTGAAAGCGCACCGATCATCGCCGGTTCGGGTACAAAACAGCCGCCTGCGAGGTCACCCTCGGCAGGGGTGAATTGCGTGCCGTTCAGATAGAGGCGGTAGCCCGTTTCCAGTGAGCTGCCGTCGGTGTCTCCCAGCCTTAAGCGGTTATCGCCGCGGGTCATCAGCAAAAGGGTGTTGTCATCGAAGCGCATCAGTCCCGTTGCCGAATCGGTCACAAAACTCAGGGGTTGGTTGGGTGCACCGGGAATCACATTGAAAAGTCTTCGCGGATCCCGACTCACCATTTTCATCATGTTCGAATCGTCAAAGGCAATGTCACCGCCGGCCACCTTGCCTGCCGAATAAGTCATGCGCTCGCCGGATTCCGTGTTGATCAGCGAAATCAGTTGCGGCGATTCGCTTGCCACCGCCAGATATCCCGCCGGCGACCAAGCCGCTCCCGTAAAGCCGGAAGCATTGACTTCGAGCACCGTGGTTTCACCGAGCACGGGTGTGAAGTCGGATACATCTGCCGGCTGATAGGCGGGCGCGTCTACATTCACCAGCCACAATACGGCGTTCTCGGCATCGTAAGCGATCGAAGCCCGATAAGGCACGGTAAACAGCGGAACCATTACCGTGCGCGCGGCGACCGTATCGAAGAAGAGTTCGTACACCTCGCTCGGGCTGTTCTCTTCATCGCCGTAGTCGCTCATAAAGTAGCGGCAGGGCGCATCGAGGTCGATCAGGGTGCAGGAGCAGTCCGTATTGATGATTCCCGGCAGCCCGTCGGTTTCGCAGACGGTTCCCGGGACCTCGGATCCGTTTACCACACCGTTGCAGTCGAGGCAGGTGGTGTTGAAGTCAGGATCGTCCGGGAGTCGGCATACACCGCAGTCGTCGAATACGGCATCGCCGCCCTCGACGCCGAAGCAGTCCGCCACGCAAGGCTCAATACCCGTTTCACCGCCGGCGCAAACCCCGCAGGCGTCGATTTCGGCTGTTCCGCCCAAATCGCCGTTGCAGTCGAAAAGCACGCATTCACAATCCTCGATCACACCCGATTCGTCTCCGATCATACACGGATCTCCGTTGTCGGCGGGTATTTCGGGACATTCGAAGACAATCCCCTCTTCGAGATCCACAGTCACGCTCACCGCACTGGAATTGAAAAGTTCTCCGTCGCTCACAATGAGCAGGAAGGAATAGCTGTTTCCGTCGTCGGCTTCGGTGATTTCAAAAGAGGGCTGCGCCGAGGTCGGATTGGTGAGCACCAAGCCCTGCGGCGCCACCCACTCGTAGGTCAGCGTATCGCCGTCCGGATCGAATGAGCCGGTCCCGTCCAAAGTGTACACCCCTGTTTCCGTCACGGTAAATCCGCTGCCCGCATCGGCCACGGGAGGCTGATTCTGCGAGGCGACGGACCAAGTGACCATGGGCACGGTATTTCCCGGGATTCCGCTGCTCCGCTTGTTGAGCATGGAGAGATCCACTGCGAGGCTGTAGTTGCCGGGCACATTCCCCGCCGATTCCAAGTTCGAAATATCGAAAACCGTGGCGTCCAACTGCGCGGATATCGGCGCTGCCGAGGCCACCACCTGTCCGTTGCGGCGCAGGGTGAGTGCGCTGTCGAGGGCTGATGTTTCGAGCAGTTGCGATCCGAAGCTGAGCATGAGTCCGGGCGGCTGGGCATCTAAGCCTTCTCCCGGCTCGGTGATCCACTCTGCATTCAACGGCGCTTCATCGAGGAAGAGTTCGCGCTCGATGCTCACGAAGCCGCCGTTGGCAGCCGTAGCCGTGACTTTCACGCCCAGGTTACCCCCGGCGGGGAAAGTAACCGGAATGTTCACCGCACCCGCGGCAACATCCGGCACCACGGCTATGAGCACCTCTCCGGTAGGACCGGTTTGCGAGATGGCCACCTGCGAAGCATCCGCAGTCATATTGAAAAGGATGTCGAAATCCGAACCGTGGGTGATGCCGTCCGTGTCCGAAATTCCGAAGTCGGGATGTATGGCGAGGTCTGAAAGCTCGATTCCCGCAGAGCGGTCTGCCGTCCACGATACCTCCGCAAAGCCTTCCCCGGGATTGCCCACAGCATCGTTGATTCCGCTG
Source organism: Cryomorphaceae bacterium (assembly GCA_003565555.1). Lineage (GTDB taxonomy): Bacteria > Bacteroidota > Bacteroidia > Flavobacteriales_D > Cryomorphaceae > T3Sed10-241. The sequence continues at coordinate 2,164 of PXBH01000058.1, read as the reverse complement.
AAGTTTACACGGAAATTATACTCCCCGTCGGGGTAGGTGAGGAGCTGGAAATTACCCGCCCTCCAGAAGTCGGAGCCTACGGCGCTCGGGTTGGCCAGCTGGGCAATGTTGAGGAACAGCACCTCCCCGTCCCGTGTCAATTCTATATCGGCAATATTGAAACTGAAGATGTCCTCTTCGAATTGGATGTCGACAAAATTGAAGTGCTGACTGTCGATCCCGCCTTCGTTCACGGGCGTGAGCACGGCAGCTACCGGCCCTGTGGTTTTGAGCGTGATTTCTGTCGATTGCACTTCCTCACCGGGTACCCCTCCCGTCGAGAGGAGGTTCGGGAGGTCTACCGCGATTTCGTAGGTGCCGTCTTCAGTGAGGAGATCGCCCAATCCGGAGAGGTAATAACGTCGGTGGTCGGTACTCACCGAGTCGATGGTGAGGTTCCCGAGCGAATTTCCGTCTTTGATGAGGAAGAACCGATCTTCTGAAACAGAGGCAGAGTCAATGGCCAAGTTGAAGAAGACCGTCACGAGCTCGAAGCTGTCCGAAAGGTTGCCCGCGGGCAAATCTTCAAATGCCTGCACCACCGGGATGTCGAGGAATTGCGACCAACCTTCCTGTTGGCCTTCCGTACCTGATATACCGAAGATGTCCTGTATGCCGGCCGTCTGCACCGAGAAGAGGAAGAACCCGTTGCCGAGGGTGAAGGCGGAAATATCTACCGTAAAGGTGAAGGGGTCATCTTGGGTAATGGTGACTTGGTCGTCGAGCTCAAGGAATTCCCCCTGAAGGATCAGCCCGAGGTCATCCACAGTGAAAGTTTCCGCATCAATTTCCTTGCTGAAAACCACTGTGATTTCCGTAACCTGTTCACCCGTTACGTTCTCTGGGATGCCGATGAATTCAACCACTTCGGGCACATCGAAATCCTTGGGCGTCCAAGTGACGGTATAGCTCGTCTCTTCCGTGGTGCCCGGGTCGTCGACAAAGTGAAATTTGTCCTCATACACCGGCGACTGCGTGACGGGAAGGGTCACGAAAGTGAGCCAGGCATTGTCGAGGGGTATTTCCTGTCCGTCTTCTCGCGTCACACTTGCGATGTCGAATTGTCCGTTGCCCGGGTCGTCGAGTTTGATAAAGGTCCACCCCGGCTCCTGCGCTTTTACCGTCAAGGTATTGGTAAAGCTCGGCGCACTTACGGCCTGATCAAAACTGCCTTCTTCCGCCGGCAGTACGGGGTAAGTTTGGAAACCCTGAGAGAGGTAGATGATGTCCGGAGTGTCTTCCGCGTCAAAGACGTCGTTCACCAGGAAGTCGTTCAGTCCGTCGTCTTCATCTCCGTACACGCGAATGCTCTTCGTGAGTTCGTGGAGATCGATGCCGTTCACCAGACTCAGGTCCGGATTTCCGAAGCTGCTTGCATGGACTACTTCGGCCTCGTAGCTCACGAATTTCCCGAGAAGGGAGCTCGTAAACCACCATTGACCGATTTTGGAGGATTGCGCCTGGATATTGCCGAAATTGATGTCGGTAATGCCCAGGTTGGTGGGCTGTCCCGCCAAGCTCGAACCGATGAGGTTGAAGTCGATGGCAAGGCCCATTTCATTGTCCACGATCTCCGGCTGCGCCGAGGAGATATTCACGTTCACCGCCGGGCCGAAACCGCTGTTCTCGATCATCACGGCCAGTTCGGCGGGCACCGAAGGCTGCACCGTTTCGGGAATCAGCGGATCGTCGCCGAGGATATTGCGCTCCAAGAAGTACCGCAGGAAGAGGTCCGGACTCGGATTTACCGTAAGGTCTACCGGAGTGAGCGGGATGGTCACCATCGCCGCGGCAAAGGGATCCCAATAGGTCACCGATCCTCCGAAGGAGTGGATCACGGGGTCGGTAGGTGCGGCCTGAATGGTGGGGATAAAGAGAAACTTAGCCGATCCCTCTTCCTCCGCGGCTATGGCGCCGGTACCTTCCACGTCGCTCAGGTTGGTGAGTTGGATCGTTTCGATTTGGAAAAGGTCGGTGGTCGATTCCCCGTTCAGGAGGCGTACCTCCAGATTTACCGTAAGCGAGTCGAGCATGTCCGTGGGGTGTCCGTTGAATACGGTCAGGGTCCCCTCGAAGGCTTCGCGCGTCATGGTGAGCTCCTGATTGATCTGGATGGTCACTGCGG
>PXBH01000157.1 GCA_003565555.1 Cryomorphaceae bacterium | reverse complement strand
TCTTACCGGCACCCATGAAATCGTGTACCGCGCGGGATCGGAAAACCGCTTTGGCTCGGCAGACTCCTATGTAGACGGTGTGGTGCGAAAGCACGGAAGCGATGCATTCACCTTTCCCACCGGCCGAAACGGGGTGTATGCCCCCGTGACCATTTCGGCGCCCGCAGATCCCGCCTCACAATTCACCGCCGAATACTTTGACAGCGACCCGGCGGAAGCGGGCTACGACCCCGAGCTGCGTGCGGAAACGCTGAACACCATCGGGCGGTGTGAATATTGGATGATCAACCGAGAGGCGGGAACCTCGGCGGTGTCGGTGACCTTAGCTTACGGCAATGAGCAGAGCTGCGGCGTAGAAGACCCGACGGCACTGAAAGTGGCCCGATGGAACGGCAGTGCTTGGCAAGACCACGGGTACCTCACCCATGAGGGCGATGCCGAAAGCGGTACAGTAACCTCAGCGGCGGAAATCCAAGAATTCAGTCCGTTCACCATCGGCTCCGGATCAGGCATTAACCCCCTGCCCATACAGCTCATCTCCTTTGATGCCCGAGCTGCAAGCGGTGCGGTTGAACTGACTTGGTCTACCGCTTCGGAAGTTAACAACAACTATTTCACCCTCGAACGCAGCCGCGACGGTATCCATTTTCAAACGGTGACCACCGTGAGCGGTGCGGGGAATTCGAATACGCGGATCAACTACAGCTACACGGACTTCAGCCCCCACGTCGGCACCTCCTATTACCGCCTCACCCAGACGGATTTTGACGGAGCTTTCGAGCGGTTTCCGCTGCGCTCGGCGCACATTGATGATGTGGTCACCGACTTCGACCTCTATCCCAACCCGAGCCAGGGCCACATTAACATTCGTCTCAACGGCGGTGAAGCCGAGGGCACCGTACGCGTGTTGAGCACCGACGGAAAGGTACTGCACACCGCCGCGATCAAGGGTACACACCGAAACACCGATCTCGGACATTTGCCGACGGGAATCTATATCGTTCATGTGGAAACAGAAACACGGGCCTTCAGCAAGAAATTGGTGATCTCGAGATAGATCAGATGAAAGCATTCCTTGCAAAAGCCTCGCTCCCGATGAGCGGGGTTTTTGTGTTTGGGCTCAGTAGCCGTTCAGGCGCGCGTCGTAAGGGAGGTATTCAATCACGGCATCAGGCCGAATCGTGACGGGAATGAAGGCATTCACAAAATCAATCACCGCTGACTCATCGTCGCCGAAGTCTTCGGCATACCGCTTGAGCAAGGGCGAAAGCTTGGGGTTCTGCGGGTTCAGGATGTTTTTCTCGGGATTTCGGAAAAAATCGCTTGCCGCCGCATCCAATTCCGCCCCTATTTTTTCGGCTGTGTAGGTGTTGCGCCGCAAGCGGGGGGCTGAGGCGGTGCCGTCAGAGAGGGCAAAAATAAGTCGTGGATCACGAAACTGACCTCGAATAATGCTGTCGCGCACGATGCGTAGGGTCAGTTTTTTATCTCCGACCCTGCCGATTTCCGCGTCAAAGGGGTGGTTGGGGTGCTCAGCCTCGACTTTCGCGTAGTCTTCTCTGCCTGCGGAAGAGACATCGCGGCCGATATCAAATACGGAACTCAGCGGGTATTCATCGACCACCATTTTAAGCACCTGTGCATTAAAATAGTTGACCCAAAAGGCCATCCTTGCGCTTTCAGGGGCTTCCGAAAGCAGGGGGAATTGTTTTTCCAAATAGTTTAAATAAGCCTCCAAGGCTTGGGATTCACGTCGTATACCGGCGTAATGCACGCGCCCTTGGCGGTTCACTCGCCTGCGAAGCATATCTTCATAGGCTTCAAGCGGACCTTCTTCGCGCATTTGGTTGGTAGGCGGAAAACTTTGGGTACTGTCTTCGGGCGCAACCGGATTGCATGAGATGACGGTCAGCGGTAATAATCCGATCAGAAAAAAGCGGAGGAAGAAACCTTTCATGGAGGCGGGTTAAATTTCGTTGTCAAAGCTACACAAGTGCAGCCATAATCGCGAAGTTAACAATGCCTGTGCGTACCGGTTCAACGCGCGCCTCAAAAACCGTGATAAACGCCGCGCGCCTCGGCTTCCGTCTCCGGACAATAGCGGTCTGACAGCTCCGTTGCTTCACTGTGGCCCGCCGCAACGGCTTGTTGCAAATGGTGACATACATCCTCTAAGTCCCCGAGTGCGATCAGGGTTTTTGCCAAACCCAAACGGCAGTCGAGGTGATCGGGATCGAGCTTCAGCCCGCTGATGAAGCGCAGCCTCGCCTCCGGCTGTTTTCCCGCAAGGATATAGGCAGACGCCGCATCGGCAAAGAGGTCAGCAGATCCACCGAAGTCCTCTGCGAGCCGGTCCGTCAGGGAAGCTGCCAAATCATATTCACCGCGCTCGGAAGCACGCAAGGCTTCTTCGCGAAGAAGGGTCCGGCGCAAGGCACGGCGGTTGGCTTCAAAGTTATCTTTTTCAGGCTGCATAGTTGCGGGAACATCTGCGGTGCAAAGGTAAAAATCGTCCGGTGCTTCGGGTTGTGAAAAACCGGCGGTTGCAGCAAGTGTGGTCAGCATGAGCAGGGTTTTTTTCAAGTTTTTCATATCCGTGAATGGCTCGGAAAAGGCAGAAGTAACCCGCGCGGGCTTAAAAGTTTTCCACAACGGTCCGTCCTGACCTCGGCCGGAGACAAAATGCTTTGGCGAACAATTGCGTTTCTTTGTACGAAACCCGTAAACCTGAACTATGCTGTCGAGAGTCGTAGTGATTTTAATATCCGCAGCAGCGCTTTCATTCGCAGCCTGCACCGCGACGGAGCCAATTGCCGCCGAACGCACCGAGGTGGCCAAAGAAGAAATTGTTTCGTCAGACCGCTTTATCAGCACGGTAGAACGCCGAAATTTTCTCGGTATCGGTGCGCCCGATCAAAGCGAGATGATGAAAGAATTGCGGCGCGATTTGGCACAAAAAAATCCGGGAGTGCCCGAGCGGGATTTTGCCAATGTCGACATCAGATTCTCAAAAACCAATTACCTCCTTTTCACCCGAACCTCAATTCAGGCAGAGGGTGAAATCATTCGGTCGCGCAAAGGTGAACCCCCTCAAAAACCCGAACAAAGTCAGGAACCCGAACCGCCGGCTACCCCGGAAAAAGCGCCGAAGGGCAATCAAGCATCGGCCATCCGGAAAAAGCTGGCGAGCTACGACCGCACAATTCCCGAAATTTCGGGCCCCCGCGATGCCGCCCTCACTTTCACCGAAGACGGGAGACCGCATTTTATCGTCAATGCCAGACTGCGCAACACAGACTGGAATATGATCGATCCGTGGATTCCCTCGATCACGGCCCTTCGCATTCCGGGCGGCAGCGTAGCCCAGTACACTTGGAGGAGCGAAGCAGATGTACCGAATTGGCTCATGGATCACCCTGCAAAACGGAGGCAGCAAACGTTTCTCACGGATGAGCTCATCGAGACCTATGCCGACTTCGTAAAAGACAAAAGCACAGAAACTTATTTTTGCCTCAACATCAATGACAAGCTCGAAAATCAACTGAAGATCATCGACCGATTCGCCCATTTCGGTGTTGAGTTTACCCACGTAGAGATCGGTAACGAAACCTATTTGCCCAAATTCGCTTTGGGCAAAAAAGAGGGGCTGGGATTTGCGCATACCATTACCGTTGATGACTACATTGAAATCCTCGACACTTGGATACCGTCACTGAAAAATTACCCCTTCAAAATCCTCGCTGTAACCGCATCGCGAAGCAATGACGGTTCACCCGGTGATGCTTACCGAGAGGTATGGAACGCCGCCGTATTTCAATACGCCGCCGCCCACCCAAGCAGCATAGACGGTGTGGCCCTACACATCTACCTCGGCGGGGCTGACGACGGCGGGAAGAGTTTGGAAGAAAAGTCAGTGCATTCGAGCGATTATGCTTTTGCCGATGCTTTTCCCCTTCCGCTTCACATCACCGAAGCGGGACACCGCGGCGCAGATTGGAGCCCGGAGGGTGTGGAAGCTTACAAAAACTTCCACCGCGAACTTTACGAATACCTGAAGAGCAGGCAAGACGGCAGCAGGTGCGGTACGCACGTGCTTTACAACCCACGCAATCAGCCCGGCGACCCCTACTCCATGTTTGACGTCAACGGCATTACGCCTCTGGGTGAGGCAGCCAAAAGCTTTCCCTTCGGAGAACCTTAACACCGAAAAGGCCAAACGCAAAAAGCTCCCTCCCGGGAGCTTTTTGCAGTCCGGACGGGACGCGAACCCATCCCCGAGATCCTTGGGGATGACAATTGCCCACTGTCGGGCCCCTCGTTAGTGATCAGAGTGAAATTTGTGCAGCATATTCTTTGATGATTTGGAGAGTTCAACGATTTGACTTTTTGAGTACTTCTTAACTCGTTTTTCACGAATCAAGGCCTCCTTTTTCGTTGAATATTCTTCAAGGTGGAAAAGCTTCCAATCATCAAAACGGGACGTGTATCTGCTTTCAGCATTATTATGCTGACCAAGACGCTCGATGGGTTGCTCTGAAAAACCTCTGTAATAGCAATCTCCATTAGCGCTATATATGACATAGACGTAAAACATGATTTCTGTGGGCCATTGTGGCGAGCCCTAATTTAGGATTTCGAAATTGAAGCCAATGTAAAAATAATCAAGTGCTTTGCAGAGCAACTAAAATTCTGCCGGAACATCCTGTGACAAGTTTAGCTACCCTAAGGCACCCAAGCATAGGCCGGCTCGAACCCGTCCCCAAGATCCTTGGGGATGACAGGCAGGCACTCTTACTCAACACAATCTGCTACATAGCAAAAAAGCTCCCGGTAAGGAGCTTTTTGCGGTCCGGACGGGACTCGAACC
>PXBH01000101.1 GCA_003565555.1 Cryomorphaceae bacterium | reverse complement strand
TTTTGGATCTTGCCCTGTTCAAAAAACTCCGAAAACCTGCTTTTTTAATTAATGCAGCTCGCGGGGCACATCTTGTTGATGAAGACCTGATCTACGCACTGGATGCCGGTATTTTAGAACACGCAACACTGGATGTGTTTACCAAGGAACCACTGCCAGCCTCACACCCATTCTGGGGAAGGGAGAAAATTATGATTACGCCGTGTGTTTCGTCAATAGTAGCCCCACAAGAAGCGGCAGGAATGATATTAGAAAACTACAAACGGCTTCTTTCGGGTATGGAACTCTTGGGGCGGGTGGATGTATCTGCCAATGAGGAAGAGAACTAATTTGTGGATTTGAGAATGTATTCATCGAAAGGTATACCGTGCAGCCCTCTTTTTTGGCGAAGAGTTTTATTCTTTTGGCTCTCTGGGTCATCAGCAACAACTTTCTGGATTCGTTTTAGCTCATTTTCGTTTTCGTATTCCCAAAGAACAAAGACTTTTCCGCTGGCATCTCTGTACCTTCCCCTGAACAGAGCTCCATGCTTTTCATGCACAGGTTTTACAAGGGAGTAAAAAATTTGGTCTGACTCATCGTGATCAGCCATTTCCGAGTGGTATATGCGAAGCCTTATCACCATCTTATTTTCTGCCAGGTTTGATTATCGATGTATGGTTTCAGTTCCAAGTAGTCAAACATGTTACTGTAAGGAATATTTTGAAGAATTTGAGCAGTGGCGTTTAGCCCTAACTGCTCATACATTAGTTGCACCCACTCCATTTTTATGTTTCTTTCCCCCGATAGAGTAAAAAGTGACATCTCATCAGCGGGGGGATTTACGCCTAAATTCTCTTCGCATATTTCTGAAGCAATATCATCTTCATGTGTGGCATAACTTTGTTTTCCTGCAATCCGGAGTGCATCTTTCAGGTTAAGATTTCTCCCACCAAGCCCTATACCGCAAATTGAACCGTCAATAAAGCTACACCCGCAGTTTATGGCTTCCTCGGTATTTTTTATCGCCAGCCCAAGATTATTATGTGCATGATATCCAACAGGGCCTGCCCAGTGTTCCTTAATTGCACCCACAACACCGGCTACTGCTTCCGTTAACAAAGCTCCCCGCGAATCTGCGATGTAAAAAATTCTGGCACTTTTACGTAAAGAACCAGCTGCTTTTTCGATTTCACGAAGATGATAACATGTTACGCTGGTTAGATTGAATGTATATGGTATTTCTAAAGTATCACATATTTCTGAAAGGCGATTTGCAGGTTCTGTGTTTCTGAGGTCAACAGGAATTCGGGCCAAATCGATAAACTCTTTTCGGGAGCTCAATACGCTTACCGCCCTCTCTACAAACGGGCGTACCATAGCCGCTATAATTATATTTCTTCTTTTTTTCCGAAGCCGATTCAGGAGCTCAGGCGGCCAGGATGCGGTAATCGGCAGGCCGGGTTTGTCGTCCAGATAGCCAATCTCAATAATGTCGGCACCCATTGTTTCGGCAGAGTGGATGGCTGTTTCAATCTGTTGTTCATTGAAATTCCAATTATTCAGATAGCCGCCATCACGTAAAGTTACGTCGAGAACTACGGGCGCTTGCAATCCACTGATTTTATTATGATTACCTATTATATTCACGAATCGAACAACTCTTTTGATGATATATCCATTTTTTCGGCTGAACGGTTTAGATGGACACTGTTTTTTTGGGTGTGATTCAATATCACGGTACCGGCACCAACTACTGAGGATTCTCTAATAATAATGTCATTTCGTGTTACGGAACCTGTACCCAAAAAAGAGTATGGTTCCACAGTGGCGCCGCCGCCCACAATTACACCTGATGCAAGAAATGAGTGATCCTTGATTTCTGCATGATGCCCGATAATACATCCGCTTCCGATAAAAACATTTTTACCAATTTTAGAGAATGGCTGTACAATGGTTTGCTCACCGATTTTGCAGTGCGGGTTTAAACTGAATCCATCCCAAACGATTGCAGTAGGGCTTACATAACTTACAGTATCATACCCCATTTTGGTTATTTCTCTAAACTTTTCTGCTCGAACCCTGTTCATTTTGGCATAACCGATTGCAATCATCATGTCATATCGTTCAGGCGGGTAGAGGCTGGTTATATTATTATATGGAACTACAGGCCTGTTTAGCAGCTTGTTTGCATCCAAATAGTTATTGTCAACCGTAAATGCTGCAACCTTTCTACCAGCTTTTTCCAGGTGATAGTACAAAACCTGAGCCGTATTGCCTGTGCCAAAAAGAATAATTTCTTTCATAAGGTTTTTAGAATGAGAGTTAAAATCCTAACAATTCTTTCACTTCGGCGGCCGACAGGCCGGGCTGATTTTTCTCTTTGGCACTTTCCCCTGATACTGCCGAAGTGCTTTTGAACAGAAATTCTGCCTGTTTTTTCAATGTTGGATGTTTAAATATCCAGGCCACTTCCAGTTTAAGTTTGTATGCGGAGTTGATCAAACCTACAAGCTCAGCTGAGGAAAGGCTGTCACCACCCTCAGAAAAAAACGACCCTGATTGTTTGGCAATTGGTTTCTTTAGTACCTGCGACCAAAAATCAATCAAATTGTTGTGAACATCAAGATGTTCTTTTGATTTGAAAGCCTCTTTGACGTGGCCAACCTTCGTGATATGATGTAAACAGGCCTCCTTAATCTTTTCAAAGTCCGTTTTGCCCCTCATATTCAGGGGAATTGTTTTCAAATCAATAATATGTGTCGGCAAATGAGCTGAGTTAAACCTCTGTTTTAATTCGTCATAAATTTCAGAATTCGACACGGCATTATCAGAACGCACCAGACAGGCAAAAAGCTGCTTATTATTTTCAGATACATCAACCGGTACTACAATGGATTTGCTGATTCCGGACAGTTGGTTCAGTACATTTTCGATAGAATTAATTTCAACCCTAACCCCATTAATTTTTACGGTTCGGTCAACTCTTCCAAGAATCTCAATGTGTCCGTTTTCATTAAGTTTAGCCAGGTCGCTTGTGAAATATGTGCGGTAGCCCGGCTTGCTTTCGGTTTCAATTAATGTGCCTGCTTTTTCTCCTTCAATAGCAGACGCGATATATTTTGAGGTTACAACTACCCGGCCCGGCGTCCCCTGCTCAACCTCTGTGCCATGTTCATCGATCAGTTTCACAATTTTTGAAGGAACGGGTACACCTGCAGGGATTTTTTTTAGCTTTAACGCTTCTTTGATGGGCAGTGTGAATGTTGATATCATCATGCATTCCGTACTGGAATAATTCAGTGTAATCATCGCGGATGGGCTAAAGATGAGATAAGCTGCTTTTAAAATTTCAACAGGTAATGGCTCACCTCCAAATATCAGGCTGTCAATCCCACTTAGTTTTTCAAGCCCTTGGGTTTCATGAATGAATTTTTTCATGATGGATGAAGGGCCCTGCAAACCTCGAGCTTTTTCCAGCTTGAGCCGTTCATGAATTGCCCGAAAATTCTCTTTTTTCAGGTCAAAGAAAATGAAACAGCTGCCAGATAGAATTACACGCCAAAAGCCATTAACAATCAGGGAGCTTGTGTGTCTGCCAAGATTAGCGTATGCCTGCCCGGTTTTGTAGTTGTATAATTTGCCGGCTTCTTTGGCATGAACATACTCCGACTCACGGTTAATAGTGGCCATTTTAGGTTGCCCGGATGAACCGGATGTAAATATCCTGTGGAGAGGCATCATGCCAGAAGTTTCGGGGGTGTTTACTAAGGCAGTTGTTTCCTCATCATTCCGGATTTTATCAGCGGCGATGGCCGGCACTTCCAGTGTTTTTTCAGCTTTTGTTATTAGTTCGTGAGATGTAAGGCAGCAGGTGTTTTTATCTGAAAAGCGGCCATTTACATGGGCATTGTATTGCTCCGGTTCAACGATAACAGCGGGAATACCGGCCTTCATGCAAGCTACCAAAGAAGCTATGTATAAAGCAGAGGGGGGAAGAAAAATGATACAGTCGCTGCATCCCGTTTTTTTGAGTACGTTTACCAGCTTATTCGAAGCCTGATCAAGTTCTCCGAATGTAAGGCTGCCGTCAGGTGCATGCAGCGCAAATGAGTCCCGGCGTTTTTCAATAACCCGACAATAGAGTTGCAATAATGGATCTTTTTTTGCCGGCGATAACAATGTTATAATGATTAATAATTAAGGAATAGGTATGAAAATATTGATAAGAGAGAATATCATTTTAGTTGTTTCAGGGCAACATAAAGAAACAATTACAGGTTTTCGAATTATGATGATTCAAAACTTTATAATCACTCATTCATATTCTCCTTCGCTTCTAAATTTGTCTATGGCAGTTTGCCGGATTGAACAAGGGCCTGATCATTTAAACATTGCCCCCCTTTGAGAGGCTGAGATATATTGCCACGGTATCATGGAAACACACTGAATATTCCGTGCTTTTCCGTGTCCGTGGCAAAAAAGCATGTTTTTTTACTATGTTTTTTATTGAGAAATAGTTTTCTCACAGCCACTCAAAGGGGGGCTTATTCAAGCTTTGTAGTAATGTTGAACTCACATTAGAGAAAAAGCCGCAGAACAGACAAATCCGCCGGGAGTCGTAAAAGTTTTTAAACCGATTAACCGATTAAGTTTGGCCGGGACAGATCAGTTGTTCGATATCGACATTATTTAGTCGGTTTTACATTTCTCGGTTCGTTATTCTTCGGTTTTAAACTTTTCAGCGCACTGATGGATTGAGGTAATAGAACGTAATTCTCAATTTGCGCTTCAGGACTCAGGACTCAGGACTCAGGACTCAGGACTCAGGACTCAGGACTCAGGACTCAGGACTCACGTCTTTCCCTGCACCACTCCAAAAACTCATCAGC
>PXBH01000049.1 GCA_003565555.1 Cryomorphaceae bacterium | reverse complement strand
GCTTATGGCGGGATTATCGTAAATTCGGGTTTTGACTTCTAATGGAGATCAACATTGAAAGAAAGAATTCCGCTTCGGAAGCCGCCACAAGCCATATGCGCAAAACGTTGTAGCACATTAAAATGAAACAGAAAATGATTCTCAAAATAATTTTGAATGCATTTCTTCTTTTAGCGTTGGTTAAATCTCACGATTGTGACGTTGAAAAAATCCAAGGGAAGTGGATAATAACAGATTTTGAGAGAATAAGATATTCTCATCAAATTGAAGACCCCAAAGAAAATGATTTCATCACCTTATTTGGAATTGAAGCATGGTCTGAGTCGAAAGATAAATATTTTGAATTCACAGATGCTGGAATAGTAAAAACTGATATTATGACAACTTTTGCATCAAATGATATATCAGCAGAAGAATTGAAAGAATTGCCGCTGTATTACACTTGTGACAGTAATTTAGTAGTAGCATGGATTGACGTGGATAAAAACTTTGATTATAAAGTCAACGTCGACATTGTCTCATTGGATACAAATAAAATGGTTTGGGAAGTTGGTCTATCTTACAAAGTCACAATGGAAAAGAAATAAAACGTGCTACAACAGCGCATATAACTTATGGCGGGATTGTCGTAAATTCGGATTTTGACTTCTAATGGAGATTATCTTTGAAAGAAAGAATTTCACTTCGAAAACCGCCACAAGCCATATGCGCGAACCGTTAGCCACTATTAGAAGATGAAACTATCGACCAGATGTAAGACCTGTGGAAATGAGATGAATCTGCGGACTTGGGCCACTGATCGAGTAGATCTGGCTAAATCCAAAGGAGAATTTATCGAACAGACTTGTCAAAGCTGCGAGACAAAAGATAAGTATCATGTCGATAGCTTTTCAGCTCAACCAAATAGAATAGCTCAAATAATAGGACTGGCTGTTTTCATTATTGGAACCCCTTTGATTCTTATCTTCATTTGGCAACCTCTGTTGACTTTAACCTGGAGTTATGCAATTCTTGCAATTGCCGCCCTTTTACTCATTCCTGTGACAATCTATGGGATTATCCAGAAAGAAGACAGAAGAAAGGTCAGTTCGTTTAACAGGCATAAATTTAAAGGACACTAGCATCGATACCAACTCAAAAAACAAAAATAAACAGTGGCTAATAACTAAGTATTCGGCCCGCCGATAGGCCAGGGCTGAATATTCTGTTGACGGATCCGGTTTTCCTCTATGGGGAAAGCGTAGTTTTTTTCTAATGTTTTTGGATTTTTGATTCCGACTTTTCGAGCGTCTTCTGCGCTACTGTAGATCGGAACACCGGCCTCCCCCGAAAACAAAACCAAGGGTTCCCATCGCGACGCTGATCTCTGCCATCGGCTCTTGATCCTGCTCCACCATCTGCGGGTGAAGACCGCATCCGCGATTCGCTTTTAAAGCTCCATTTGCTTTCAATCCTCAATCCGTTTAAAGAGAAAAAGATGTACATTGTGTACGCATAAGTGCGGCTGCCGTAATGCACGAAAGAACAGTCTGTCATGAACCGACCCGCTTGCAAATCTCTCTTTGGATGGTTTTTTCTCATCGCATTGACACTTCCGGCAGCGCGGGCGTTTGGCCAAACTTACACGACGACAACCCTTGCAGAAGCCATTGTGAAAGAATGCTCCGCATATTATTTGTCCCGAGAATCCGCATGTTCGGGGATTGATGAAACTGAGATTCGGAATAGGCTCGAAGACGGAGAAATCTACCTGAAAAATCTGCTGAAAGGTTTTGTTCTTTCGGATACTTCAAGGTCTTTCGAAGAACAAAAGGAGGTACTCCGCAAACTTCATGAGAAATATGATGTCCACTCCGTAAATGACCCGGTTGTATCGGACAAATTTGAAAAGCAATACCTTCTTCTCTCGGTACTACAGGTGCATACTTGCGATGAATATTTCGATAAGCTCATTCAGCACTATTACGGTAAGGATGGCTTCAGACCCTCCTGTACCGCGGAAGATAAGCCCGAATCAACAGTGTCAGGCGCTGACGGCAGTTGTGTTCCTTCAGAATCACTATTGATATACAAGACATGGCTTACCGATTTACTGATCGACCGGTTTCGGAAGGAAACCGACAGCTTCAATATGTTTAGGGCCGTCAACTTTTATAATTGGATGATGCTCTTTTCGTCAAAACAGTTTGAAGGGGATTTAGAAGACGAAAATGAACTCTTTCACAAACTGAATGATTGGGCGGCTGAAGCCGTAAAAGGAAATTATTTGGATCAGGTGAGTTCAAGGGAGGAATTGTCAGCAAAAACTTACGGGGCGCGATCATCGGTTCTTGCCAAATGGAATGCGGATATTCAGGACAGTGCTGTTTTCAAATATACCGAGCATTTGCTGCTGCTTTCGATGCAGCTCCGGCTCGATCCCGCCGTCGCGTACACCTTAGGTGTGACGTATTACAATTATGCGATGTCACTGTACAGGGCCTTGGAAGCCGGGGTATTTCACGAAGACAGTTCAGCCGTAAGAAACCGAGCAGACTCGCTCAGTGCGGTCGGTCTCGAACTGTATGAGAAAGCTTTGAAAGAACTTGAAATCGATAAATAAATACGGTTCTGAAAATCCCGTCTCCGCCGCGACCTTTTCCCTGAGCTTTAAAAGCATTGCTCATTTCTCTGACTGTGGGCAAGATTTCTTCATCGCCGCCCCTCATGTCTCGACATCGCTTTCCGATCATGCCGAGGTTCGCGCAGGTCAAAGGTCAGGTCAGAAATCCCGTCTCCCTTCTTGGGTTGCGCTCACCCCGAAGGCCCCACGCGGCTCCTCAATCCGCTGAAAACCCCGATCAAAAATACCCACATACCTCACCGCTTTCACGAATTCTTAAAAAGTGATAATTCCTGTACAAGTTCCGTTTGCGGCACAGCCTTTGTCTAAGTCAATTTGTAAAATCATTAAAATTTACAGCCATGAAAAACAATATGATCTTGGCCGCAGGAATGATTTTGCTGATTGCATCGGGTTGTGCCATCGTAAGGCCCGACCAGGTGGGAGTCAAGCAAACCTTCGGCCGCCTCAGTGACGAGGTAAAGCATCCGGGACCCGTAGCGGTCAATCCTTTTACCACCCGTCTGATTCGGGTTCAGGTACAAACCAAAAACATCGCGATCGATGAGCCCCTCCCCTCCCGCGAAGGACTCACCATACAGTCGGAGAGTTCGATCCTGTACAGCGTGAAAGCCGCACATGCTCCGCAGCTGATTCGTGAGACGGGCCGCTTCTACGAGCGCGACCTCATTCTGCCTGTGTACCGTTCGGCAGCGGCAGATATCTGCTCTCAGTACGATGCCAAAGACATGCACAGCGCACGGCGCGGCGAGATTGAAAACGCCATACGCGAGCGCATGGATCGGATTCTTTCGCCCAAGGGCATTGTGATTGAATCTGTATTGATGAAAACCATACGTCTTCCGGAGCGCATCGGAGAGTCCATCGAACGAAAACTGGAAGCGGAACAGGAAGCCATGCGCATGGCATTTCTCGCCGAGCAGCAGCGCCGTGAAACGGAGCGCCTCATCATTCAGGAAGAAGGAATGCGCGATATGGCGCGGATCAGGGCTGAGGGCGAGCGCGATGCGGTACTCCTCGCCGCCGAAGCCAAAGCAAGTGCCACGGTGACCCAGGCACGTGCCGCCGCAGAAGCGATAACCATCGAGGCGGAAGCCATGCGCGACCAAAACGAAATGCTCAACAGTACCCTGAGCAAGAACATCCTCGACATGAAGCGCATCGAAGCATTCGCCGGAATAGGCGCATCACCGAACTCTAAAGTGCTGATGCTCGACGGCAAATCAAGTGTGCTCAACCTGCTCGGCAATATGGAGGACCTGCCCTGAGCATAAAGCGAGCACGCATATACCCCCGGGCTGTGCGATGCGACCTTACCTGACGATGTGGTAGGAAAGCCCTGCACCGAATCTCCACCACTGATAGCTGAAGTCGGCCCGGTACAATTGAGCGGGATCTGTGTCCGCCCCTTCAAGCTCGAGCACGGAGTACTCATAGCTGCGCCCGTCTACCTCCCCCAGACTGAAGCCGCCGAAGAATAAAAATCTGAGGCGGCTTCCTATGTCGTAATCAAATCCTACGATGAGCTCGGGAACGGTCTGCCAGGCAGGAGCCTCGTCAGTCTGCGTAAAGGTAAAAGACACATCGTCCGGAATATTTTGAAGCTCTGTGGAATGGCGGTGACTCACCATATTCATAAAGTTGAAATTCAGGGAGGCATGCGCACTGAATGAAGTGCCGATCAGGTAGGACACGCCCACGGGAACCTGCAGACTGAAGTAGGTCACCGAAGAAGTCACAGACTCTGACGGCACCGGTCCGAAGGCACGGGACTGACTTTGCCGGAAGGGCATAAAACTGAAGCCCGCGCCGGAAAAAACAGAAAGTCGATCGAATTTATGTCCCACCTCACCGTGCAAACCCCAAAAAGTAGGACGCTCCTGAGCGAAGCCTACGTCGCCTACATTGTCGGCGGTCATAATACCGATTTCCGCGCGCACATCTACATATACGGGCGGCGGCACCTCATCGTCCCAACCCATGCCGCGCTGGGCAAGGAGTGATTCAGACATCAGGAATAAAGCCGATAGTGCCAAAGTGAGCGCAGTGTTACCTCTCATAATTTTTGATTCATCCGTTTTTAATCCGGGTCTAAAATATAAAAACATCGCGTCATAGCGGAAATACGCTGCGCAAAACGGGATATGATCATCCGATGTCAATACCGGGGAAGGCGTCACATCCCTCCCTGACAGCGAGGCAGGGAGTGTTTTTTTACGCAGCGCAGCGGAGTCAAAAAATGTATCGAGATGC
>PXBH01000073.1 GCA_003565555.1 Cryomorphaceae bacterium | reverse complement strand
TGGCCCACGTGGAGTCCCGCGCCCGAGGGGTAGGGAAACATATCGAGGACGTAGTACTTCTTGCCCTCCGTCGATTCATCCACGCGGTAGGTTTGCGTTTTTTCCCAGTGTGATTGCCACTTTTTCTCAATGTCTGCAAAGTTGTATTCCATAACGGCTTCGGGGGGTGTATTGCGGCCGCAAAGGTAGGGAAAATCGCAGCGGGCGGGCGGATTATCCCGACGAAAGGATGGGGAGCGGGTCGCCCGGAAAGCGCAGAAACGCGGTTTCTCTCCCGCCGGTTGCCGTCAATTTCTCCACAAGGCTTACTTTAGCACCCTCAAATGGCAGCTACTCCCGACAAATACGCCAAGCGCAGGGCCCGTTCGAGTGCGGTGTCGACCGTGATCGGTATTTCGCTCGTGCTCTTTATGCTGGGCATTCTCAGCGTATTGCTCCTCAATGCCCAAAAGCTTTCGAGCTATGTGAAGGAGAATATTGAGGTGCAAATCTACCTAGACGATACCGCCGGAGAAGCCGACATTATGCGGCTCAAAAAGGAACTCGACGCCGAGCAATACACCCGACATACGGTCTACGTGGACAAAGAAGAAGGGGCCGCGCGCCTCTCCGAAAGCCTCGGAGAAGATTTTGTTTCCTTTCTCGGCTACAACCCCCTCCAAGCGGTCATCGAGCTGCGACTCACGGCAGATTACGCCCACCCGGACAGCGTAGACATCATCGCCGGCCACATCGCAGAACACAGTGAAGTGGCCGAGGTGGCTTACAGCCCCAACCTGATTCGGGAGGTCAACAACAATATGAACAAAATCGGCGTGGTGCTGCTCGGGTTCAGCTTCTTACTGCTTCTGATCGCCGTGGCCCTGATCAACAATACCATCCGCCTTTCCATCTACGCCAAGCGCTTTATCATACGCAGTATGCAGCTGGTGGGCGCCACGGGGGCCTTTATTCAGAAACCTTTCATCCTCGGGGGCATCATGAAGGGGCTCTATGCCGGGCTCATTGCCATTCTCCTGATTTTGGCCGTTCTTTACGGCGTAAGGCGTGAGGTTCCCGAATTTTTCGAGATGAACAAGGATGATTACTTCATGTTCGTGCAGCTATTCGGGGTGGTCATGCTTCTGGGCATTGTGATCTCCGGGCTTTCCACCCTTTTTGCCGTAAGGCGCTACCTCCGCACCGACACCCGTAAAATTTACTAAACCTATTGAACGTATGACTACTACCGACAGCAGCAACGAGCAGCGGGCCACCCCGCCGGGATTCGCCTTCGGCCGCGAGAACTACAAAATTCTGCTCATCGGAATTGCCGTGCTCCTCTTGGGCTACATCCTGATGATCGGTGGCGGAAGCGACGACCCCGAAGTGTTTTCGGAGGAGATTTTCAGCTTTCGCCGAATCACTTTGGCGCCTATTGTGGTGCTCATCGGCTACGGCGCTATATTCTACGCCATTTTGAAGCGCCCTTCGGAAGAGAAGAAAGCAGACTGAAAGCATGGGCATTCTCGAGGCAATTATTCTCGGCATCGTTCAGGGGCTCACTGAGTTTCTGCCCGTGAGCAGCAGCGGTCACCTCGAGCTGGCCAAAGCCATGCTCGGAGACGAGTCCGTACCCTCCGAAAGCATGATGATGACCGTGGTGCTGCACGCCGCCACCGCATTGAGTACCGTAGTGGTGTATCGGAAAGACATCGCGGAAATTCTGACGGGCTTGCTCAAATTTGAAAACAACGCTTCGTGGCGTTTTGCGCTCTACGTGGTGATTTCCATGGTGCCCGCGGCATTCGTCGGCCTGTTTTTCGAAGAAGAACTCGAAATGCTGTTTGACAAAAACATTCTCCTTGTGGGAATGATGCTTTTCGTGACGGGCCTCCTGCTCTTCCTGGCGGATAAGGCAGCGAAAACCGACAAGGACGTGGGCCCGCTCAATGCTGTGATCATCGGCATATCGCAGGCGGTGGCCATCCTTCCGGGAATTTCGCGGTCCGGGGCAACCATCTCTTCATCCGTATTGTTGCGCATTGACCGTGAGCGGGCGGCGCGTTTTTCCTTCCTGATGGTGGTGCCTTTGATTTTGGGAAAAATCGCCAAAGACGTGGTCTCGGGTGATTTGGCTGCATCGACCACAGACGGCGGCAGCCTCATAGCGGGATTTATCGCCGCATTCATTGCCGGGCTCTTCGCCTGCCGGTGGATGATCGCCCTGGTCAAGCGAAGCAAGCTTAAGTACTTCTCTTATTACTGTTTCCTCGTCGGTACCGGAGCGGTGCTCTATGTGGCCTTTTTCGCGTGAGATGACCGCAGAAGAACTGAAGAAACGCACTGCCGAAGATTTCCAAAACGGCACCCTGCTCCTTGCGGACAAGCCCTTGGGATGGACTTCCTTTGACGTGGTGAAAAAGGTGCGCTACCTGATCCGGAAAAAATTCGGGCTGAAAAAGATCAAGGTGGGCCATGCGGGGACCCTCGATCCGCTGGCCACGGGGCTTTTGGTGCTCTGCACCGGAAGGTACACCAAGAAGATCACCGAACTCACCCTCGACCGAAAGACCTACACGGGGTCATTCAGGCTCGGCGAGACCACACCTTCCTTTGATTTGGAAACCGAGGTTGACCGCAGCACTTCCGTCGAAGGCATCACGGCTGAGGACGTTCGGGCCGCTGCCGAGAAGCTGAGCGGGGTATCCATGCAGATGCCGCCGCAGTTTTCTGCCAAGCTGGTGGACGGGAAGCGGGCCTACCTCTCCGCCCGTGCGGGAAAAACGGTGGAGCTGAAAGCGCGGGAGGTAGAGATTTCAGATTTTCAAACCGATGCCGCCCGCTTTCCGGAAGTCGATTTTTCCGTCACCTGTACTTCGGGTACCTACATCCGTGCTTTGGCCCGCGATCTCGGCGAAATTTTGGGCTGCGGCGCCCACCTCATCGCGCTGCGCCGCACCGCATCCGGGGCCTACCGTTCGGAAGATGCCCTCACTGTGCCTGAGATCGAAGATGCCCTCACCGCGGGAGCGTCTGACGTGTGATTTTTTTCGCTACCTTTGCCCCCGCTTTTTTTTGTCTTGAAACAAACCTCACCGCCTCGATGAAACTCTCTAAGTTCAAGTTCAATTTACCCGGCGAGCTGATCGCAGATTACCCCAAGGACAACCGCGATGAAAGCCGCCTGATGGTGCTTCACCGAAAAGACGGAAAGATTGAGCACAAGATGTTTAAAGACATTTTGGATTACTTCGAGGAGGATGACACCTTTGTGATGAACAATACCCGCGTATTTCCGGCGCGCCTCTTCGGCAACAAGGAAAAAACGGGAGCGAAAATTGAAGTTTTTCTGCTGCGCGAATTGAACCGCGAGACCTTACTTTGGGACGTATTGGTAGATCCCGCGCGGAAAATCCGTATCGGTAACAAGCTGTATTTCGGTGAAAACGATGAGTTGGTGGCCGAGGTGATCGACAACACCACCTCGCGCGGGCGCACCCTTCGGTTTCTCTTTGACGGTACCCACGAGGAGTTCAAGAAGACCATGACAGACCTCGGAGAAACACCGATTCCGAAATACCTCGACCGCCGGGCCGATGCCATCGATGACGAACGCTTTCAGACGATTATTGCCAAAAAAGAGGGCGCAGTAGCCGCACCTACGGCGGGCCTTCATTTCAGCCGAGAGTTGCTGAAGCGCATGGAGCTGAAAGGTATTCATCTGGCTGAAGTCACCCTGCACATCGGCTTGGGTACTTTTCGTCCCGTGGAGGTGGAAGACCTTACCAAGCACAAGATGGACAGTGAGCAAATGTTCATCGATGAAAAGGCGGCTGAAACCGTGAACCACAGCAAAGATCTCAAGAAGAAAATTTGCGTGGTGGGCACTACCGCCATGCGCGCCGTAGAAACCTCCGTCTCTACGGATTCCCGCCTCAAGCCCTTCGAGGGATGGACGAACAAGTTCATCTTTCCGCCCTACGAGTTTCAAATCGCCGACTGCATGGTAAGCAATTTTCACGAGCCCGAGTCGACCCTCCTTATGCAGGTGGCTGCTTTCGGGGGTTACGAGAATGTGATGAAGGCCTATAAAACGGCCATTAAAGAAAAGTATCGCTTCCTCGCTTACGGGGATGCCATGCTCATCATCTGAGGGCCGCCATGCCGAAGCGCGCGGTCATTATGGTAGCCGGAGGCACAGGCACACGCATGGCTTCCAAAACGGCCAAGCAGTTCCTGGACCTCGCCGGAAAGCCGGTGATCTTTCACACTTTTCGCGCCTTTTACCGGTTCGATCCCGACTTGCAATTCGTGCTTGTGCTTTACCCCGCGCTCCGCGAGGAGTGGCAAGCCTTGGTGCGTGCGCACCGCTTCGATATCCCGCATGTATTGACCCACGGGGGCGCCGAGCGTTTTCATTCGGTGAAAAACGGCCTCGCCGCACTTGACAATGACGTGGAGCTGGTGGCGGTGCACGATGCCGTGCGCCCGCTCGTCACAGCGGCTACCATCGCCCGAAGCTTTGCAGCCGCGGAAAAGCACGGGGCCGCCGTTCCAGTGATTCCCGTAACGGATACCATACGCCAAAAAGAAAACGACGGCAGCAAAACCCTGCCGAGGCATACCTTGGTGGCCGTGCAAACGCCGCAGTGCTTTCGCCGAAAAGTGATCGATGAAGCCTACGCCGCCGAGTACGATCCGGTCTTCACCGACGATGCCTCTGTTGCGGAGCGCGCGGGGCATTATATTCGGCTCTGTGAAGGGAACCGGGCAAACATCAAAATTACTACCCCTGAAGATCTCGCAGTTAGCGAAGCGCTCATGGCTTCGGGACAGAACTTTTGAGGCTTTGCGCGCGTAGAGTGAATGCCGAAAACCATTTCGGCGTACCCGCATGTCCCTGAAGCGTTTTTTTCTGCCGTTCATTCTCCTCGTTGCCGTTGCTCTGTTCGGCTTCGGCAGGGCGCAGCAGAAACCCGCACCGGCAGTTTCCGAAATCAGGAGTCCCTTGGTCATCGTAGGAGCGGTATCAGACCGTGGCGCGGGCCTTACCCACAAAGATGTAGCAAAGCTCAACGACGCTGACTTTAAGCGGACCGGTGACGTGCCCACCTTCGGGTTCAGCTCAGACCGCCACTGGATCAAGCTGCGGGTGGTCAACCCCGAAGACCGAAAGACCGGGCGCATTCTCGAGGTGAACAACCCGATCCTCAACATTTGCAACCTCTACGAAATACGCGGTCGGGATGCATACAGGCTCTACACTGCGGGCGACGACGGCCGTTTTTCCGACCGACCCATCGCACACCTCAATTATCAATTTCCGCTGGAAATGGCCCCGAACAGCACGCGTGAGTTTCTGCTTTTGGTCTCGTCGGCGGGGGAGCAGCTTCAGGTTCCGCCGGGTCTTTGGTCTGCCACTGAGATTACCATTCGCGATGAAAAGGACCGACTGCTGCGCGGTACTTACTTCGGAATTATCCTCTTTGTGCTGCTTTTCAACCTGTTTCTTTACGTCATCATCCGGGAGCGATCCTCGCTTTATTATGTGGCATACATCTTCGCGCTCCTCATGCTGCAGCTCTCACTCGGCGGTTTTGCATACCGCTGGTTTTGGCCGGATTCTCCGTATTTGGCCAATGTTGCGAATCCCTTTTTCGCTTCCGTCAGCATCTTTGCGCTCATTCGTTTTTCACAGCAATTTCTTCAGCTCAATGAGTTTTTTCCGAAACTGAACAAGTGGTACAGCCTTGCGGCGTACATCACTCTGGCCAACAGTGGTTTGTCCCTGATCTACACCCCGGAGATTTTTAAAATTTCTGTATTGGTCATCAATTCTACCGCACTTGTCCTCAATGTGATGATCATCCCAACGGCTGTGCTCGTGTTGAGAAAAAACTTTAAGCCGGCGCGGTTTTTCCTGTTGGCCTTTGTGGTGCTGGTTATCAGCGTTTTCTTTTTTATACTGAACAATTTCGGAATCTTGAGGAGCGACTTTTACGCCGCTTACGGATTACAAATCGGTTCTGCCGTCGAAGTTATTTTGTTGTCGTTCGCCATCGTGGACAAATTCAAGCGTTTTCGGGAAGAGGCTTTTGCCC
This sequence comes from Cryomorphaceae bacterium, assembly GCA_003565555.1. Lineage (GTDB taxonomy): Bacteria > Bacteroidota > Bacteroidia > Flavobacteriales_D > Cryomorphaceae > T3Sed10-241. Next base: position 48,326 of record PXBH01000073.1, on the reverse strand, counting down.
GTCTCACCATGATCAACAATATGAAAGCCAGGGCCAATGAGGTTTTAGAGAAAAAAGTGACGGAGCGCACCGAGGAAATCACCGCCCAAAAGCGCGTGGTAGAAGTGCAAAAAGAAGAGATTCTTTCGAGCATCCGGTATGCACAGCGGATTCAAAATTCTTTGCTTCCCGCCGAGCGCGAGATCAAAAGACTTTTTGCCGATAATTTTGTGTTCTTCAAGCCGCGTGACATCGTGAGCGGCGACTTCTACTGGGTGGGTGAAACCGGCGAGGACAATGCCTGGAAAACAGGTCGTACGCTCAGGCTTTTTGCTGCGGTAGACTGCACCGGACACGGTGTGCCGGGAGCACTGATGAGCGTGCTGGGGCACAACGGTCTGGACCGATGCCTCAACCATCCTGAGGTAGAATCTCCCGCAGCAGCGCTCAGATTTATCAACCGCGAGATCGTTCGCACCCTGCAGCAGGAAAAACATGCGGGCGGGGTACGTGACGGAATGGATATGGTGCTGTGCGCCTACAATCCGCAGACCCGCGTCCTGCAGTTTTCCGGAGCGAAAAACAACCTGTATATTCTCCGCGACGGAGCCTTTATCGTGCTCAAGGGAGACCGAATATCTGTGGGTACTGACATCGACTTTGCCAAAGTCGATTTTACCGATCAGGAAATCGTACTTCGGGAAGACGACCTCATTTACACGTTTACCGACGGGTTCCCCGATCAGTTTGGCGGTGAATCGAATAAAAAGCTCAAGTCGAAGACGCTTTTGGGTATGATTGCCGAGCTGGCAGATTACACCATGGATGAGCAGAAAGTTCTGATGGCCCGAATCTTCGATCAGTGGCGGGGCGAGAATGAGCAGATCGATGACGTATGCCTGATGGGCATTCGGGTGCGCTGATCAGACCCCTTTTTAACAGAGCGCGGCAGCTTCGCCCCGCTTCGTTTTGCCGATTCGCAATTCTCCGCCGGCCCGCGGTTCCGGGGTGCGATGTTGTCGGAAAGGCCGCACTCAGCCCTTGTGCAGCGAATTACGCGAACCTATTCGACGTATTGTTCTGATATCCCGACCAAACACCAAACCTTCAAGCTGCACCTTTCGTATCCTGTGTATTGTGATGATGCGTTCCCCTTTTCAATCGATCTTCCTGATCGCCGCGCTTTTCCTTACTGCCTGCAGTGCCCCCGATCCCGGTGCCGTAGCCACCTTGGAGCTGTACAGGGAGACCGGGGCTACTCCGAAGATTTCCGAACTTTCGCGCCTCAATTTCGAGCAGGCCGAAGAGGAGGTGCTCTTTCTCGGTATTACAGAAGAGCCGGTTTGGGTGCGGGTATCTTTTTACCGCGGTGATTCTCCTCCGTCCGGAGGCTACATGCTGCAGTTGCTCACCGCCAATCTGGACTCCGTTTCTTTCTTCCAAACGGCCGGAGATACGCTGGTGGCGAGCTACCGCACGGGGGAGGCTTTACCTTTTTCGAGCAGGCCTGCGGAAGGATCTCACTTCGTATTTCCCGTACTCGATATTCCACACGGTTCAGAGGTCTACCTGCGCGTGGTCAGCACCAAGCCCATGATTTTGCCCGTCACCGTCACATCCCGCGAAGATACTTACCGGTCCCTGAACCGAAAGGACATGTTTTTCGCCATGTATACCGGCATCGTGCTGGTTATGCTGCTTTACAATTTTTTCATTTGGTTCAGCGCGGGAGATGAGACTTACCTGTATTATGTAGGAGCGATTTTTTTCATCGGGATCACCCAGCTTGTCATCAACGGGTACGGAAATCAATACTTCTGGCCGGAAAATACGTGGCTTTCCTCAAGGGGTGTATTGCTCGTAGGGGCCATGTCGGGAATTTCCGTCATTTTCTTTGCACGGAATTTTCTGAAAGTCCGCAACCACGTGAAGTGGCTTGACAATGTATTGCTCATCTACGCAGGCATCTACATTATCGCCTTCATGCTCGCCGTATCGGGCCGCTTGAGCATGAGTTTTCAGGTGATTAACTTTTGCGGTCTGGCGGCAATATTTTTGGCTTATGCCGCGGTGTACTGCTACAGGAAAGGCTACGAACCGGCCCTTTATTTTTTGCTGGCTTGGATCGTATTTCTGGTGGCTGTAACCGTTTATTCTCTCAGCGGTTTCGGGGTACTTCCCGTAAATACGGCCACGCGTTACGCATTGCCTGTCGGCTCTGCTTTTGAGGTTGTACTTCTCTCATTTGCGGTAGCGAGTAAAATCAAATATTACCGCGAACAGGCCTTTGATCAATTGAAGACCATCAATGTGATGAAAGAAGCGGCCAATGAGCGCCTCGAAAAAGAAGTCGAACACCGTATGGAGGAGATACGTGCCCAAAGTCTGGTAGTCGAAAGTCAAAAGGAGGAAATCCTTTCGGGAATACGCTACGCTGAGCGCATTCAGCACTCTGTATTTGCAGGCCGTTCCACCACCGAAATGCTGCCCGGCGAACATTTTATTTTTTACCGTCCGCGCGATATTGTGAGCGGCGACTTTTATTGGGCGGGCCAAACCACAGATGATTTTCCGTGGAAGGGCGGTTCGGGGCAGCGGCTTTTTGCCGTGGCAGACTGCACGGGGCACGGAGTGCCCGGGGCATTGATGAGTGTGCTGGGCCACAATGCCTTGGATCGTTGCGCGGCATATCCTGAGGTCGATTCTCCCGCGGCCGCCTTGAGGTTTGTACACAAAGAAATTACCCGTGCGCTGAAGTGCGAGACTTCGGACGCTCCGCTTCGCGACGGAATGGATCTGGTGTTTTGTGCCTATGACCCGCAATCGCGGATACTGACTTTTGCCGGGGCCAAAAATAACCTGTACATTCTCAGGGATGAGGAATTCATCGCCCTCAAAGGAGACCGCAGATCGATAGGTGCAGAAAGCCCCAATCCCTGCACAGCCTTCAATGAGCATTCGGTGCGGCTGCGGGCCGGCGACATACTGTACATGTTTACGGACGGCCTGCCGGATCAATTTGGGGGAGTGGCGGGCAAAAAACTGAAGACGGCACCCTTACTGGAAATTCTTCACGAAATAGGCCGCCATTCCATGACCGCACAAGGCGGCTTGATCTCCCGTATTATGGAGCAATGGCGCGGCGATTGCGAGCAGACGGACGACATGTGTATGGTCGGCATTCGAATCGACTGATTCCGTGCCGGAAACCCGTCCTACTTGCCTGCGGTAGTGCAGATATACCTACCTTTGCATCCGTGGAGCGAAAAATTGACATACGCAAGCTGAGTCTCGACCGGCTGATCGCCGAAATGACCTCTGCGGGAGAAAAGGCATTTCGCGGAAAGCAAATCTACGCTTGGCTCACCACCAAGCGGGCCAAAACTTTCGCAGAAATGACCAATCTGCCCGCAGCACTCAGGGAGATGCTCGAAGCGCGCTATGAAATACGCTCCGTTTCTATCGCCGACAAGCAGGTGAGCAGAGACGGAACCGTCAAATACGCTTTCCGCCTGCACGAAGGCCACGTGGTGGAGGGGGTGCTTATTCCGACCGGATCGAGAACCACCGCCTGCATCTCATCTCAGGTGGGCTGCAGCCTCGCGTGTAAATTTTGCGCCACGGGCCGCCTCAAGCGGATGAAAAACCTTGAGGCCTATGAGATTTACGATCAGGTGGCCGAAATCTACCGCGATGCAGAGTTGCTGCGCGATAAGCCCCTCTCAAACATCGTGTACATGGGCATGGGAGAACCTCTGCTCAACTATGCCAACATGCTCGAAAGTACGCGCATCATCGCAGATGATACCGGACTGGGGATGTCACCCAAGCGCATTACCGTCTCCACGGCGGGCATTGCCAAGATGATTCGCAAGCTGGGTGATGACGAAGTGCGCTTCAACCTTGCCCTTTCATTGCACGCGGCCAATGATCACAAGCGCAATGAAATCATGGCCATCAATGAGACCAATACCTTGGAGGAGCTGGCAGAGGCCTTGAAGTATTTTCACGAAAAGACCGGTGCGCGTGTCACTTATGAGTACATTGTATTCAAGGGATTTAATGACGAAATCGAAGATGCGCGAGAGCTGGCCGAATTCTGTAAGCACGTGCCCTGTAAGGTCAACCTGATCGAGTACAATCCCATAGACGGCGGGGAGTTCGAACAGGCAGATCCCGAAAAAACAGATGCCTTCGCAGCCTATCTCGAGCGCAAAAACATCGTTGTGAATGTGCGCCGCAGCCGCGGAAAGGACATCGATGCCGCCTGCGGTCAGCTCGCCAATAAAAACGAAGCGGTACAGAAGTAATTTTCCCGAAAGGGGTCAGAAACCGACCCCGAGCTTGACGCCGACCACAAAGGTACCGATCCAGGACTGCTCGGAAGTCACGGCGTATGCGCCCGGGTCGTTGAGGTCTGATGAACGGAGCACATCGAAATCCCGGTAGCGTGCACCGGCGCCCGCATAGAAATCGAAAAAGATATTGGAACCGAGCGTAAGGGCTTGATAACCCACCATCAGGACAAAATCTGTATAGCGACGGCTGTCTTCGAAAACATCCCCGGTCAGGTCGCCGTCCGTACCGATCACGCTGTGGGACTTTTCGTGGAGGCGGTGCACCACAGCTCCGGCTAGGTAGAGGCCGTAGAGCTCATCGGTTTCCCAAAAATATCTCCGCACGGAAAGACCTGCGGCATATCGGGTTTGTATGTTTACATTGGCCCCCAGATCGTCGAGTTCGTATTGGAAAATACTTGCGGTATAATTTCTGCGGGTAGGTCCGAAGCTCGCTTCAGCGCTCCACCGCTTGCCGATCATGCGCTCGTAATAAAAACGAAAGTCACCGTGAAGAATCTGAACCGGGTCGAACTTTACCGCATTGGTCACAGCGATGAGTGTATCCGGGTAGCCGTATGCTTCTTCCTCGTCGTATTGCGCTTGCGCGGCCAGAGGCAGGAGTAAGGCGAAAGCGATGCTATATTTGCTGAACCGGATTGCTGACATGCGGGTTATAAGAACGGTAAGATACCGCGGATAAAGGTAAGGAGAATATCACAGTGAGAACGCTCGGATTTACGGCATGCATTTTTTTCGGACTCTCCTGCCTTTCGGCACGGGCACAGGGCGGCATCGAGCTCACATGGGGGCCCGCTCCCGACCGTTCCGTGACGCAGGTGCTTACAGAGGTCTTCCTTTGTGATTCCGCAGCTTTTTGTGCCATAACTTCCGACGGGAAGCGCGACGCTGTATTCACCCTGCACCGCTTTGAAACAGACAGTATGAGACGCACGGCATCCCGCGTGCTCTCGCTGCCCGATGCGGAAGGCAGACAAGCATTTTTTCTCGAGCCCCTTCGGTTCGGCAACCGAGCTTTCATCCTTGCTACAACAGAGGATGAGGGAGGAGAGGACATCTACTTCTATGCCTATACCGTGGATCGGGAATTCCTTTTTCCCGATCCGCCCCATTACCTGGGAAAGGTAAACCGCAGCGTAATGGTGCAAGGCAAGTACTACGATTTTGTCGTGTCCGAAGAGGGCGGGCACATGGCTTTTATTGCCTCGGCAGAGCCCGACAATAAGCGCAATGAGAAGTTTACCGTACGCCTTTTCGACCGCGGGTTTGATTTTATTTCCGAAAAGGATTTGGAAGTGCCCTACCCCTCCGGTGAAATGACCCACGGGTCTGTCCTTCTCGACGGTGATCGTGCCGTGTGGTTTCTGAAAGATGTACCGTCAACGCGGCTCATCGAATCTGAAAAAGTGAGCGCCTATGCGCGGGACTTCATCCTGCTCAAGTATAATTTTCACAACAACGCACTGACGGAGAAAGCACTCTCGATCGGTACCAAATGGATTTACGAAGCACGGCTTGCCAAAAATGAAGCCGGGCATATCCAGGTATTCGGCTATTACAGCAATATGATTGATCCCGTGATGGCGGGCACCTTTTCCGTGGCTTTTCATGCGGAGACCGGCGCGACTACCGAAAGCGGGCTGTCCTCTTTTGACCGGGCCTTAAAGGCGCGCTTCAGGTCTGCGGGCGGAGCGGCTGATCGCCCCGACTTGGCACTTTTTCATTTGAACCGTGCTTTTCCGATGCGCGACAACCATATGCTGATGGTGAGCGAAAAAATAGATGTGTTTCGCTCTACGGTGTTCAACCCCGCTACGGGGACCTACTTTACGGTAGAGAATTACGCTTACGAGGAAATTCTGCTGACCCGAATTTCACCTTCCGGACAGGGATTGAGCTTCGCAAAAATCCCCAAGTTTCAGAACGCCTCTCGCAGCGACGAAACCCACTTGTCGTATGCTGCTCATGCACGCGACGGGGAGATATTGCTCCTGTACAACGACCACGAACGTAATGCCGGGCTCGACGTGCGCTCTGAAGGGAAATACAGCAACCTTTCCGGAAGGAACAGTGCCCAAGCAGTAATGGTGCGGTACAGTCCCGACGGCGACTTGAAAAAGCATGTATTGTTTAAAAACTCCCCTTCAGGCGGCGTGCTTTCACCGAGATTCACGCTCGAGACCCCTGTGGGTCTTGTGCTCTATACCGAAGGCCATTCGGGCGGGCAGTTTGTACACCTTTCTTTAGGCAGTGAAGGAGAGTCAGAATGAATTCGGATATTTGCGCCGCTCTATGACCGAAGTAGAAAAGATTCGTGCCCCGATTGACGCGCAAATGATTGAATTTGAGCAGCGTTTTCGCGCGTCAATGAAGAGCAAGACCCCGCTGCTGGACAGAATTACCCACTACATCGTGAAGCGGAAAGGGAAGCAGATGCGCCCCATGTTCGTATTTCTGTCGGCACAGCTCTGCGGGCGCATCGGAGATTCTACCTTCACCGCGGCTTCGCTGATTGAGCTTCTGCATACCGCCACACTTGTGCACGACGATGTGGTAGATGATGCCAACCTGCGCCGCGGCTTTTTCTCCATCAATGCACTTTGGAAAAATAAGATTGCCGTGCTGGTAGGCGATTATCTTTTGTCACGGGGCTTGTTGATGAGCGTGGAGCGCAATGAATTTGAGCTGCTCCGCATCGTGAGCGGTGCCGTTCGCGAGATGAGTGAGGGCGAGCTTCTGCAAATGGAGAAGACCCGAAAGCTCAACATCACCGAAGCGGTGTACTACGAGATCATCCGCCAAAAAACCGCATCCCTGATTTCGGCGTGCTGCGAGAGCGGCGCACATTCTGCAGGAGCAGATGAGGACACCCGAAAGCGCTTGCGCACCTTCGGGGAATACGTGGGCATGGCCTTCCAAATCAAGGACGACCTCTTCGATTACACCTCCGGCGGGGAGATCGGTAAGCCCACCGGGATCGACATCAAGGAAAAGAAAATGACCCTCCCGCTGATCTATACCCTGGAGCACGCCTCAGGTGCAGACCGCAACCGGATGGTCAATACCGTAAAGCACCACAACAAAAACAAGCGCCGGGTGCGCGAACTCATCGATATGGTGGTGGCGGGAGGAGGCATAGCCTACGCTGCGGAAAAAATGGAGTACTACCGGGAAGCAGCCGTGAAAATTCTTTATAGCTTTGAACAAACCGAAGCGCGTGATGCGCTCGAGCGTTTGGTGAATTACACCATCAACCGCAAAAAATAACCTTGTGATGTGTGCAAAAATCAGTTCTGCCGCGCTGCTGCTGTGCATGCTGGCGGTCTCATGCGGGGGCGGTGAGCCCGAGCAAGAAGAGCGCGCGCCCGAAGTGGTCAAGGTGACCGATTACCACGACAACGGTATGCTGAGCAAACGCGGAGTCACCATAGACGGCAAGCGCCACGGACAGTGGGAGAGCTTCTACCCCTCCGGTCTCAGGTGGAGCGAGACCACCTTTAAAGACGGCGTACGCGAAGGGCCTACAGTGACCTATTTTCCCAACGGGATGATGCGGTATGCCGGATTTTACCACGACGATGTGCGCAGCGGGAAGTGGATCTTCTACGATACCACAGGTGCCGTGATCACGCGCATTGATATGGACGTGAACCCCCACGGTGCGGACTCCCTCTTTCGCGAAATGCTGCGCCGCCCGTGATCACCCAACAGACCATAGACCGCATATTCGACGAGGTGCGCATTGAGGACATCGTGTCCGAATTTGTGCCGCTCAAGAAGGCAGGCTCCAATTTTAAGGGCCTAAGCCCTTGGAATAACGAGAAGACACCATCCTTTTTCGTATCGCCGTCGAAAAATATTTTCAAAGACTTCAGCTCAGGCAAGGGCGGCAATGCCGTAACCTTTCTTATGGAGCTGGAGAGCATGACCTACCCCGAGGCCTTAAAGTACATCGCCGCGAAGTACGGTATTGAGGTAGAAGAAACGGGAGCGCCCGAGCAGAGCGGAGAGGAGGTGAGCCTGCGCGAGAGCCTTGCCTTGGTAAACCGTTTCGCTTTTGAGTACTTTGAGAAGAACCTGCTGGAAGCTGACGAGGGCCGGCAGGTGGGGTTGAGTTATTTCCGCGAGCGCGGATTTACCGACCGCACCATAAATACCTTCGGCCTGGGCTACGCCATCGATGAAAACGACGCATTCCTGAAGGCTGCCGAGGCTGCGGGCCACAATCCCGATCATCTTATTAAGCTGGGGCTGATCAAGGAAGGCAATTACGGGCGGTATGACTTTTTTCGCGGGCGGGTCATCTTTCCCATCCGAAATGCAAGCGGAAGACCCATAGCCTTCGCCGGACGCACGCTGAAAAGCGACAATAAGGTGAAGTACCTTAACTCCCCGGAGAGTGAGCTGTACAATAAGAGCAAGGTGCTCTACGGGCTCTTTGAGTCCAAGCGGGCCATCGCCCAAAACGATTGCTGCCTGCTTACCGAAGGCTATACCGATGTAACCTCCCTCCATCAGGCGGGGGCAGACTATGCCGTAGCCTCTTCAGGCACCTCACTCACGGAAGACCAAGTCAAGCTCATCAAGCGCTACACCAAGAATGTGACGGTGCTTTATGACGGAGACAGCGCGGGCGTGAAAGCGGCCATGCGGGGGATCGATCTTCTTCTGAAGGAGGGCATGCAGGTGAAGGTGGTGCTCTTTCCGGACGGGCACGATCCGGATTCCTTCGCACGGTCTGTGAGCACCGAGGAGCTGGAGCGATACCTGAAAGAAGAGGCCAAGGATTTTATCGACTTTTTTCTCGAGGTACTCCTGCCCGCGGAAATGGCTGAAGATCCTGCCGCAAAGACTTCTGCTACGCGCCGCATTGTAGAAAGTCTCGCCCTGATTTCAGACCACATCGCTCGGAGCGTCTACGTGGAGAAGTGCGCCAAGCGACTCAACCTCGCCGCACAGGTGCTCCACACGGAGATCAATAAAATCTTGCGGTCTGAAAACAGAAAGCGCGCTTACGACGCAGAGCGGGATTACGACCCCGGTCCGCAAGACCCTTCAGCGCCCCCGCAAGCCCTTCCGCAAAATGACGGGCCCGAGGCGCAGCGCATCAAGGAGGCGGCCGTGATGCGTATCCTGCTGGTTTACGGGAATTCCGAAATGAAATTGGAACTCGAAGCCGAAGACGGCAAAGAAGAGGAAATCACCGTGCCTGTGGCCGAGTATGTGCTACACGAGCTTTTTACCGACGGCATAAAATTTACATCCGAGGCCTTCGCTGAGATTATTGACATCTTTGACCGACGCTTCAAAGAAACCGGTTCCTTTCCCGGCACCGAAGATTTTGTGCGGGACCGTAAGCTGAGCGCTGCCGTGGCCGAGCTCGTGGCGGAACCCTATCTGCTCAGTGAAAATTGGGTGGCCAAGCACCGCATCTTTACCGAGTCTGAAGCTGAAAATCTGAAGCGGGCCGCATGTGACCCGCTCATCAGAATCAAGCTGCAGCAAGTAGTGACACTCATCAAAGACCTCGATGCTAAACTCAAGGAAGCGGCACCCCTGTGCGACGCTAACTCTGAAGAATTAACTTTGCTGATGCAGGAGAAGATTCGCCTCAATGAGATAAAATCGGATTTGAGTAAGTACTTTGGTACGGTAATCCTCTGATCGCGCACTGAACACCGCCCATGCAGGTATTTTTTAATTACGCCATTTTCAGCACTGAGGTATTCGACCTTACCATCGGTAAGTTGTTGATTCTGATCGCGATTATCGTGCTTACGCGCCTCTTGCTCAAGCTGTACAGGCGGTTTGTGCACCGGCAAATCCGTTCTCTCGACGTTTTCGATAAAGAGAAAGAAGGCATTCTCCTCCGCGTGGGCAGGGCCACTATCCGCGTCATCTCTGCCGTGACCATTATCACGGTTTTGGGACTGCAAGAACTGCTTGAGCTCTTGCTTTCATACCAAGTCTTTAAGTTTGATAAGGTATCCATATCTGTAGGCAAGATATTGATTCTCATACTTATCATCGTTTTTGCCCGCATCCTCTCCAAGTTGGTCTTCCTGCTTTTGCGGAAAAACTTTGCCAAGAAAAGCTGGATCGATGAAGGAAAGGAGTACACGATTTTCAAGCTGACCAAGTACGGGCTCTACGGCTTTGCTTTCCTCATGGGGCTTACGAGTATCGGGATTGACATCAAGCTCATACTGACAGGACTCGGGGCACTCTTGGTGGGTATCGGTTTCGGTTTGCAATACCTCTTTTACGATCTTGTGGCCGGGTTGGTCATCCTCTTTGAGGGCCCGGTGAAAGTAGGCGATGTGATCGAGGTGAACGGACTCGTGGCCCGGGTGCAACAGATTGACATACGAACCTCCAAAGTCCTGACCCGTGACGGGAAATACATCATTATTCCGAACAGCAATCTGGTAGGAGAGAAAGTGGTGAACTGGAGCCACGGCTCAGAACTCACCCGCTTCAATATTGCGGTCCGCGTAAAGTTCGGAAGCGATACGGAGCAGGTTAAAGAAATTCTCTACGGCTGCGCTCTGCGCCACCCCGATGTGAGCAAGAACAGGGAAATCATTGTTCGGTTCGAGGATTTTGGTGAAAACGGACTGATGTTCAGCGTTTACTTCTGGGCGCGCAAAACCTGGGTGGTGGAAACCCTGCTCTCGGAAATTCGCTTTGACATCGACAAGCAATTCCGCCAAAACGGCATCACGGTACCCTTCCCGCAGCGCGACTTACATTACACTCCGCGCGAACGCGGAGAGGGTCCCGTTTAGACTTCTGCCTTTTCCGGCCGAATATCTTTGGCCTCGAGCTGTAGTGAGGTTCGGCCGTTCCACTCATTGGTGCCGATGGTGTACGCCATACTGAAAGCGGCTCCGGAGCTCAGCGTGTCGAAGAGGTGTCCGTATCCGAAAGCGATGACAGGGAATGACGCTCGGCCCGCCCCGTCGCTTCGTGCTTTGAAGCGGAGGTGGTCGGTTCCCACGATCCGCACATCCTCCGCTCTGCATTCTCGGGTCAGGAACAGGGGCTCCCTGTTTTTCGGGCCGTAAGGTTTCAGGCGGTTGAGCTGGTTAAAAAACTGCTTGAAACGGCCGTCGTACCATTCGGAGAAGTCTGCCTCCGCATCGATATCGATAGCGGGTCGCGGCGCAATTCCCTTTGTACGCGCCTCAACGGCCTGCTCGAAACGCGCGCGAAAGGCCTCAAAATTTTCGCTCGGCAGACTGACTCCCGCCGCGGCTTTGTGACCCCCGAAGCGGCTGAAGAGATCCTCACAGTCTTTCAGGGCCGCGTAAATATCGAACCCTTCCACACTTCTGGCGCTTCCCGTGAGCGCACCGTCTGCCTCCGTAAAGACCACCGCAGGCCGGTAACAAATTTCCGTAAGCCGTGAAGCTGTAATCCCGATCACCCCTTTGTGCCAGTTATCACTTTTCACTACGGTGGCACTTTTGGTGAGTTGCGGGTCGTAATTCGTCATGACATCCGCGGCTTCGGCGGTCACTTCCTTGTCCAGGATGCGGCGTTCGCGGTTCAGTGCTTCCAGCCTTTCGGCAAAGGGGGCTGCACTTGCCGTGTCGGGGCTGATCAGAAGCTGCACGGCTTCTCGGGCGTGGGCCAGCCTGCCTGCCGCATTGATCCGCGGACCGATTTTGAATACGACATCCGCCACGGAAAGCGTTCCGCTGTAGCCCGCTTTCTGCAGCATGGCGGCGATGCCGGGAGGCGGGTTTTCATTGAGCGACGTAAGTCCCGCTTTGACAATGCCCCGGTTCATCCCGGTGAGGTCAACGATGTCGCAGCATGTAGCCACGGCAGTGAGCGGGAGGGCTTCGCGCCACATTTTTTCCGGAAGGGACCAAGCCTCGCAAAGCGCACGGATGAGGAGAAAGGCCACGCCGCATCCGCAGAGCTCTTCGCCGTAAAGCGGGCAGTCTTTTTGCTTCGGGTTGAGCACGGCCAGGGCCCGAGGGAGCACTTCACCCGGGGTGTGGTGGTCGCACACGATCACATCGATCCCCGCCGCGCGTGCCTCCGCGATGCGGTTCGTCGCCGCAATACCGCAGTCCAGGGTAATCAGCAGGGTGTGTCCGGCCTTTTCGGCAAATTCGATTCCGGCGCGGCTGATGCCGTAGCCCTCAAGGTACCGATCGGGGTTGTAGGATTCCACCGATGCCCCCGCTTTTTTCAGGAAACTGTACATGACCGCCGTGGCACAGGTGCCGTCTACATCATAATCGCCGTACACCAAGATTTTTTCGCCTGCCGCGCGGGCTGCCGTGATGCGCGCTACGGCTGCGCGCATGCCTTTCATCGCCGGCATACGGCTGAAATCGGGGAGTGCAGGCTGCATAAAAGCTTTGATCGAAGCGAAATCGCGGTAGCCGCGGTTCCACAGTATTGCTGCGGGCAAAGGGTGAAGTCCCGGAATTTTTTCGGTGAGCATTTGCAATATCTCCGCTGAGGGCCGCGGAGCAATCCGCAATTCCGGGATCGTTTTTTGCAGTGTATCCTGAGTATCCATGACATCTTGGGTTTTCAACAGCGGCTGAATTTTGCAGACAACACGCGGTTAGGGGTACTACAAGTTTAACTATTTTTGATGGTTCGGAAATTGTTGATTACTTTCAACCCTTCAAACGGGGCGCTCCTGTTTTAAATTCAGACCTAATATTCAGATGAAATTATCTCTTTCTTTCGTTTTTACGCTCGCGGCGGTCGCCGTAATTGCCCTGACAGGCTGTAGAAACGAAGCCAATCTCATTCCCGAGAGCTGTTTTGACGGTATCCAAAACCAGGGCGAAACTGCCGTAGACTGCGGCGGCCCCAATTGCCCCCCTTGTGATCCGACTTGTGATGACGGTGTGGCCAATCAAGACGAGCAAAGTCCCGTGACGCAATTCAATCCGAATGCTGTGGGAATCGACTGCGGCGGAGAGAACTGCCCGCCCTGCTCCACCTGTGATGACGGCATTCAAAACGCCCACTGGGTGCGAGACAACAATTTAACAATGAACGATCTGGGCCAAGACAGTGTGGGGCTCGGCCCGAACGGATTCCTGTACAGACTCGTGATGGAAGCCGGCGTAGATTGCGGTTTTCCCTGTGATACCGTATGCCTGCCTACTTGCACCGACGGGATCCTCAACGGTCTGGAAACAGGTGTGGACTGCGGCGGCCCTGACTGCCCGCCATGTGCCGTTCCGCCGAACTGCAATGACGGTATTCAGAACGGACTCGAAACCGGCATTGATTGCGGAAGCCCCGAGTGCCCCGTGAGTCAGCAATCCTGCCCTGACCCCACCTGCAATGACGGCATTCAAAATGTGCACATCGAAGTGACCGACCTCGTGCAGGAAGGATATATTGTGGTCATTGAAGCCGGAATTGATTGCGACAACAATCCTATCACTTCTTGCCCCGACTGCCCGGCACCGACCTGTTTTGACGGAATTTTGAATCAAGGAGAAGAGGGCATTGACTGCGGGGGTCCGTGCATTACCGCATGCGCTGAAGAGCCCTCTTGCTACGACGGTGTGATGAACGGTGATGAAACAGGCGTAGACTGTGGCGGTGCATTCTGTCCGCCTTGCCCCACCTGTTCAGACGGATTTAAAAACGGCCCGGAGCTGAACGTGGATTGTCTGGATTACCCCATTCCGTTCTATACCCAAGAAGACGGCACGGAATGCCCGCTCTGCCCTTCCTGTCACGACGGTGAGCAGACCCAATCCCTCTTTGAATTGGACATCGATTGCGGCGGTAGCTGTGAGCCCTGTGAGCAATACTTTACTGCGGCGAGCATCGGCGGGAATAATACCCCGGGCTCCCAACAGTTTATTGACCAAAATACATTCAATGAGCTTCTCTTGCTCAGCGGCAATACCGACACCCTCTTTGTGCCGAATGCTTTGGAGATCGGCGGTCAGGTTACTTCCCCTCTCGGCCCCGGGTACCGCCGATTGCGCGCCATCCAGAGAATACCCGTGCCCAACCAAGGAACTTTTGAAAGGATTTTTGAAGTTCTGATTGAAGGAGATATCACCGATCTTCAGGTGAACGATATCCAGGACATCGTCGAGATGCCGATCCCTCAGGGTCCGACCACCGTGGTGTACCGCGAAGGCTTTATCGACGGACCTTTTGAGGGTAAACGAACTTTCGTCTCTCAATTTCCCAGTGTAGCTGACGGTGACCCCGGCAACTCGGAACTTCGTGTAGATTACAACTTCTCGAATGAAGCCGGCGGACTCCTCAGGGGACGCATCAACTTTGTCCGTTTGCGCGAAAATGTTCCGCTGAACGCCGGTTTCAGATTTGCATTCCAGATCGATTTTGCCATTCAGTACAATCCCTTTGAACCGGGCGATCTCCAGCCACCGTTGGGCCAGCTTTAATCGGCTTTGGAGCCTGTGTTCCGCCTTACTTTACGGGCCCCGCTGCTGCGGGGCCCGTTTTGTTTTACCGCACATCCTTTCATTTCACCGCACACCTTCAAAGGAAACGTTTTAAACAAAAAATGTTTCCCGTGTGTTGGGACTTCCTTAGTTTTGCCGACGAATGATAAAAGAGAAGCCCATCGACCCCGATAAAGAAAAGTTGCTCAGAGATGTGACGCAGCTTTTTATGGCCTACGGTGTAAAGCGCATGACCATGGATGAGATTGCAGGTCAGCTCCATATCTCCAAAAAGACCCTTTACCGCCATGTGAAAGACAAGGCAGATCTCGTGCTGCAATGCGTTCGTTTGGAATGCGGATACGAAGAGGGGCAAATTCGCGCTATCACTGAAAAGGGATTGAATGCAGTGGATGAGAACATCGAAATCAGCCGGTTTGTGCTGGGGCAGATTGAGCAAGTACATCCTGCGGTATTTTCTGAGCTTGAGTCCTACTACCCCGAAGCTTGGCACGAATTGCAGGAGAGCCGGCAGGGCTTTACGGGGGAGGTGATTTTTAAGAACATCAGCAAGGGCATTGAGGAGGGGGATTTTCGCGCAGATACCCACGTGGAAATCGCCGTTCGCCTCTGGATCGCGCGCATCAATGCCATTTTCGACCCCCGCCTTTTTCCGATGCGTGAATTCGCCATGAGCGAAATCTACCGACAGATGTTCAACCAACAAATCAGGGGGATAGCTACCGAAAAAGGACTGAAATACTTCGAGGAGCGCATACAACCGAAACTTAACGCATCCGAAAAATGACCAAACCGACCCTTTTTGTTGCTGCAATGCTTCTGTGTGCGGCAGTCACGGCGCAACCGCTTCGACTTTCGCTGAAAGAAGCCGAAAGACAGGCGCTGGAGCACAGCTATGCCATGAAGAGTGCCGACCTGGACATATCCGCTTCCGAGCGCGAAGTAAAGGAGGTGCTTTCCGAGGGCTTGCCGCAGCTGAACGCCACGGTAGACTATCAGCAGCTCCTGCAGATCCCCGTGCAGCTTATTCCGGGCGAATTTCTGGGGCTGCCCCCCGGCGAGTTTGCCGAAGTACAGTTCGGACTGGAGTACAACATTACAGGAAACATCACAGCCTCGCAGCTCCTTTTTGACGGCACTTACTTTGTGGGGCTGCGCGCTGCGAAGACTGCTTTGGAGCTGACGGCTAATGCCAAATCAAAAACTGCCGCAGAAGTGCGGACTGCAGTGAGTGAGGCCTATTGCAACACCTTGGTGGCGGAAGCAAACGAACGGATATTGGAAGATAACCTGGAGGCCGTCAATGATTTGCTCACCGAGACCGAGGCCCTTTACGAAAACGGGCTGATCGAAGAGCAAGATGTGGATCAACTCAAGCTCAACCGAAATCAGATTAAGAATAGCCTGGAAAACACAAGAAGATTTACGGAAATTTCCCGCAAGTCGCTGAATTTTTTGATGGGTATTCCCATAGAAACGCAGGTAGAACTCACCGACGGTATTGAGGACTTGGTACGGCTGAACAATAATGCCGCGTATTTGCAGCGCGACCACATCCTTGAGCGCCATCCGGACATCCGCATCGCCCGCACCAATGTGGTGGTGCAGGAGCTCACCGTTCAGGGAGCCCGTGCGGCGTATTACCCCAGGCTCAGCCTCTTCGTCAATCACCAGCAGAACGCCCAACGCGCCGCGTTCAACTTTACGGAAGCAGGTCAGCCCTGGTTCCCCGCTACCATTCTCGGCGTGAACATGGACATTCCTATTTTCAGCGGTTTTCAGCGTAAGAACAGCGTGCAGCGTTCTCAAATAGAGTTGGAAAAATCACAGGTCAACCTTACCCGTGCCGAAGAAAGTCTTCGCTTGGAGCAAAACACAGCCATGGCCGATTATGAAAACGCCATGAATGTATGGGAGACCCAAAAAGAGAGTGCCGCGCTCGCGGAGCGCATCAATGACCGCACTTCCGTAAAATACAAGGAAGGCATTGCCTCGAGTACGGAGCTGAACGTGGCCCGAACCCAAATGCTCAATGAGCAGGGCAAATACGTAGAAGCCGCGCTCAATCTGCTCACGGCAAAATTACAATTGGACAAAGCATTTAACCTTTTCGAAGACTGATGAAAAAGACGCGTAAAATACGGAAAGAGGTACGCATACTTGCCCTGCCGGCCCTCGCTGCGGCCATATTTGCGGCCTGCGAGTCCCGGCCCGAAGGCACCTTGGAACAATACCTCGCTCAGCGGGATTCACTGCGCACGGAGCGCGAAAGGATCGATGCGGAAATTGCTGCGGTTTCCGAAAAAATAGCCTTGCTCGACACCGCCGCCGAGCGCAAGCAGGTTACCCTGTACCGCCCGAGCAGAAGTGTGTTTAAGCACTATTTCGAGGTGCACGGAAATGTACAAACCGATCGCGCCGCCACCCTTTATGCCGAAAATGCCGGCCTGATTCGGGAAATCACGGTACGCGAGGGTCAGAAGGTGAAAAAAGGCGATGTATTGGTGCGTCTCGACGCCGAGCTCACCGCCCGCAACATCGCCGAGTTGCGGACCTCACTCGAACTTGCCACCACCCTTTACGAAAAGCAGAAGCGCCTCTGGGAGCAAAATATCGGGAGTGAAGTGCAGTATCTGGAAGCGAAAAACCGCAAAGAATCTCTGGAAAACAATATTGCCACCCTCCGCGAACAGGAAGGCAAAAGCACCGTGCGCGCACCCTTTGACGGGACAGTGGATAAAATTTTCCCGAAAGAAGGCGAAATGGCCACGATGCAAACCCCGATTGCGCGCCTTGTCAATTTGGACAACCTCTATATCACGGCCGATATTTCCGAACGGTATATGGGCGGAGTCAGTCCCGGCGACAAGGTGGAAGTCATCATCAACCGCCGCGATACTTTGACGGCCGAAGTGACACGTACGGGAAAGTACATCAACCCCAACAACCGAAGTTTTGAGATCAGAATTGATCTCGAGACACCCCCGGCCCTTCTCATGCCGAATTCACTGGTAGTGTTGAGGGTCAATGACTACACCGCTGATGATGCCATTGCCATTCCCTCTTCCCTCATCATGCAGGACGGGGCCGGGAAGGATTACGTTTTTGTGGCGGAAAAGCGGGAAAACTTCGGGCTTACAGCGAGAAAACAGCCCATCACTACGGGGATGCGCTACTTGGGAAGCACCCTGATTATCGAGGGAATTGAAGCCTCAGTGCCGATTGTAGATAAGGGATCGCGAAGCGTGCGCGACGGTGACCGCGTGGAGGAAGTAACCATTTAAGAAAAAACAGTGATGCAAAAGCTACAACCGGGAGATCAGGGCTTTAAGGAATTCGGACTGTCGTCATTATCGGTGGCCAACAGAACCACGGTGATCGTGCTCGCCGTGATCATTTTTATCGGCGGTGTGGCGGCTTACCAAAACATGCCCAAAGAGAACTTTCCCGATGTAGTCACCCCCGAAATCTATGTGGGAACCCCTTACCCCGGCAACTCTCCCCTCGACATTGAAAAACTCATCACCCGGCCTTTCGAAAAGGAGCTCAATACCATCACGGGTGTAGATGAAATAAACTCGACAAGTATACAGGGCTACAGCACCATACAGGTGAAGTTCAACTTTGACGTGACGCCTGAAGAGGCCCTGCGGAAAGTGAAAGACAAGATTGACATCGCGAAGAGCGACAGTGACTTCCCCACCGATCTTCCCTCTGACCCGAACATTTTTGAGCTGAATTTTTCAGAACTCATCCCGATCATGAATATCAATCTCTCCGGGGATTACGCCATTGACCAACTCAAGAAATACGCCGAGTATCTTGAGGACAAGATCGAGGACCTTCCGGAGATCACCAAGGCCGAAATACGCGGAGTGATGGACAAAGAGGTCAAAATAGACCTCGACGTACTCGCCATGGAGGCCATGGAAATCAATTTTGACGATGTGGCCAATGCCATCTCGGGCGAAAACGTCACCATTTCGGGCGGAGACCTGCTCGTGGACGGCTACCGCCGCAATGTGCGGGTGCTGGGCGAGTTTTCCGACCCGCTCGAAATGGGCAATGTCATCGTGAAGCGCGAGAACCAAGAAGTGGTTTACCTGAAAAATATTGCAGACGTTTCCTTCGGTGAGAAAGAGAAAGAAAGCTATGCTCGGGAGTACCTGAAGCCCGTGGTAATGATTGACATTAAAAAGCGCGCCGGCGAAAACCTTATTGAGGCAGCAGAAAAAATCAATGCCATTGTGGAGGACGCACAAAAAAATGTCTTTCCCCGAGATCTTTCCGTCTCCGTGACAAACGACACCAGCGATCAGACCAAAACGCAGGTGGACGAGTTGGAAAACAGTATCATCTTCGGAGTTCTGCTGGTGGTGGGCGTTTTGCTGTTTTTCCTCGGCCTGCGCAATGCCATATTTGTGGGTATCGCCATCCCGCTGTCGATGCTCATGAGCTTTCTCATTTTGGGAGCGCTGGGCGTTACATTGAATGTGATGGTGCTGTTCGGCCTCGTGCTGGCCCTCGGTATGCTGGTAGACAACGGCATCGTGGTGGTGGAGAATGTATACCGCCTGATGGAGCAAGGGTATTCACCTTTGAATGCCACCCGCCTCGGTGTGGGAGAAGTGGCTGTACCGATCATTGCTTCCACAGCCACCACCCTGGCAGCTTTCCTGCCCCTTGCCTTTTGGCCGGGGCTCTTCGGTGAATTTATGTTTTACCTGCCCATTACTCTGATCATCGTCTTGGGCTCTTCGCTTTTTGTGGCTTTGGTCATCAATCCGGTGCTGATCTCGCTCTATATGAAGGTGGGTGAGGAAAAGATCAGCATTCGCCGCATGCTGCGCAACAGTCTTTTGTTTATCGGGGCGGGCGGTCTTCTTATCGCTGCGGGGTATTTTTTGAAAGCCAACGGGATTACCTTCACGGGCTCCAAGGGCATTACCTCCTTCGGAAGTTTGTCCGTATTTATCGGAATCTCCGGATTCCTGAATGTCTATGTGTTGCGTCCCGGTGCGCGCGCACTTCAGAACCGATGGTTGCCCGCTTTGGAAAATGCCTATCGGCGCTTCCTGTCCTTTGCCCTTGCCGGCACAAGGCCGTATGCTTTTCTGGGGGGCACCTTTGTGATGCTCCTCGGGGCTGTGACATTGATGTTGCTGTTTCCGCCCAAGGTAATTTTCTTTCCGATAAATGAGCCGCAATACTTGAACATCTTCATCGAGAAGCCCATCGGAACCGATATTGAGGAAACCAATGAAGTGACCCTTGCCTTGGAAAAGCGCGTGATCGAAGTGCTCGACAAATATTACGAACCGGGAAGCACCACACGGGAGTCCTTCCTGATCAAATCGGTTATCGGCCAGGTGGGCGAGGGAGCGAGCGATCCCGCACAGGGCCCTTCAATGGCCAATACGCCGCACAAAGGGCGCGTCACGGTTCAGTTTTCCAAATTTCAGGACCGCCGCGGAGTGAGTACCACCGATGTGCTTGAAGAGGTTCGCGCAGCGGTGAAAGGCTTTCCGGGCACCCTGATTACCGTCAGTAAAAATGAGGGCGGCCCTCCGCAGGGTGCTCCGATCAATATCGAAATTCGCGGCGAAGATTACGACCGGGTGATGGCTGATGCCGTCGGGTTCAGAAATTTCATCAATGACCGCAATATCGCCGGTATTGAGGAGCTGAAACTTGACGTCGAACTCGGAAAGCCGGAGATGCCCATTTTCATCGACCGCGACAAAGCCCGCCGCCTCAACTTGTCGACCTATCAGATCGGCGACGCGCTGCGCACGGCACTTTTCGGAAAAGAGGTGTCTACCTTCAAGGACGGAGAAGATGACTATCCGGTCAATATTCGGCTCATGAAGCAATACAGGGAAAACGAAGATGCCCTGATGAACATGCGGCTCACCTTCAGGGATGCAGCGACGGGAAAAATCAAGCAAGTGCCCATCTCAGGTGTGGCGAGAGCCGAGAAGGCCACCACCTTCAGCGCGGTAAAGCGCCGCGACCTCGACCGTACGGTGACCATCACCAGCAATGTGCTCTCAGGTTACAATGCGAATGAAGTGGTGCAGAGCATCAAAGATATTGTGGATGAGTATGACTTCGATCCGCAAGCCGACATCCGCTTTACGGGACAGCAGGAAGAGCAGGCGGAGGAATTCAGCTTTTTGAGCACCGCTCTGGCGCTGGCATTCTTTCTGATTATTTTCATCATTACCGCGCAGTTCAATTCGATATCCACTCCGTTCATCATTGCCTTTGCCGTGCTGTTCAGCCTGATCGGTGTACTGCTGGGTTTGGTGGTTTTTCAAATGGATTTTGTGATCATCATGACCATGATCGGAATCATCTCACTGGCCGGTATCGTGGTGAACAATGCCATCGTTTTGATCGATTATACCAACCTGATTCGCGCCCGAAGGAAGGAGGAACTGGGGATGGAAGAGGACAGCAAGCTGCCCTTCGTCGAAACCGTCAAAGCTGTCATCGAGGGCGGAAGGACAAGACTTCGCCCTGTATTGCTCACCGCGATCACCACCATTCTGGGACTGGTGCCGCTGGCCATCGGGTTGAACATCAACTTTTTCACCCTGCTCAGCGAGTTCGATCCGCAAATTTACGTCGGGGGTGACAATGTCATTTTCTGGGGCCCCATGTCTTGGACCATCATCTTCGGCCTGAGTTTCGCCACCTTCCTCACTTTGGTGATCGTACCGGTGATGTATTTGATTTTGGCCAAATTGAAGTACCGGTGGGTGCACAAAGCCCCCGTGGATTACACCCTCTGAGCGTGCACTTCATTGGTTGCGCTGTGTTTTCGCTTTCCGCACGCTTCGCTCTGAGGAATTGAATGTTTAGAGGGGCGGAACATTTATTTTATACTTTTGTTGAACTTCCCACACCGTCACCTCACTAGCAATGGATGCATATAAGGCAGGGCCGCTCCTCGGTCAAATTGATATTCCCGCAGATCTTCGCGCCAAGGTCAAGGAGACTGAGCTGGCGCAAGTCTGCGATGAACTGAGAGACTTCATTATAGATGTAGTCTCCACCAAAGGGGGTCATTTCGGTGCCAGTCTCGGTGTAGTAGAGCTCACCGTCGCACTGCATTACGTCTTCAACACGCCTTACGATCAACTCGTATGGGATGTGGGGCACCAGGCTTACGGCCACAAAATTTTGACCGGAAGGAGAAAGGTTTTTCACACTAACAGGAAGTACAAGGGGTTGAGCGGTTTCCCGAAAAGATCAGAAAGTGAGTACGATACTTTCGGCGTGGGGCACTCATCTACCTCTGTGAGCGGTGCACTGGGAATGGCAGTTGCCAGCCGTCTGAAAGGAGAGACGGACCGCCAACACATCGCCGTGATCGGCGACGGTGCCATGACGGCGGGACTTGCCTTCGAGGGATTGAACCATGGCGGATCAGTGGATTCTAATATGCTGGTGGTGCTCAATGACAATTGCATGAGCATCGACCCCAATGTGGGGGCGCTGAAGGATTACCTGACCGACATTACCACCTCGCACACGTACAACAAGGTGAAGGATGAGGTGTGGAACCTTCTCGGGAAAATCAGCAAATTCGGCCCGAATGCGCAGCACATCGCGCAGAAAATCGAGAACGCCGTGAAGTCTTCCCTGCTCAAGCAGAGCAACATGTTTGAGTCGCTCAACTTCCGCTACTTCGGCCCGGTGGACGGTCACGATGTAGACCACCTCGTGCAGGTGCTCAAGGATTTGAAAGACATTCCCGGCCCGAAAATTTTGCACTGCCTCACCGTGAAAGGAAAGGGCTATGAGCCCGCGGAGACCGGCTCGCCTACCACTTGGCATGCGCCCGGCCTTTTCAACAAAGACACCGGAGAGATCATCAAAGTGGTGCCCAAAAGTCCCGAGCCGCCCAAGTACCAGGACGTATTCGGGTACAGCATCGTGGAGCTGGCTGAAAAGAACGAGAAAATTGTGGGCATCACCCCCGCCATGCCCACGGGATCGTCGCTTAAATTTATGATGGAGGCCATGCCCGACCGCGCTTTTGATGTGGGCATTGCCGAGCAGCACGCCGTAACTTTTTCGGCCGGATTGGCCACACAAGGTCTCTTGCCTTTTTGCAATATCTATTCGAGCTTTATGCAGCGGGCCTATGACCAAGTCATCCACGATGTGGCCCTGCAAAACCTCAACGTAATCTTTTGCCTCGATCGCGCCGGTTTTGCCGGTGCTGACGGCCCTACCCACCACGGTTCTTACGACCTCGCTTACTTCCGCTGTATCCCCAATATGACGGTGTGTGCGCCGATGAACGAAAGCGAGCTCCGCAACCTGATGTACACCGCCCAACTCGGGAACTGCGGCCCGTTCTCCATCCGCTATCCGCGCGGCAAAGGGGTGATGACGGACTGGAAAACCTCCTTTCGGGAAATTAAGATCGGCACCGGACGCCGCGTGAGAAACGGCAGTGATATCGCCGTGCTCACCATCGGGCACCCGGGTAATTTTGCCCTCGAGGCCGCCGAAAAACTCAAAGAAGAAGGTGCTGATGTAGCCGTGTACGATATGCGTTTTGTGAAGCCGCTCGATGAGGTGATGTTGCACGAAGTCTTCGGCAAGCTTGACAAAGTGATCACCGTGGAAGACGGCTGTCTTCAGGGCGGCATGGGCAGTGCGGTGATTGAGTTCATGACCGATCACGGATACAACGCCTCCGTAAAGCGCCTCGGCATTCCCGATAAATGGTTCGAACACGGCAGTCAGCCCGAATTGTACAACGAAGCCGGTTTTGATGCGGCCGCCATCGCCTCCGCCGCCCGCAAAATGTTGGGTGAGCAGAAGCGCAAGCTGACGAAGTACGTGGCGGGGTGATGCTTTTTCACTGATTTCGTGGGTTAGCGCACTTTGCGAGATTGGGGTTTCACAGGATTTATAGCCCTGAATCTTCCCGTACGAGGCATCGCTATTGTTTTGAGTAGACTGTTCAAACTTTACTTTTTGGCCCTCGGTGCGCTGATATTTTTGGTCGGTTAAGCGAATTTTTACCATATTCAAGTCGTCAAACGATATTTACCGGAATGCTCATCCGGTATCAACCGCAATCATTTTCAGGAAATGATGGACCTGTCCGACAATTTTTTCGAATACCCCGAAGACGGAGGTTTCCGCAAAGAGCCGGAGCACGCTGTGATTATTGACTTCTACTACGGTACCGAAGAGCTCGATCCTTTGCATGAGCTCGACTTGGCATTGGCCGACAGGATAGAAGAGGAGGGCGTAGGCGTATATGACGGCCACGAAATAAATATGGACGGCACCGACGGTCGGCTGTTTATGTACGGCCCGAATGCTGACCTGCTCTTTAAAGCGGCCCTGCCCGTCCTCACACCGGCTTACTTCATGGAAGGTGCCGTGGCAACCTTACAGTTTCGATCACATGAGGAGCGGGTGAATCAGATTGATATTGAGATACCGGTGCGAAATAATTAGAGAATGGCCATCCTGAACGGACTTGCGGGGATTCGCAGGATTTGCAATCCTGCGTCCCTCCGGCAAAAGCACAAGTTTTCGGAACTGCTTTGCGCGGGCCTTCGACCCGCTTGAACCAAAATTTTTCCACCGCAAAAGTCACAAAGGGCACAAAAAGATATTATGGCCGTGCGATCAGGCTGATGACCCTGCGGTCTCCACTCGCGTTGCGCAGGACCGGGAACGACACGCCGCAAGGTTTCGCAGGATTTGCCCGCCTACGTTCCTTCGGACGGGCAGACAACAAGCTTCCCGGCACCGGCAAAATAAAAACCCCGAAAAATTCTCGGGGGCTTTTTGCAATGCATGAAGATCTGATCTCTCAAATCGGTTTCAGCTTAAAGCCTTCAAAAAATTGGATGCCTCAAGATGTGACATGCGATTTTATCTTTGAATCAAGCAAACCAAAATACAATCCCCGATGAAGTTCTGATGAACAAGATCTATTTGGTGAATGAAGTGAAAGTTATGTTGGATAGCGACTTGGCTGTACTTTATCAGGTAAGTACGAAGCGCTTGAACGAGCAAGTGAAAAGAAATCTTGAGCGCTTTCCTGAAGACTTTATGTTCCGGTTGACCGGTGAGCAATGGAAAAACTTGAAGTCGCAAAATGCGACCTCAGGTTGGGGCGGTCGAAGAACGTTGCCCTTTGTATTCACAGAACAAGGAGTTGCAATGCTGTCAAGCGTTTTAAATAGCAGTGTGGCAATCAACGTGAATATTCAAATTATCAGGGTATTTACTAAAATGCGTGAAATGCTTGTGACCCACAAAGACCTTCTCATCCAAATGGAAGAAATCCGCAAGAAGGTGACAGGGCAGGATGAGAAAACCGAACTGATCTTTGGGTATTTAAAGCAGTTCATCAAAGAACAGGAAAAGCCGAGAACATCAATCGGCTACAAAACAAGCAGAGACTGACTCACAGGGCGGGGGTATGTCTTTCCCTCAATGGAGGCAGCCGAAAAAACGCAGTGCCCCATCAGCCGGCGGAAGGAAGCTGCACCGGCTCATCCTGAGGCTGATCGCCAAGTCAAGCTCCTCAGCACCTACAAAAAAAAAACCCCGAAGTAATCCTCGGGGCTTTTTTCAATTCCAAAATATCTCTCAAATCGGTTTCAGCTTAAAGCCTTCCAAAAATTTCGTGGTGAAATTTCCTTTTTTGAATTCCTCATCTTCAAAAAGCTGTACGTGGAAGGGGATGGTTGTTTGCACCCCGTCAATGATATACTCGCTCAGGGCGCGGTGCATTTTTTTGATGGCTTCCTCGCGGGTTTGGGCCACTACGATGAGCTTTGAGATCATTGAGTCATAGTTCGGCGGGATGGTATAGCCCGCGTACACGTGCGTGTCAATGCGCACGCCGTGGCCTCCCGGGGCGTGGTAAACGGTGATCGTCCCCGGGCTGGGTCGGAAGTCCTTGAAGGGGTCTTCGGCATTGATGCGGCACTGAATGGCGTGCATCTTGGGTTCGTAATTTGCCCCGCTGATGGGAATGCCTGCGGCGATCTTGATTTGCTCCTTGATCAGGTCGAAAGTAATCACCTCTTCCGTGATGGTGTGCTCCACCTGGATGCGGGTGTTCATCTCCATGAAGTAGAAGTTGCGGTGCTTATCCACCAAAAATTCCACAGTTCCCACGCCTTCATAATTTACCGCGGCAGCGGCCTGAATGGCGGCTTCACCCATTTTCTTGCGGAGGGCTTTGGTCATGAACGGTGAGGGCGTCTCTTCCACAAGCTTTTGATGGCGGCGCTGAATGGAGCAGTCGCGCTCGCTCATATGGCAAAAGGTGCCGAATTGATCGCCGGCAATTTGTATTTCGATATGGCGCGGCTCTTCGATAAACTTCTCCATATACACCCCGTCATTGCCGAACGCGGCTTTCGCCTCCCGCTTAATGGCTTCGAGCGCCGGCTCCACATCTTCTTCTTTCCACACCACACGCATGCCTTTCCCGCCGCCGCCTGCCGTAGCTTTCATCATCACGGGAAGTCCGATTTCATTAGCGGTTTTCACGGCGTGCTTTCCGTCTTTGAGCAGGCCGTCGGAACCGGGCACGCAGGGTACACCCGCTTTGAGCATGGTGGCTTTGGCGGAAGCTTTATCGCCCATCCCCTCGATCTGCTCGGGGCGGGCGCCGATAAATTTAATGCCGTTTTCTTCACAAATAGCGGAGAATTTGGCGTTTTCCGAAAGGAATCCGTAGCCCGGGTGGATGGCATCGGCATTGGTAATTTCCGCTGCGGCGATGATGTTCGGCATTTTCAGGTACGACTCCGAACTCGGAGCGGGGCCGATGCATACGGCCTCGTCCGCGAAGCGCACGGGGAGGCTGTCGGCATCTGCCTTGCTGTATACGGCCACGGTTTTGATGCCCATTTCTTTGCAGGTGCGAATGACCCGCAAGGCAATTTCTCCGCGGTTGGCAATCAGTATCTTCTTGAACATAAGGCTGAGATGTAAGTTGGCCGGCGGCTCCGGTTTAAGAAGGATCTACGAGAAAGAGGGGCTGATCATACTCTACGGGAGAGGCGTCATCCACCAATACTTTCACAATTTTCCCCGACACTTCGGCTTCGATCTCATTGAAGAGTTTCATCGCCTCTACAATACAGATCACTTTTCCTGTCTTGATCTCATCACCCACGGCTACGAAAGGATCCTTGTCGGGCCCGGCCGAGCGGTAGAAGGTACCGATCATCGGTGATTTGATGGTAACAAGGTTGGCATTCTCATCTTTTGATTTCGCCTCGGCGGGAGCCTGCTGCTCGGCGGCGGGCGGTGCCTGTGCTGCGGGCTGCTGCCGGGGTTGGGCTTGCGGCATGGCCATTTGCGGCATTTGCATGGGCATTTGCGGCTGCATATATACCTCGGCCTCATTGCTGTTTTTGGCGCCCCGTTTCTTAGGTCCTTCAGACTTAATGGTGATTTTGAAGTTTGATTGCTCAATTTCTACTTCCGTGACACCTGACCGCGCCACAAATTTGATTAAATCCTGTATTTCGCTGATCTTCATTTTTTCTTCTGTTGGTTGAAAATGGCTTGATGCAAAGGTAAAATTATGTTTTCAAAACTTTTCAATTCGTGTTGTAAGCCCATTTCAGGTATACCGCACCCCAAGTGAAGCCTCCGCCGAATGCAGCAAGCACGATATTGTCACCTTTTTTAAGTTGGTTTTCCCACTCCCAGAGGCAGAGCGGAATGGTACCGTTGGTCGTATTTCCGTACTTGTGGATATTGATCATCACTTTAGAATCGTCCAGACCCATTCTGCGTGCGGTGGCGTCGATGATGCGCAGGTTGGCCTGATGGGGCACAAGCCATGCGATGTCCTCGCTTTTGAGTCCGTTTCGCTCCATAATCTCCGCGCCGGCATCGGCCATATTGCTCACGGCAAATTTGAATACCGTGCGGCCTTCCTGATACACGAAATGCTCGCGATTTTCCACCGTCTGAATCGACGCGGGCTTCATGGATCCGCCCGCTTTTTGGTGCAGAAACTCGCGCCCCATCCCATCACTGTGCAGCACGCTGTCGATGATTCCGTTGCCCTCCTCATCGGCTTCCAGCAAAACGGCACCCGCTCCGTCGCCGAAGATGATGCAGGTGGCGCGGTCCGTGTAGTCTACGATGGAACTCATCTTATCGGCGCCCACAACCACGACCTTTTTGTGCTTTCCGGTCTCGATAAATTGCGCCGCGGTGGTCAGGGCGTAAATAAACCCGCTGCAGGCCGCCATCAGGTCAAAGGACCAGGCGTTTTTTATGCCGCATTTGTCGGAAATGATGTTGGCCGTTGCCGGAAATAAGTGATCGGGCGTTGCCGTGGCGCAAATGAGCAAGTCCACTTCCTCGGGGCCGATTCCGCGCTTTTTCAACAAGCCTTTTACCGCTTCCGCGCCGAGATCGCTCGCGGCCTTACCCGGAGTTTTTAAGATGCGCCGCTCTTCGATTCCCGTTCTCGACCGGATCCACTCATCGTTGGTATCCACTATTTTTTCGAGGTCCGAGTTGGTGAGTTTGTCTTCGGGAACGTAGCCGTTTACGGCGGTCACGGCAGGCCTGAATTTAGCCATAGTCGAGGTCTGTTATTCGGGTGTTAAGAGGGCGCTAATATAGCAAACTTACGTCAAGCCGGTTCTGCGGACCCTGAAAACCGGCGCTCACGGCAGGGGAAAAAAAAATCAGCTGTGAAGCTGATTTAAATTTTTCTTTTTCCTTCGGATTACTCCTCAGACTTGTCTACCACCACTTTGCCTTTGTAGTACAGCTTGTCCTCGTGCCAGTGTGCCCTGTGATAGAGGTGCATTTCGCCGGTAGTAGGATCTGTAGCCAAGGTCGGGCCCGTTGTTTTGTAGTGGGTGCGACGCTTATCTCTTCTGGTTTTCGAAGTCTTACGCTTGGGGTGTGCCATGGGTTCCTGTTTACTTTACTTCAATTTTTTCAACGCTTCCCATCGGGGATCCGTTTCGTTTTGCTCGTTTCGGGATTCTTTTTCACTGAGTTTGGCAAGTACTTCCGCATTGCACGCCGAGCGATTTTTGTGCACCCTCTTGAAAGGCAAGTGCAGTACGATCATCTCATAAATCATCGGGGCAATGTCCACATCGTGCGTATCGCGCGAAAGCACCAGAATCTCATCTGTTTGCTCGTAATCTTCGTCGCCGAATTTCACAATGATTTCATCGCTTACCTCTGACTTCATGGTGAGCGGATCACCGCAGCGGTCGCAAAAATCGCGAATTTCACCTTTACCGCTGAAGCTGAGCGTCAGCATGGTAGGCTGCTTATCTAAGCTCAACGTGACGTGGAAATCCGCGTCCTCAATCAATGAATTTTCAAAAGCCGAAAAGAACGTTTTCCCGATCTCGAAATTGTAAGTGTGTATTCCCGGCTTCAAGCCGTAAAATGCAAGAACAAACTCTTTCATAGACCGACCTTATCAAATAAGGACGGCAAAGGTAGTCAAAAGGCTGAAACCGGCAAGCGCATTATTTCCCTTTTTTCTGAGGCTCCAGGGCCTGCGATGCGAGTTGCCTGTTCTCTGCGCGGCGCCGGTAGATATCTGCCGCGGTAAACACTGCTTGTCGCATGCTGTTCTCATTCGCAATGCCCTTTCCCGCAATATCATAAGCTGTTCCGTGGCCCGGGGAGGTGCGCACGATCGGAAGACCGGCGGTAAAGTTGACCCCGCTGTCGCCCGCGATGTGCTTGAAGGGAATCAGGCCCTGATCGTGGTACATGGCCAGAACGGCATCAAAATTTTTCGCGGCATTTCCCGCGAAAAATCCGTCGGCGGGATAGGGGCCGAACACAAAGATTCCTTCTTCCCGAGCCTTTTGAAGGGCGGGCAGGATGATGTCTTTTTCTTCGCTTCCGAGCAGGCCGTCGTCGCCGGCATGCGGATTCATTCCGAGCACGGCAATTTTGGGTTTCTGCAAAGAGAAATCGGTTCGCAGTGTTTTATGCATTGCCGAGAGTTTAGAAAAAACGGCATCCGATGTGGCCTGCTGCGGCACCTCGCTCAAAGGAATGTGTCCGGTCACAATACCCACGCGCAGCGCTTCGCAGCACATCAGCATCAGCGCTTCGTCTACATTGCTGTACTTGGCGAGGTATTCCGTGTGGCCGGGAAACCGAAAACCTTCCCGCTGAATATTTTTTTTATTTATCGGGGCGGTAACGAGCACATCAATTTTGTTGGAAGCCAAATCTTTAACTGCCGCCTCCAGCGATTGAAAGGCCAATTTTCCCGCGATTTCCGTCACCTTTCCGGGCTCCACGGGCAGCTCTTCCTTGGTCAGGGAGATGAGGTTGAACTTCTTGTGTACGGCGGCGTCTGCATCCTTGATGCCCTGAAAGCTGAAGTCGTTGAGATCCGTGAGCTTTTTGTAATGATTCAACACCCGCGAAGAACCGTAGAGAATAGGGGTAAGTCCTTGCATCATGCGGCTGTCCGAGAAGGCCTTCAAAATGATTTCGGGACCTATACCGTTGTAATCTCCTATGGTGATGCCTACTTTTATTCTTTCTTCTGTCATGGATTCGTCTCCTGTTTTAATCGTTCCCGCCCGTGCATGTGTGCGCCTCAGGTTTGAGCACCGCCGGTTATTGCATCCCTGCCGCTTGAACTCCCCTCGACCAAAGGCTTGCCCGGCGGGCTGTGCTGCCGGGGCAGCACCTAATCCGTGCCCGCGTCTTGCAGGAGGTCAACAATTCCCTCAAAACCGGCATTGTTGTAAAGTTCTGTGCAAATTTAATTGAATGTTGCAATCCAAAAGTTAATAAACACTTCTGCCGCGTCGAAAGAGGGCAATTCGGCCCTGCGCGCGCACGTTTTAAAACCACAGAATGCGTACTTTTACACATTGTAAATCCCGAAGGTGAAGAGGGCACTCGCGATATTTGTTTTCTTGTTTTCAGCTTGGGCGGCCCAAGCCACACATAACCGCGCGGGAGAAATTACTTACCGTCACTTGGGCGGACTCACCTACGAGATTACCATCAAGACTTACACCCAAGAGTCTGCTCCGGCAGATCGGCCGTGGCTCCCCATCTTCTGGGGTGACGGAACCCCGCGCGACAGCGTTGAGCGCAGTCAAATCGTTCTGCTGCCTAATGATGTTCAGGAGAATATTTACGTGAAGAACCACACCTATCCCGGCTCCGGCGAATATACCCTGTGCGTGGTAGATCCCAACCGGAATACAGGGGTGCTCAATATCAGCAATTCGGTACTCCAACTTTTTTCCATCCAAACAGTGCTGAGAATTTCGGGTGTGCAGGCACCGAACAATTCCGTCTTCTTTACCAACCGGCCCATCCAAGATGCCTGCCTCGGCCAGCCGTGGATATTCAACCCCGGTGCTGTGGATGTGGATCCGAATGATCAGTTGGTTTTTAGCTTGGTCGAGTCGCAGGGGGGAGACTGCCAGCCTTTCGCTGAGGGAATTTACCGATTTCCCGATGAGGTCAACCAGCCGGGCGTTCCTTTTCCGAACCCCGCAAACCAAATATCGATTGATCCCGAAACGGGAACCATCACTTGGGACTCCCCACAGCGGCAGGGAGAATACAATATCGCTTTCGTGGTGGAGGAATACCGAAACGGAGTGTTCATGGGCTCCGTGTTGAGAGACATGCAGATTACCGTGAAGCCCTGCAATAATTTGCCGCCGGAATTGGCCGATGTGCCGGATACCTGTGTGGAAGCCACCACCACTGTGTCATTTCCGGTTACGGCCACGGATCCCGACGGTGACAATGTGCTGATCACGGGCTTCGGACTCCCGTTCGAAGTGGAGGAGTCTCCGGCCGTGCTTTCACAAAACAGTACGGCCACGCCTACCACGGCTGTTTTTTCTTGGAATACCCGTTGCTCCCACGTGCGCCTGGCGCCCTATCAACTCAATTTTGAAGCCATTGACAACGGGGAGGGGGTAAGCCTGGTAGATATCGCCAGTTCCGAAATTACTGTGGTGGCTCCCGCACCCGAAAACTTGGAAGCCGAAGCTACCGGAGCGGGAATTTTCCTCTCTTGGGAGCCCTCTTTTTGCCCGCAATCCACAGGGTATAAAATCTACCGACGCATCAACCCCTTCGGATTTGAGCCTGACGACTGCGAAACGGGCGTGCCTGAATATACCGGCTATGTGGAGATCGCCTCCATCGAGGGGCTCGACAATACGGATTACATCGACTTTGACGAAGTTATCTTCGGCAGGGAGATTTGCTACATGGTGGTGGCCTGCTTCAGTGACGGGGCGGAAAGCTATGCGAGCAACGAAGCTTGTGCCACCATTCGCTTTGAAATCCCCATCATCAAGAAGAACAGCATCGGTGTTACAGACGCGCTCGGCACCGATACCGTGCAGTGGCGGGCTCCCGTAGAACTGAACACCGAGACCTTTCCCGGGCCTTACAAATACGTGCTGAAGAGGAGTGAAGGCTATGATGAGGCCGAAGAAACGGTCTTGGAAACGGCTTTTGAAAACGATATCGATGACCTCCCCCTTGAGTTCATTTCGGAGGGAGCAGACGTATTGAATACTATAGATACCGCCCACACCTACCGGGTCGAGCTCTACAGCGAAGATGCGCTTGCCGGTGCTTCGAATTTGGCACCGTCTCTGTTCATAGAACTCATTCCCAACGACAATGAGCTGGAAGTAACCTGGCGTGAGGAGTCTCCTTGGATCAATTTTGAGTACCAAATATACCGCCGAGGTCCGGATGAGACGGACTTCAGCCTTCTGGCCGTGATTGACACTGTGGGCTATGTGGATGAGCCTCTGGTCAACAACCGCGAATATTGCTACTACATCTTGGCCCGCGGCTCTTATTTTGCCGTAGGCGCGGAAGATACCCTAGTCAATTTCTCTCAGCAGCGCTGCGGCATTCCTTACGACCGCACCCCGCCCTGCCCGCCCGAATTGGAAGCAGAGGATGATTGCGAGGATTTGACCCTGGAATTCAACTGGACCAACCCCAACGAGGAGTGCGAGGAGACGGACGATACCATGACCTACTTCGTATATTTTGCCGTGGGGCCTGACGAGCCCTTCGAACTCATTGCCGAAATCGAAGGTGCGGAAAACACCTCCTTCTTCATCACCGACACCCTCTCCATCGCGGGTTGCTACGCCGTGACCGCCTTGGATTCTTTGGCCCCTTGGCCCGACGGTTCCCTGAACCGAAACGAAAGTGATTTCAGCAATATTATTTGCGTAGACAATTGCCCGGAGTACAGCCTGCCGAACGTGTTTACCCCCAACGCTGACGGGATCAACGACATTTTTATTCCCTTCCCTTATCGCTCTGTAGAATCCGTCGAGTTTACCGTTTTTAACCGCTGGGGATCCATCGTATTTGAAACAACGGACCCCGATATCCTCTGGGACGGAACCAACCGCGACTCCGGAGAGCTGGTCTCTGCAGGGGTCTACTTTTATACCTGCAAGGTGTTCACCATTCGGCTGGGCGGATTGGTGCCGGTAAACCTTTCGGGCAATGTGACGGTTTTCTCGGAGAACGTGAGAAGAACAGACTGAATATGTTTACAGGAATTGTAGAAACACTCGGACGCGTAGTGTCTGTGACCGGCGATCGGAGCAACTTGGATATCGTTATTGCATCGGAAGTCAGCGACTCTCTGAAGGTAGATCAAAGTGTGGCACACAACGGTGCATGCCTCACGGTAACGGCCGTTTCCGGAAAGGAGCACACGGTCACTGCCATTGAGGAGACCCTGATGAAAACCAATATCGGCAGCCTTGAGGCGGGGAGCCTTGTCAACTTAGAGCGCTGTGTAAAAAGCGACGGTCGGCTCGACGGGCATATTGTGCAGGGCCACGTGGACACGGTAGGCGTGTGCACTTCCGTAAAAGATGAGGACGGAAGCTGGCGCTTTCGGTTTGAACACCCCGTATCGCCTGATTTCATGACGGTACCCAAGGGATCGATTACGGTAAACGGTGTGAGCCTCACGGTAACGGACGCGGCTCCCGATTCATTTTCCGTAGCCATCATTCCGTACACCTATGCGCACACTACATTCAAGGAATTCAAGCCGGGCTCCAAGGTCAACCTCGAATTTGACATCATCGGCAAGTATGTGGGCGAGTGGCTGAAGCGGAGCCGCGGATGAGGGTTTTTTCGGGCCGCTGATTTTTCCGGCGACGAAGGAGTCCGTCCGGAAAAGGAAGATTCAGAATACCGCTTTCGCAATATCTCTTACGGCCTGCGACCGCCCCATGGTGTAATAGTGAATGCAGGGCACACCTGCTTTCATCAGCTCCTTGCTCTGCGCGATACACCATTCGGTCCCCACGGCCCTCACCTCTGCATCGGTCTTGCACTTCACAAGGGCATCTGAGAGTGCGTCCGGCAGGTCGATGTGGAAAGTTTTGGGCAGAAAGGCAATGTGCTTCAGTGAGGTGATGGGCTTGAGTCCCGGAATGATCGGAACGGTAATGCCCATGTCACGACATTTCTTCGTGAAGGCGAAAAACTTTTCGTTGTCGTAGAACATTTGGGAAGTGATGTACTCTGCGCCGGCGTCAATTTTTTGCTTGAGAAATGCCAGATCTGTCTTCATGTTCATGGACTCATAGTGCTTTTCGGGATATCCCGCGGCACCGATGCAGAAGTCTGTTCGCTCCTTATTTTCGCTTTCCTCGTGAAGGTAGCGCCCCTTGTTGAGCCCCACGATTTGGCGGATAAGATCTTCGGCAAATTTGTGACCGCCCTCGTCGGGAACAAAAGTGGTTTCAGACTTGATCGGGTCTCCCCGCAGGGCCAGCACATTGTTTATTCCCAAAAAGTGAAGGTCAATCAGTGCATTTTCCGTTTCTTCTGCTGAGAATCCGCCGCAAATCAGGTGCGGCACAGCATCCACTTTATACTTGTTAATGATCGCAGCACAAATCCCCACCGTTCCCGGCCGCTTCCTGATGCTGATCCGCTTCAGCATGTCGTTGGGATATTTTTTGTAGGCGTGCTCCTCCCTGTGGTAGGTCACGTTGATAAAGGGCGGCTCAAACTCCATCAGGGGGTCTATCCCTTCAAAAATAGCTTCAATACCCTTTCCCTTCAGCGGGGGTAAAATTTCAAATGAAAAAAGTGTTCCTTTTCTACGCTCCAGATGCTCTGTGACCTTCACTTTTGAATGTTTGAGGGGTGTATTGTTCAATCAACTAAACGGGAACGCTCCCGATTGAAACTTGTTCTTGAATTTTCGGGACAATTCTTGTCCTCATCGCCTTCTCACGGTTTCCCGCAAAATTGAAAGATTGCCCGCCTCGGTCTTATTGACCGCGGGGATAAGTACTTCGTAGAAGTAAACTCCTTCACTCAAGTCCCCGGGATCCCAGCCTCTTCCGTTGCGCGAGCGTTGGAAACTGTCGTAGTCGGTTTGGTCGAATACGGGCTGCCCCCAGCGGTTGAATACCCGCACATGGGTGCCGGGGAAGAATTCGATCCCTTCGATATCCCAGGTATCATTTCGTCCGTCACCGTTCGGCGTAAGCACGTTGGGTATGGTATAGCTGCACCACTGCCCCGTAAATGAAACGCTGCCCACCGCAATCGGACACACGAAAAATTCATCATTGGTTCTGACTTCGATGACGTGTTCTTCCAAGGGCGCAAACTCCTCGGGAGGGAAAGAGATGCTCCCTTCGCTCACATCGGAGGGAACACCGTTGATCGTCCAGACGAAATCATCGGAGTGGTTTCCGCTTACTGCAGTCTCCATGTGCAAGCTGTCGAGGTCCACACAGAAATCCGGAAATCGGGGTGAAAGCTCAATTTCAGGCTGCTGTACAAACCTGAAAAGCCGCATTTCTCCGTCCTCGGGGCAGCGGTCATCGGTGAAAATCACCTCGTATTCACCGAAGGCGGATGCGTTTATCGAAGTCAGCAGACCGTTTGGGTTCCCGAAGCTGACAGCTTCGGAAGGAGCGCTCCAAGTGCCCGACCCCTCGGGCTCGAGGGTGACCGCTACGGCAGGTTTATCGAGCCCGCAAAGGGTGTCGCCCTCAAATTCGAGCACGATGGCCACCACATCCGAGGTGTCCGAAGCACTGCCGCATACTCCTTCGATGGTCAGGATGTACTGCCCTGTTTCATCGACGGTCACGGCATAGTCACTGCTGTTGAAATTGCTTCCGTCCACCGTCCAATTGATGATGAAATTCTCCGAATTGGCCTGCTGCGGCCCCGCGTCGAAAGTGATGGAGGCATTGTTGCAGAGCACGGTGTCCGATACAAAGGGTTCGATTTGCGGGACGGGCCTGAAGTCGATCGTGGCCGTATCTTGATAATTGCAATTGAACTCGGTGATTTTGAAAAGATAAATGCCGTACTCATTTACCTCGACATCCGCTTCTCCCGATACGACCACCTCCCCGAATTCAGCAGTGCTGTTATCCGTAGGGCCCGACACCAATTCC
The DNA here is from genome assembly GCA_003565555.1 of Cryomorphaceae bacterium. Taxonomy (GTDB): domain Bacteria; phylum Bacteroidota; class Bacteroidia; order Flavobacteriales_D; family Cryomorphaceae; genus T3Sed10-241. The sequence goes on along the minus strand of PXBH01000073.1, from coordinate 12,068 downwards.
CATTCGGCCCCGCCGGTCACATGACCTACCACCAGTTCATGGGTCAGATCGCAGGCGATGTCGTTGAAGGTGAAGATATCCGGCCTCACATAGACGGTAAAGACCGAATCGTGCTCACACCCGAAGCTGTCAATGGCTCTGAATGTAAATGAATTGGGTCCTTCTGCCGATGGCACCACGGTGACAATGGTGTCATTATTGATCACGATATCGGGATTGTCCAGCCAGAAGGCATCGACAACATCGGGTGTGTACCATATGGTGTCAACCACAAATTCTTCCGTGAAATCTACGCCCCAAGAGAAGATGAATCCGTCGTCGATGAGGAGGTTGTCGCGTATTCGCAGCTTCCATAATCCGTTTACAGGGCAGCCCTCGAGGGCTGAAAAATCCTCTTCGGGTTTGTACGTGCCGGGGGCCATGGCATTGCCCATACTCACCGGTACCGTATTGCCGTCCAAAAGCTCTTCCATCAGGGTGCCCCACTCGGCATTGTCGCTGAAGCAGTAGTCGAACCCGATGCCGGGAATGCCCAATGTTCCCGCTGTCGCATCGCCCAAAAACGTGTTGGTGGCAGGCCCGTTGAATCCGTCAAACAGGAGAACTTCCGTCTCGTTCGGGCAGATAATCCAGGCCTGTAAGTCACCCAGATACGAATGCTCGACATTCATGCAGACCTGAATAAAGTCTTCCGGATCGGTGATCACGGGATCACCGCTGAAACCGAAAATATCGATTTCCGTGAAGTAATCCACACCCCCCCCGTCGGGAATCGGGATGCTGTCGGTAAAGTTGAAATTGGGGCTGACGTAGGAGGTATTCGGCCCCACACCGACTGTATCGGGGCCGAGTATACCGCCGGTGATTTGCGTGGTGTCGCCGATGCAGAGGGTATCACCAAACAAGATATTCGAAAAGAGCACCCGAGGGGCCATAAGCATATAGGCGTCGTATCGCTCCTCTCTTCCGTTTACATCGATGATGCGCAGACGGAAGTAATACCCGCCGGGCACGGTGTACACATGCTCAAACTCCGTGAGATTGACCCCTTCCGCTACCGTGCCGTCGCCCATATCCCAGATGTAAGTGCACGCTTCGGCGAGCTGTTCATATCCGTTGCCCGTGGCCGAAGAGAGCGGAAAATCGGGAACAGCGGTAAAGCGCAGGGTGTCCATAAAGCAGAATACCACTACATTTTCACCCTCCAGACCGGGGATGGTATCTTCAAAGAGTCCGTGGGGCTCCTCCGTGATTACGTTTGCGTTAAAGGGTTGCAGGGCCTGTGCACAAGTAATATCCGCCCGAAATCCCTGACCGCTGCTTGTACTGCCCGAAATGAAAACAAAGGTGAGGCAGGCCGACTCGGTGGTGAAATACACACCGTTCGGATCGCTTACCGAGTTGAATGCTCCGATGAGCGGGGCACCGGCATTGTCTCCGGCGTAGACAAATAGTGTACTCTCACCGTCTACATCCCACAGGTTGGCGCCCGAAGCATCGGTGGGAAGGATGGAAAATTGCAGCGGATTGCCCTCTACGGTATTGAAGCAGACGGTGGCTTCGTGCGTTTCGTTCGGGAGATAATTGCCGCTATCGGCATTGCTGTCGGTGATGACGATGGTGTGTTGACAATTGTTTGTAGAAACGGTCCCGCCGTCAGAAATCGGAAACTCTTGCGATTGGGCACCCGCCTCCGCAAATGCGAAGAGGACCGCGACTGATGCCGCGTATTTTATCATTTTCTTTATCACTCTCCTCCGCTTTTGCCGGGTTTCTTCAGTCCGCGGGATTTGTTGTACTTCGCCGTGAATGCGTCGTTGGACATCAAAACGAGATATTCCCCCGTTCCGCGAATTTTGTAGGCCTTGCTTTGGCTTCTGTCTTGGTGCACATTCAGCTCAAGTATATTGAGGTTCTCAAAGTCTTTAATGCGCAGCGTTTTTTCCGACTTTAATATCTTACCGTCGGTTAAGGCCACAATGCTGTAGCTCTCATCGAGATAGTAGGTCCAGTAGTCAATGATTTGCGGCTGATCGCGCTGCAACTCCCGGATGCGCTCCTCGCTGAATTTTGCCAAAAGGCGGGGATCGTAATCGCGCTGAGCAACTCCGGTCAAAGCCGTCACCAAAAGCGAAAGGGTGAGCAGAATTTTCATGGATAAGGGGTAAAGAAAGCGGCGAGGCCGCCGTGGTATGGTAGTTTTCAAAGACAAATATAAGAACATATCAGCGCGGAGCGCCTCGCTGCTTCAGCACGAAAAGGTCGCTCCTTTTTAAAAATTCGTATTCTTTGATTTTTAAAGTCCGCACTCCGGCAGAACATGAAGTGCTCAGATTGGGTTTACATGAATGGAATAATCGTGTAAACCCGCGCGCTCAATGTTTATTTCACGTAATTTTGTGCCATGAATCACATCCGAAATTTCTGCATTATCGCCCACATCGACCACGGCAAAAGTACTTTGGCCGACAGGCTTTTACATTTCACCGGCACGATTACTGACCGCGAATTGCAGGAACAGACACTCGACGACATGGACCTCGAGCGCGAGCGGGGAATCACCATCAAGAGCCACGCCATTCAAATGGATTACGAGCGCAACGGCGAAAAGTACGTGCTCAACCTCATCGATACCCCCGGTCACGTCGATTTTTCTTACGAAGTTTCGCGCTCCATTGCTGCCTGCGAAGGAGCACTCCTGATCGTGGACGCCACGCAGGGTATTCAGGCACAAACCATCTCAAACCTTTACCTCGCCCTGGAGCACGACCTCGAAATTATTCCCATTCTCAATAAGATGGACCTCGACAGCGCCATGCCCGAGGAGGTGACCGACCAAATTGTGGACCTTATCGGCTGCGATCCCTCCGATGTGATCCCTGCGAGCGGTAAAACGGGCATGGGTGTACAGGAAATTCTGGACGCAGTGATCGAGCGGGTTCCCGCACCGGTGGGCGACCCGGATGCCCCGCTCCAAGCCATGATCTTCGATTCAGTATTTAACTCGTTCCGAGGCATTATCGCCTACTTCCGCATCAAGCACGGCACCCTCACAAAGGGCGACAAGGTGAAGTTTTTCAACACGGGAAAGCAGTACTACGCCGACGAAATCGGCACCCTCAAGCTCACCCCCCTCCCCAAGAATCAGCTGTTTGCGGGCGATGTGGGTTACATCATCTCGGGCATCAAAGAGGCCAAAGAAGTGAAAGTCGGGGATACCATCACCCTCGTAGACCGTCCGAGCACGGAAATGATCAAGGGCTTCGAAGATGTGAAGCCCATGGTTTTCGCGGGGATCTACCCCGTAGACACGGACGACTTTGAAGAATTGCGTGCCTCGCTGGAAAAATTGCAGCTCAACGACGCTTCCCTCGTATTCGAGCCCGAATCTTCTGCGGCCCTCGGCTTCGGCTTTCGCTGCGGATTTCTCGGGATGCTCCACATGGAGATTGTACAAGAGCGGCTCGAGCGCGAATTTGACATGACGGTGATTACCACCGTTCCCAACGTAGGCTACCGCGCCACCACCACCAAGGACGAACACCTCGTGGTGAACAACCCGAGTGAACTGCCCGACCCCTCAACACTGGCAAGTGTGGAAGAGCCTTTCATCAAAGGGCAGATCATCACCAAAGCCGACTATGTGGGGCAGGTCATGAACCTCTGCATCGAAAAGCGGGGAGTGCTTACCAACCAAGTGTACCTCACCGCTGATCGGGTCGAGCTTTCTTTTGAAATGCCCCTCGGCGAGATCGTTTTTGACTTTTACGATAAGTTAAAGTCGGTGAGCCGCGGCTACGCTTCCTTTGACTATCACCCCATCGGTTACCGCGAGAGCAAATTGGTCAAACTCGACATCCTGCTCAACGGCGATCAGGTGGATGCCCTCTCTGCGCTCATTCACCGCGACAATGCTTACGATCTCGGGAAGCGCATTTGCGCCAAGCTCCGCGAATTGATCCCGCGACAGCAATTCGAAATTGCCATTCAGGCAGCCATCGGAACCAAAGTGATTGCGCGGGAAACTGTCCGTGCCGTTCGCAAGGATGTTACCGCCAAATGCTACGGAGGGGACATCACCCGAAAGCGGAAGCTGCTCGAAAAGCAGAAAAAAGGGAAGAAGCGCATGCGTCAGGTGGGCAACGTAGAGGTGCCGCAAACGGCGTTTTTGGCCGTGCTGCAGTTGGATTGATTTCCTCAAAACTGCGTCGCCCGGCCCGTCAAAATGTATAGGCCGCCGATACAGCGAGTCGCCATTCTCCGCGCGGCTGCGCGAAAGGCAGGTCCTGTTCCGTGGGCTTTTGCACATTGATCTGCACAAAAAATCGCGGAAAGTAAATGTCCACCCCGGCATTGGCCAAAAGGACGTCTCCCCCGGTCTTGAGGTTGTCGAATCCGAATTCTGTATCTTTTTCGTAGCGCTCGAAAGCCATTCCCGCGCTCGGCAAGATGGCGGTTTTGCCTGCATCAATCCAATAGAAAAGGTTGGCCACCGCTGCAGTCTGCGCACCGAATCGGTAGCTCCATTCGTTTTCCGTATTGTGCCGGTAAGAAAAGTCGGTATTCACACCCAGATTCTTGTAGCGCAGGGTGTAGTTCACATTTCCTGTGAAGGCATATCCGCCCGTACCCACTTGAAATTGCGCAGGCAGAACTGCCCGCGTGGCATCTCTCTGCTGATACTTCCCCGTGGGGAGCTTCACCCCGCCGCCGAGGAGCAGCGTGTGCTTGAAGTTGCGGTTCAGGCTGTCGCCCGTATTGATGAGGGCATAATTGGCCATGGCACTGATGTCTCCGATCCCTTCTATCGTGGTTTCTCGCAAAGATTCCGCACGCTCGTGAACGCGGTAGGGAACGGTCACGAAAACCTGAATGCGCGGATGGGGATAGAACCTCCCCCACAGCTCCGTTGATTCGAACCTGTCGCTCAATACTTGGCTCTCTCCGTTGAAATTTAATACGGTACGGGGATGTGTGAAGCTTTGATGCCTGTGCCGTATGCCGATGATATTCTTGTTGAATTGGGGAAAAATCCCCGTGTAATTGCCGCCTGGCGCACAGCCGCAAAAATCGCATGCCGAAACACTGAAGGCCGTTGAAAAAAAGGCCGCTGACGCAATCAAAATATGTTTGATGAATTTCATGTTCACGGTTCTGAAAAGCGATGGTTGCTGATGAAGTCATAATCGCTCAAGGTTCTGAGGAAGTCGATAAGGCGTTCTTTCTCATGATCTTCCAAGGGAATCCCTCCGGATAGGGAGGGGTCGAGGGTAGCGCTCTGTTTTACACCGCTGTCGTAGTGGTCAAGTACCTGCATCAGATTGCGAAATCTGCCGTCGTGCATGTAAGGCGAGGTGAGGGCCACATTGCGCAGGCTCGGCACGCGAAAGGTTCCCGCATCTTCGGGATTGAGGGTGATGCGCATGCGCCCTTCGTCGGTAAAGATGCTGTCAAGGCCGTTGTTGCGGTAGCTGAAGTCGGTGAGAAGTACCCCGGAGTGGCAGGAAGCACATTTTGATTCGAATATTTCTCTCCCTTCATTCTCTGCGGGGGTGAGATTGGTGCGACCGGTGAGCCATTGATCGTACTTGCTGCCCGCGGATATGAGGCAGCTCTGGAATTGGGTCAGGGCAAGAAGCAGGTTCCTCGTGTCTATTTCGCTGCTTCCGAAGGCTGTTTCGAAATCTTTCGGGTATTCGGTTTGCGTTTGCAAAAAGCTGATAAGCGCGGCCAAATCATGCCCCATCTCTGTGGAATCGGTAAGCGGAGCGATCGGAATTACTTCGATGTGGTTGATGCCGCCGTCCCACATAAATGCCGGAGTCCAGGCAAGATTTGCAAGCCCGGGGGTGTTTCTCATGCCGCGTCTTTCTTCAATTCCGAAGCTCAACGGGATGTTGTGGTCGGCAAAGCCGTGTACCTGCGCATGGCAGGTGCCGCAAGACACCGTTCCGTCGGCGGAGAGCCGCTTGTCGTAAAACAGCTTTTTTCCGAGCTCGAATCCCGCTTCTGTCACCGGATTATTCTCGAATCCGTAGACCGGTGCAGGAAAATGCGCAGGAGCGCTGAAGCCCTCAAAGGACTTCGGCGGCTCCTCATGCGCATCATCACTGCGGCAGCCGATCAAAAGCGGGAAAACCGCCGCCGCGATCAGCCATCGAAGCGGACCTTGTGTTCTGAAGTACATCAGTTATGGATGTGGTCCAAAATGAATCCTCCGCTGAAATTGGTGGCCAGCAGTGAGGCGTTGGCCCCGGGCATGTGTACCATACTCATCTCTCCCAGACTTATTCCGCCGTGCCAAAAACGAGCGGCGTTTACCATGAAATGGGCAGAGGGCAGGGCATCCGGAGCGATGCGCATATCGGCATCGCCGAATGAACTGTAGACTTCACGCAGCGCTGAATTCTCCCCTGAAAATCCGCCCAGGTGGTAAGTGAAAGTTTCGTTCATGGCAGCAGGCGAGGATCCCTCGGCTTTGATGAAAATGTAGCCCGTACTCCAGCTCCAGAACATATTTTCCGCAGGATCGAGGGCCCCGGTTTGGGCTCCGCTTACGTTGCGCAAACTGTCTACGCCGATAAGAAAACTCACTCCAGTGTAGTCTCCCGCGGGGATATCTTTCACGTGAACTTTCGGAAAGGTAGCGGAGGCATCCACGATGTGATAGCTTTCTTCTTCGGCATGCGTTGATCCGTCGCTCTTGTGGAGCCTTACGTTGCTGATGTAGTACCTCAGTGTAGTGAAAGTGATTTCTTCTCCCGTGGCAGGATGGGTGTGTGTATTGTCAAGGGCGAAAGGAGCCTGAGAAGGTCCCCACCTGTGGTCGAACTTGATTTCCATATCCCCTTTCATTGCAGGGGATGGGGTGTTGTTGTTATTGTTGTCGTCGTCGCTGCTGCAATTTTGAAAAGTAATTGCGGCAATGATGAGCAGTCCCGAAAGGGCAATTTTTGAAAATTTCATGCTGAATGTTGTTAGTAAGGTGAAATAATGCCTTCGCAGCGCAGATACCGAATCGTTCCCGAAAACTCGATTTTGAGAAACGTGTTCGGCGCAGTCGAAGACGAAAATTATGAATGAATCCGGGAGTCGGGTTCAGTGAGACTTCCTGCGAAAAGAGGCGGATTCCCGAAATCGGTTCTATGCGTTCACGAAATGCAGCCCCGGATACAGGGGAGGCTTCGATTCTGCAGACAGCGAGACGCCTCGGAGGCGCAGGGTTGCGCTGAATGCTCAGTTCGCACCTGCACTCGAGTCAAGCGAAGGTCAACCGATGGTAGGAAGGGCCGAAATCAGCAGAATAACTCGGGCGGAGGAACGGAGACTTCCGCCGATAAACCGAGAAAATGAGTAACCTCGAAACCGGTGCTGATGTCAGCATCTTCCGCACCAAAATGTAATTGATCGAAGGAATCCTCCACCAGGAAGGTGATTTCTGCACGCAGCTCGGAAGGGATTTCGGGCGCTTCCGCGGAATTTTCTGTTGCTTCTACGGAATTCAGCTCCTTGGTCAATGCACACTGACCGTTACACTGCATCGCGGGGCGGTCTCGGTTTTCGCACAACTCAGTCACATAGCGGTCGTAGAGCACTACGTAGTTAACTAAAATACCGACCTTTAACAATGACGGCAAAGTCAACACAACGATGAGCAAGCATGCGAAATGTCGATTCACAGCGCGAAGGTCGGAATTTTATGCTGAAAAGGAAGGCGGTGCCGCAGCAATAATTGCTGTTCGGCCTTGAAAAGCTCATGCCATTTTATCTGAAAATTCTCTGAGCTCCTCTTCCAGCGTGATCTCCTTTGCCCCGATCAGCGCATCGACATTGCGGTCCGGCGCCACCGTGATTTGCCGCAGCTTGAGCTGCTGATCTACGTAGAGCATTTCTGTTTCGGGCAAAATTTCTTTGAGCGTATAGGCAATGTCATTCACCGTGTGGTCGGCATCGGTCAGGTTGTAGCGGGGCTGCATGTTTGCCGAAAATATGAGTCGCTCGAGGAACAGGCTCACCCTGTCCACATGCACGAAGGCCCGCTTCTGATCGCCGTCTCCGTTGATCGTCACGCGGCCGTGGTGCCGTGCGTGAAGCACGAATCGGTTGATGACCGCATCGAAGCGCATGCTCTTGGAATACCCGTACACGTTGGCGCAGCGCACGATGCTCACCTCTTTTTTGCCGGCAAGGCGCTCTGCATGGCGCTCGCCTTTGAGCTTTGAGATGCCGTAGAAGGTCTTGGGGTTCGGCGGGGTGGTCAGATTCACGGCTTCTTCGCCCGAGCCGTATACCCCGGCACTGCTCATGTAAATGATGCGCTTGCACCGCGAACTGTTCTCTGCTGCACGGCAGAGCTCGGCAGTCCCCCAATTGTTGACTTGATCAAAAAGGTGGGCGCTCTCATCGGCAAAAGGGGTGGTTACCTTCGCTGCAAGATGCACCACGCAGTCGGCCTTGTTCACCTCTTTCTCCAAAGTGTATGAGTCGAGGATTTCCGCTTCGACGAAGCGCACCTTCGAATCCAGTTTTTCGGGACCCAAAAAGAAGTTGAAGTTTTTTCTGCTCAAGTTGTCGTATACGGTGACGGTCTCGATGTCCGTGCGCTGCATCAGTCGAAGGCACAGTTCGGTGCCCAAATATCCGGCCCCGCCGGTGATGAGGATGTTCATTTGCTTTCCTTTTCGATGAGGTCGGTGTGGAGGCCGCACTCGGTTTTGCTCATGCCGAACCACCTCGCCGCCCGCGGGTCTTCAAGGACAGACTTGCGGGTGCAGGGCTCACAGCCTACGCTTGCATAACCTTGCGCGTCGAGGGGGTGGCGGGGGAGCTTGTGTGCTTTGATATAGTCAAAAATTTCCTTCGAAGACCAGTCCAAAACGGGATGGTACCGCAAAGCGCCGTTTCCGGCAGGCTGAAATGTCTTCATATTGCGGCGGTTCAGGTTTTGATCCGCCCGCACTCCGTTCACCCATACATCGTACTTTTCAAGAAGCATTGCCGTCGGCTCCACCTTGTTGAGACGGCAGCAGTAATCGGGATTCGACGTGAAATAAAAATTCCCCTTTGCGTCGCGCTGAAGGTGCTTCGGGACGGAGGAACTTATGCTGCGGATTTCTATGCCCAAAGCCTCCGAAACTTCATCTTTGAAAGCGAGCGTCTCGGGAAAGAGAAATCCGGTGTTGAGGCAGTAAATCGGAATGTCGAGCTCGCTGCGTGCGATGATATGCACGAGGGGAATGCTGTGCGTTTGCAGCGATGAGGTGGCGAAGAGCCGCTTTCCTTCATCTCTCGCGAGCCGACGCAATTCGGCGATAATCCTCAATACCTTGTCTTCCGATTTCATAGGAGCCTACGAAGTTAAGGAAACGGCGGAAAGCGGCATCTTGCGGCGGATGCTTTGCTCCAGCGAAATCATCGTTTCGGTGCGTTGCACGCCTGCGGTCTCCTGTATTTTCTCGTTCAGCACCTTTCGAAGGTGATCGGTGTTCGCACAGACGATTTTCAGAAAAATGCTGTACCCGCCGGTGGTGTAATATGCTTCGAGGATTTCCTCGATGGCTTCGAGACGCTCGATCACATTTTTGTATTTGGCCCCCTTTTCCAGAAAAACCCCGATAAAAGCTGTGAGGTCGAATCCCAACTTGGCGGGGTCTACGATGATTTCCGACCCTTTTACGATGCCGGCCTGTTCCAATTTCCGCATGCGCACGTGGATCGTTCCGGGCGAAACAATCAGACGCTGAGCGATATCCGTATAGGGTGTGCGGGCATCTTCGAGTAGGACGGCCATGATGGCCCGGTCTGTATTGTCAATTTGATAATCCATGCGCTCGATTTTAAGGGTTTGATTAGCAAATTCAAAAAATATTTCGATCAGGTTGCGAATATGGTAAAAATATAATCAAAATGTAAATAAAATGGCAATGAAACGTATCACGGTGTATATTTGTGATAACAAAACAAGCCGACAACGCAAAAGTGCATAACAGGCTTTATACTGTGGGGTGATGAAACAGGCAGACATGCCCTCCTGTCCCGGGGGTGGAGGCTTGGGATAAACGGAACGGGCTCCGGCTCCTCCGCTAACCGCTCCTTGAAGGTTCGAATCCTTCCCCTACAGCTTTTTTATGCCGGTGGCATAAAAAAGCTGCCCGTATGGGCAGCAGTCCTTTTCCGCGTGAGCGGCATCAAATAGCTGCCCGTATGGGCAGCTGAAAACAAGGCGAAAAAGCCGCCCGAAATCTCTTTCGGGCGGCTTCTTTTGATTCCCCCCTTCCGGTTACTTTATTCCCAACTGACCAAGCCGACTTTCTATTAACTTTTTATACGCAGATTTCATCTCAGCAGACAGAAAGGATCGATCGAGTAGTTCAAGTGCACCCTGTTTTTTTTCAGTCATTCGGCCAAAGGTTCCTTTCACCTGTTTGGGGGTCAATCCGAGGCTTTCTCCCAACTGCTCAAAATGGGTCTTTTTTAACTTTCTTTTTTTTCCTGCCACTGTTAATGCAAATTCCTCGGTATCTTCCGGCAGCACTATGGCGACATTCAAAAGGTCGTAAGCGGGAGCAAGCGTCCATCCGGAAGGCCCCTCAATCATGGAGAAGTTCTTCAGGTGCATATCGTTGTTCCCCGTGAGAAAACAGAACAATGCCAGGTCAAAGTAGAAGGTTTTATCCAGTAAAGGATTGCTCGAATAGCTGTATAATGCCTTTCCGACCTTTTCCATGGAACCTCTGTACTTGTCAAAGGCTTCGGTGATCTGAAACATATCGATCATGTGGATTTTTTCGCCGGATGCAGTTCTGTCTACCCGTTTGGTGATGTATGACAGCTCTCCCGAGGCAAGCCGAATCAATGACGACGGCACCACCCGAATTCCGAAGGCTTCTGCAAGCCTCATGGTGGCGTGTTCGTTCTCTGGCATTTCGGGAAACCTGTCGGAAGGGGGTTTGAAAATATAGGAACCGCCCAATGCCCCGACCACTGTCAACCGCGCGCCGGGGGCCTCCCTTTTTTCCTTAACCAATGTCAGGGACAATTTTGGCTGAGCCCCGGGCACGGCCACACTTCGCTCTACCACATTTTTCGCAAGCTCATCCATTTGATCAAATGAATACGGCATTACCGGAGGTGTCGGAGACCCAAAGAAGGCATTTGAGCACTTTTCGTGAAAGTCCTGCCCGGGTTCGACGGGCCCGTAACAATACAGACATTTATGCTCCATAGTCTTCTGGGAAAGGTTGGACGCTCACTGCGCCGATGCAATTTCTGCAACATGCCAAGAGCAAGCCCATGCGGTCATTTTTATTGATTTTCCAGTTTTCAGAAGCGATGTCCAATAACCATCCTTCAGGGATCAGGCCTTCAAAGAATGGGAAGAGTCGTTTCTCTGTATACGGGGTGGCCGCCACCGGCATTGTGAAAGTGACGAAGTCATCCGGATGTTCTTTTACATATTGATCATCATACTGAAATACATATTCTCCATCATCGGTTTCCGCAATGATGCCGGCCAAACGGTCTTTATAAAACACTTTTCCCCGCCTCATTCATTCAGGTCTTTGCTGTTTACAGGTGCTAATTCATGCCCGAACATGCGAAGTACCTGGTTCACCTTGTCCATGTTCAGGTTGGTTTTGCCTTGCTCTATTTTGCGCACAACGGTAAGCGCAACGCCCGCACGGTCTGCGAATTCCTCTTGGGTCAGGTTTACCTCTTTTCTCCGATCCTTTACAAAGGTTGATAATGGGTTCATTATATGCAGATAAATATAATATCGTCCAAATATACGAAATTATATGCCAATAGATATAGTCTGGATAAAATACAGCGAACTATATGTGTAAGCGTATAATTGACATAAGAATAATATGTGATGCTTTAATTCAAGCGGTGCACGACTCGGATTTTTATCCCGAATAAATCAATCGTCAAACCGGCCCTCCTCCCCCTCAAATTTCGTTCATTTGTACCCGCAAATTCGACCCCATGGAGCGACTTACCATCAAAGAACTGCTGGCCCTTGAGCCCGCCGGCCAAACCGTTGAAGCCCGAGGCTGGGTGCGCAC
>PXBH01000089.1 GCA_003565555.1 Cryomorphaceae bacterium | reverse complement strand
GTGTGGAAATTGAAGAGGCCGTAATTGTCCTGCGCGCTTTTCATCACGAAAAAGATCGAGTAGCCCGTGCCTGACAACTCGAAGTCGGGACATGCCAGATAAGCAGAGTTATCGATAAACCGAATGCAAGGTGTGGATGGCGCTCCGGGAAAACTTCCTTTGGGGCCGCTGAAATCACCCTCGACCCTCAAAGAGGGCCGCTGAGTGGTTCCCACGGGAACAAAATTGTGTTCGTTTCCGCTTTTGTCCTTCCAAATGTCAACGGCAGCTTGCGGGACATAAGGCTCTGCACTGCTGCCGTCAAGCCAAAGCACCAACTTAGGCTGGGGACCGGCAGGGGTCGGCGTTCCGTCTTTGTTTCCGATCCCCATAGGCCCCACCTGTGAAAAGGCGGTGGCCGAAAACAAAAACAATATCAGTAGCGAAGCAAATTGCTTAACATTCCATAGCATAACGGAGGTGGTTGTTTCGTTAATCGATCGATAAAGATACTGCATTAATCGATCAAAAACCAATTTTAAACCTGAGATTTTAGGTGTATGGCTTCCTAAGCCAAACAATTTAAGACGGGGGCTTCCGGAAATATTCGCGTGAAATGCAGCATACGGCCCGTACTCCTTCGAACAGAGCAAAGACTTTTCCGCGGTATCGGACAGTTTCAGGGGCATTGAACAAATTTTAACACCCTTACGCAATGTGCAGTCAATATGTTGCGCGAAAAAGTGAAAGCGGTGACGTGTTTTTTCGCATCTTCTCGCTTTCAGACTTGACAACGATCGAAATTTTTCGCAATGTCCGGAGTAGGGACCCCTCCTCGCATCAGTTGTCTTCTGCGCTCCGAGGGGGCATGGTCGAACTGAAACCTATCGTTTTTATATCGCAGGATGCGCCCCGCTTCCCGAAGAGATTTCTCGGCTTCTGCTTGATGAGCAGTAGGGTAAGGTCTGTATGAGCATCCCATCAATATCGCAATGACCATTCTCCGGTAAGTATTCAGAAGATCGCAAGTATTCAGAAGATCGAATGAAGCGATTTTTCAGCGGGATCAGATCCGTGCGCTCAGCACTAAATACCTATCGGTCAATGCTTTATTTTCTTGGTGGCGTTCTTCTGCCTTTGCGGTAAAGGGAACCTTTGCCTCGGGTGACCTCTCCGCTGATGACGATATTTCGGTTGGCACGTATCAGCTTTCCTCTTCGGAGGTGTAAGTTTCCGAGAATTTTTAGCGCAGTTTCCTTTTGATAATCAGGTATTTCAACAGTTTCCCTGTTCTTTTCTTTGTTGACGACGACGTTGTAGAAGGAAAAACCACTCGCATTTCCGAATTTGAGGAGGGAATTTTTACCTCCCGTAAAATGGGTGGTGTTTTGATGATGCACATAGGCGCATCCGCTGTCAACGGTTAGATTTCCAGCGAGGTAGAGATCTGCAGGGGTGCTGTCCGTTCCCATTTCGAGCGTAGTGTGGTTTTTCCCTGTGATACTCAGATCTCCGAGAACGGATAGGTCTTGCGCGGGAAGCGCTATATCCTCTTCGTCAGGTCTCGATATGCCCCCGGCTATCCTGAAATTTCTGTCCGCAGCGTCCTCTGCCGAACTTGACAAAATTAAGTCCATGAAGGGGGCTCTGCCGGTAATCTTGTTGCTGCCGATGCTCTCTGAGATATCGAGACGGACCGTTCCCCCCGAAATTTCGGTTTTATCTGTATCGGAATTGATGAAAATAAACCCCGATTTCGAGGGGCTTGTAATCTCGAGTGTACCGCCCGTCATTCTGAAGGAATTCTCGGGATATGTCAGGCCCAGGGTATACCAATGATCAGGTATTCCCCCGGGAAAATTTCCGCTGAGCCGGACGGTGCCTCCCGTGAGGGTGAGCCCCCCGAAATCCTCAAAATTCGATGCTGAAGTCTGTAGGGTGTTTGTGTTCACATTCCCGCCGTGCACTTCAAGCGTTCCCCCGTCCCTCAGGATCATCCCCCTTTCGGAAAAAACATTGAGCACGCCTGAGGATACCGTCACCTTACCGTAAATAACGAGCCCGTTTCCTCCCGTTTCAGGACCTCCCATCGGCCCTTTGGTAACCTCACCGCCGTTTACCCAAAGCCGGGCTGTGCGGTTGATGTTGAAGTCTCCTACGGAACCGTCTTCCCAAGGAGGTATATTGTTTACTTGCAGGGGAATAAAAATGTTCTCTCTGATTTCGGCAGTACCGTTGATCAGGGCGAATGAATTAGGATTCCCGGGATTTCCCGGAAAGGGCTCCGCCGGTGTAAACGGAGTGGGCCGCAAGGGGTAGTTGCAGGATCCGATCAGCTTAAAGTGCTCGGGGTCATTGCTTGAGATGGTCAATACAGCGCTTTCATCATTCCCTTTATCGATCACAATCCGCGAAAAAAGGCTGAGGCCGTCGGCCTGCAGACGCTGGTTAATACTGTCGTTTACGAAAAATGCAGTTATGATGTGCCTGATTTCTTTTGAATTATAAACCTCAAAGCCTTCCTCCTCAGCCGTGCGGTTTGTGAACTTCACTTCTCCGCCGTTATTGATAAAGTCCTTTTGAAAATACCACTTATGTTTGGTATTTCCTCCGGAAGGGCTGACCAGAACACTCCCTGAATTGCCTACCACAAGATTTTCCTTGCTCGTCAGGGTACGGGGAGTATTGGATGCGTCACCGATAATCAAGGTCCCCTGACCCACTGCAAACTCGCCGTTTGCGGTCAAATCGGCAGAAAGGGTTAGCTCTGCTTCGGGCGAGGACATTTGTATTTTTATCCTGTTAACCTCTAAATCGTTGTTTTGTACAAACCCGCCGGACCCGTAAAATTCTAGGGTTCCGCCTCTCAACGGATCAGCAAAGTCAGATGAGTTTCCTTTCGGAAAATTGCCTCGAGCGCATCGAACCAGCCCCGAGCCTGCGATATTGCCGACAGCGGGTGCTTCAACGGTTCCCAGATCGAGGGTGCCGTCTATGCGTAGAGAGGTGAGCTCGGGAAGCGGGACATCCGCTGTAATGTTTATTCCCTCCCCGACGACCACGTCATCAAAGAGCTTGGGCAGCGGGCTTTCCTGAAGCAGGGGCGTGGTCGCTGCGCTGTCTTCGAGGATCCAAACCAAAGGATCGCTCCAATTTCCGCTTCGTCTTGCGTACCTTGTGCGTCTCGGTATACCTGTTAATGAGCTTTCGATATCTGTGGTGCCTATGGTATAGAACGGGCCGTTATTGGTGACCTCTTCTTTCCGGACTTTGAAAATCAGTTCACTCCCTGAGGTCTCTGTACGGATCACTTCTGAAATTGAAAATTCTCCCGTATCCGCTTCACTGCGGTGTAAGAGCACATAATTCTGAGGTATTGAGGGGTTTTTTCCCCCGATGCCTTCTTTGAAGTCGAAGGCGATTTGGTACAATTGATCCGGGCCTGAATCGTCTCCGGATATTTCCCACAGCCGCGTCCAACGCTCGACCACCGTGGGTGTTCGGGACAGATCATCCTTGGTGATCCTGTTTTTTGAGGGGCCGTGAACGGATCCGCCTACTGCCGCGGCACAGAGATATGTGCTTTCCTCGGTCCAATCTTCTTCGTTTACGCGAAGCACCAAACCGAAAGTGTGGGCTTCATTGACGGAACCCGCATTGGGTGTTGCGGTCTCCCTTCCGATACCGATCGGGGAATAATACTTGCCGCCCCAAGCCTCCCCCTCGGGAGTATCCATATTGCCGTTGAATTTGTCCCAATTATTTTCGTCTCCGTTCAGACCGTACTTGATCCAAAAGTAGGTTCTCAACAGGCGGGTGGCAGGCCGGGAAAGCCTGCCTTCGTAAATGATAATTTCAGCAATGTACCCTTCAAAGTTGTATGAAGACGGGTATTTGTCCTCGGTATTTTTAATTTCACCGATGATGGCCGCGCCTTCAGGGTCGAAGCGGAGACCCGTAAAAGTCCCGAATCCGGCCTCGTAAGCTTTGTCCTTTGTGTATTCCCAATCGTCGTCATCGCGGGCATCCATCACAATACCGCCGTATTGCCATGTATTATCGCTCAAGTTTCCGATGGCAGATGCGCGGTCTATGGTGTCGAGCATTTGTTGGCGGATTCCGTTGTCGCCGTAGATGAGCATTTCACGGTTTCGCTCAGCAGTGTAATAATTGAACAGGCCGAAATTGTCGTGCCCGCTTTTCATGACAAAAAAGATTGAGTAACCCGATCCTGACAAGGCGAAATCGGGACATTCCATGTAAGCAGGACTGTCGAAGAATCTTACACAAGGTCTGGAAGGGGCGCCGGGAAAGGTTCCTTTCGGACCGCCGAAAGCTCCGTCAATTCTGAGGGAAGGGCGTTGTACGGGGCTGCTCGGCACAAAATCACGGCCGTTTCCGCTTTTATCTGCCCATTTCTCCGCGGGTGCTTGTGCGGCATAGGGTACGGCGCTGCTGCCGTCCAGCCACAGCACCAATTTAGGCTGCGGTCCGGCTATCGTGGGCGTACCGTCTTTATTTCCGATGCCCATGGGTCCAGTTTGAGCAAAAGAAGGACTGAAATGAACAAACAGCAATAAGGTAATGGGTATACAGGTCCGCTTCATAGAGACATTGTTATACTCTTGAAATAGTCGCAAAGGTAGAGCAATTATATCGCGGGCGCTGACTCTTCATGGGAAGGTCGAGAGGTTCACTTTTCTTGACAGGGCAAATCGGTGTGTCCGATTTTGAATACTTCCTTTTGAGGTCAGAATCTTTTGTTTGTCAAAGGTCCCGCACATAACCGGAAAATACTGATAAATAAAAAACCCCCCGTGCATTGCACGGGGGGCTTTCCTGATAGATTTTCTCAGAATTATCGGGCAATCATGAACTTGTCGATAATCACTTGAGATTCGGTAGTCATGCGGTACATGTACACTCCGTTGGGGAGGCTTGTTCCGTCAAACTGCATGCGGTAATCTT
>PXBH01000224.1 GCA_003565555.1 Cryomorphaceae bacterium | reverse complement strand
TTGCACTGAGTTCTGCGTCTGTGCTGCTCATTGACAGAACCACAAAGCCATAAAGTTCACAAAGCCAAAGTGTATGGATTGCGCCGCACTATGTGTCCTTTATGACTTTGTGGTGGCATTTTCACGTATGGGTGTGAAAAAACAGATGCTGCGCAATCCGTCCTAATGAGCGTTTGTCAATTTAGTCAAGTGGCCGGATCTTAACGTTCGAAAGCAAGGCGCGCTCAGGTCTGAAAAGCGGGGCTGCCCGACCGGTACGGGCGGGGAGTTGACTCAGGTCAATGCGCTGTCCTGAGCCTGTCGAAGGGCGCTGTCCTGAGCCTCTCGAAGGGCGCTGCCCTGAGCGCAGCCGAAGGGACAGCCTGCCCGACTTCCGCAGGCGGGTTTTCAATCCGGGTGCAACGCCGCTAATTAATGGACTTTCGACCAAAGGGAGTCCCTGAAAAGACGGGCACGGCGGTGCTTGATGGACAGACTATCCTTAGTGCTGCACCACTTTGATCGCCGTGTTGTTCGCACCTTCACCCACGGAGAGCAGGTAAACTCCGGGGGCCGCTTCGGAGAAGTCTTCCCTCAGAAATGTGATTTCGGATCGCGGCGACACGATGATTTGCTTCTGCGACACGGTTCTGCCCGTCAGGTCGGTAAGGGTGAGAACGGCATCTTTCTCGACGTCCGTATCGGAACGTATCCGCAGATTGAGTTCGCCGGAAAAGGGATTCGGAAATGCATCCAATTCAAAGAGGTTGTCATCCTTCGGGGCGTTCAACACCTGATCGGGATCGACATCCAAAGATGCCACGGGTGCGCCGATATCCCCGGAATCATCAATGGGCGGACAATAGCCGACGGATGCCGTGAATTCGGATCCGGGCTTGGCGTGAAAGCCGTCGTTGAGCGTGACCTCATTGCCGGCCCTGAAGCTGCCCGCCGAGCCGCTGTTGAGGATGAACGGGAAAAAGGAGACGTGGGTAAATTCATTTTTTGCAACGAAATGACTTGCCTCCTGCGCATTCAACTCCTGCTGCTGCAGTAAAGTAATCGAATTCGGATTGGTCTCCATGGTAAGCAGTGAGGAGGCAGACAGCGCCAACCGATCTCGGTTCCGATTTTCGGCGTTTCCGATGAAGATGTTGAGGGTCTGATCGTCGCAGGGTATCGGAAGTGTCTGCTGTGCGCCCCGAGAGAAAATGTTCATTCTCGGACAGTCACCCAGAACGGAATCGGCACATGCACCGTATGACATGATTGTACTGAAGCATCCCAACGGTTGGTTATGCCCGGCATAGGGTGCCGTTCCCGGTTCTATGTCGTTTTCTAAATCATGTGTGCACAGCGCGTTGTGCCCTAATTCGTGATGAAAAGTAAAAAGGGAGATATTGCTTGACCGGGTCACCGAAAACTGAAGGCTGTAGGAGAGATTGAGCCATGCCACGCCCGCGACCTCAGCCGAGGGAGCGATAATCAGTGCGCAATTGTCCGCATTGTGAAAGTCCCTCAGGTCGTGTACTTCCTGCATCACATTGTAGGGCCAAAAAGAGAAGGACCAATCGCTGAGAATTTTATTGCCCGATTTATCAAATTCGTCGTAATCTACTTCATAGGCATGGGCGAGCTCCACGCGCAGGCCGATTTCCGCAGTTGCGAATGCTTGATTGGCAAGCCCTATGGCAATCATAATTTCCGAGAGGATGCTCGCCTCCTCCGCGCGTGCTGCCGGAGTGAACCCGACGAGTACTCTCCAGCGGCATTCGTCCGAGGCCTTTGCTCCCGTGGTTGCTTCCTTTTCAGTTTTGCCTTCAATCCTTTCTTTGATCTCTTCGGGAACTTCCGGCTCTCGGCATTGGTCGCCTTCGGGCATGGAAGCATCTGCTTCGAAGAGAATATGCAGCCCTTCTCCGAGCGGTTTAAGCCGAAAAATGCGGTCTTGAAAAGTGAAGTGACCGGTCAGAAAGTCATTGTGGCATACCAGTAAGAATTTTCCTTCTTCATTGCCTTGAAAACGGACATCTCCGTCCCTTTGCCGGGTGCCGTAGGTGTCCGATTCAAAACGCGTCAAGAGTTCTGCAGCCACACCGAAGCCGAAATCCACAGACAGGATTTGCTCCGAAAGCGCTTCGGGATTTATTGATACGAATCTGAAACCGCTGTGCCGATCGTCTTGACGTATGATATCGAAATAGCGCTGTTGCTCTTCCGTGAGGCCGGGTACTCCGATCTCAGTCCAAAGGGATGTTTGCGCTTGTGTCCACACTCCGCAGAGAAGCATGCAGCCCAGCGCAAGGTGTTTTTTCAATCTGTTCATCACTCAGGACTTTTTTCGGAGGCTTCGTTGAGAAGGAGGTCAACAGCGTCTCGGAGTTTGTCATTCTCTTCGGTGAGTGCATCGCAACGGCCTTTTAGTTCAAGGATGTACAAGGTGAGTTCCTCGATCTTTTCCACCGTGAGCCTCTGCATTTCCCCGAGTTCGATTCCTCCGTTTTCTTCTACCTCAGCAGCCGCGGGAATGCCGGGCAGGTGCTTGTGCGCTTGCACATAAGTTCCCAATTCGTCGAGTGCCATGGGTGCGTAAGAATCTTCGAATACATAGTCGGGCCAGGAAAACGCGAGCTGAACCTTTACTTCTTCCATAATGGCAGCACCGTTTACCGCGAGCCTGTATCCCGGTACATCTTCTGTCCGGTTCACGAGGATTTTGTTGTGCACGTAGAGCGCACGGGCCGGGGCGTGGTCTTGCGAAGTACCCACATTTACCCCTTCGTTTGACGAGACGAGCAGCCGTGTGGCTCCGTCCACCTGCACGCGCAAAGCTCCTTCTCCCGGATCGGAGTCAACCGAAAGCTTGTGTGAAGGGGATGTACCGATTCCCACGCGACCGCGGACGCGCATCCCGTTCTGGGGAACACTGCTCGCATAATTGCTTCCCACGGACAACCCGCCGTTTGAGTGAACCCTGAATCTGGTGACGCCGTCTACCCGCGCCCTGAAGATGTCCTCTCCCGATTCTGCGTCGACTTGAAGCTGATCGGAAGGGGAGGAGGGACCGATTCCTACGCGCCCGTTTTCGCGAATCGTCACGGCCGGGTCGCTGCCTGCTCCCGCACGAATGAACAGTCTGTCCGTTGCGTTCAGCGAAAGGTGGTCATCTTCCGTGGTCAATCGGCCCCTCACGGATCCCTGCTTGGACAGGGCCATTGAAGATTCTTCGCTCGCAAAAAAGCCGTCCGGACCCGGATTGTTCAAAACGAGCAATTGAGAGGGGTAGGGATTGTTTGGGGCAATGAGTAATGATGGAGTTCCCGAGATAACGGCGTGTTGTTGGAATTGCCGTATACTGCCCCCGATAAGCTGCTCGCCGTTCCAATAGGGCACTTGATTGCCCGTGAGCTGACCGATCTTCGGGTCGGTTTCGGTGTCGATGTAGCCGGCATTCGCATGGTTGCCCCACGAATAGGCTTCCGTCCATTCTTCGGCGTTTCCGCCGCCTGAAATCACTCCGCTTGCTGCGAGTGTCGCATTCAGATTGGTATTGCCCGTGGTAGCATTGATTCGCATCAGGACGTTACCTTCGGTTCCTTTAAAGATGAAGTGCTCATTGCCGAACTCCAGCCCCGCCGTGCTGCTTACCGATGAGCGGAAGGCATAATTTCCCGGAGCTACCCGCACGGTGTTTTCACCCTCAAAGGCGATGTCAGATTGAAAACGGCCGTTGGAGGCGTTGATGGAAAAAATCGGATTTGCCGCGCTGTTGCGGAACTGAATCGATCCGCCTCCCGCGAATAGGCCTACATTGGGTGATTGTGCCGAGCGAAACGCGTAGCGGTTGTTGGGCACGAAATAATCGCTCCCCTGGTCAAACCGCAGATCGGTTTGCAGATTCCCCGTGTTTGCGTCAAAAGCGAAAACGGGGTCGGCGGCGCTGTTCAGGAATTGATACGCAGCATCCGAGCTGTTGAAAAACAGCCCGTAGTCGGGTTGTTGTGAAAACTGAAAAGCATATTGGTTCGGGCCGATGCTGATGGTTTGGGCAAGGGCCGTTTTGCCGCAGCAAAATGTCAGAACACAAAATGAGAAGACTTTTAAAGAATGACGTAAAGAATAAGTCATAACGATCGGATTTTGAATGAGGACTGTTCCGTTCGAGGGCAGTCGATTATGGTTACGCACTCAAAAGTAGGGGGGTGCCCGGGCCGAAACATCAGGGGATTCCCTGATATTTTGCGAAAGCGGTGTTTTTGTAAGCACCGCTCAGGTGTGAGCCGGGCCGAAATAAACTAAAAAACCCCGAAGCAGAATGCTTCGGGGTGTGGTAAGTGAGCTACTTATTACGGTCAGTTCTGCCGCACTATTCTCTTTACAACGCGCTGATTGCCCGCATCCAGGCTGAGCATGTAGATGCCTGCGGGTAGCTGCTGTACGGGTAGCTGAAACTGAACGGTTCCCGGCATGAGCATGGTCGGGCCGAAAACTTGGGCCACGGGCTTTCCGAGCATGTCGTAAAGGGTGGCGGAGCCGATACATTCCTTATCGATTTCGGCGACCATCACTGCTTGATCCCTGAAAGGGTTCGGGATTACAGTGAGCGAAATACCCCCTTCCAACTCGGCCGGAGCAGGCATGTCGGCATATACTTCGGGGATATCATCCGCAGATGCGAGCGGATCGCCGATGTAATCTTCTGAGGGCGTTTGTCCGACGGGGGGACAAAAGTCGATATAGGCGCGAAAGTCTGTTCCCTGACGGGCCCAGAAGCCCTCGCCCAGAGTTACGTAATCCGCAGCGCGAAAACTTCCCTGTGAATTGTTTTGCAGTTCAAAACCGTTGTTGCTGCTGTTGTAACCTGCCGTGTTGTTGGCAGCCATGTGCACGGCCTCTTGATTACCGAATACGTAATTGCCCTGGTAAACTTGATTATCCAGAGAAGTGAAGAAGTTGATCACCGTATTTCGTGAAAGGACCAGTCGATCTCGGTTTCTGTTGTTTGAACCGCCGATAGCGTAATTGGTTCCGCCGCAGCTGAAGGTGGTAATGGATCTGGAGAAAATATTCACACGCGGACAGCCTCCTGTTCCGCCGCAAGCAGCGGGGTATGCCATTACGGTTCTGAAGCAGCCTTGCGGATTTCCCCAGCCCGCATAGGGAGCTGTGCCCGTTTGCACTGTATTCAAAAGGTCGTGGGTGCAACCCATATTGTGGCCCAGTTCGTGGTGGAAGGTAAAAACATTAAAATTGCCTGTTCCCGTCACTGAAAATTGGTCTTCAAACACCGGGTTCAATGAGGGAGCCACTCCTCCGTCTCCGGTCACAATGAGCGCGCATTGATCTGCCCGCCACAAACCGCGGTTCACATGTACCTCATCCATTACACCATCCGAGGTTCCCTGCCACAGCGAAAGGTCGGTACTCAGACTGCCGCTCTCTGTGTAGTCAACCTGATAGGCCATGGCGAGCTCGATATTGAAGCCGACATTGGCCGTGTTATAGGCTGTATTGGCAATGTTGATCAGGTTGTTCAACTCCGCCAAGATGGAGGGGAAACTCAAACGGGCAGCATTGGTGAATCCTATAAGTACTCGGATTTCACAATCTCCCGAAGCCCTCGAATCTTCCTCTTGGTTCAGGATGTCTTCGTGCAAGAGTTGGGGAGGGTCTTTTGGAGTTTTCGGGTCTTTGTCTTCCTTCAGCGCATCAGAATCAAAGCAGTCCTCGGGCTCCACTTCGTCCGACATCACACGGTAAAATACGTGCAAACCCTCTCCCAGAGGAGAGAGTGCATAGATTTCGTTTTCGGCTGTGAAATGGCCCACGACGTTTTCGCCGTTAATCACCATATTCACGTCGCCGCTTCCGGGGCCGAATCCTGCCATTTTCCCGCACCAGGAGCGCATTCCGAATTTATTGCTTCCGCGGTCCTCTTTTTGGACATAATGTCGCAATTCGGGAGACGGATTGAAGGTAAAGGATTCTGATTTCAGCACATCGGTATCGACGTACACAAATCGGATATCCGTATTGATTTTGTTCTCGGTGACGTGGGTCAGGTAATGTTCCTGATCACGGGTCAGCGGGGGTTCGCCCGCATCGCTCAGCAGCCCTTGGGCCGGGAGCACCCCCGAAACCGACAGCATCAGCAGTGCCACCGCGGAAAGCAGGGTGAACTGCCTGTGCAGGTATGTGGATCTTTGCTCTTTCATGATGCTTATTTTTCGATTGCTTCGATTCGGGCCTTCAGCGCTTCGTTTTCCCGCTTCACAGCTTCATGGTCGCGCTTAAGCTCCAGAATGTACAGCGTGAGTTCTTCGAGTTTTTCCAAGGTCAGGCGTTGCATTTCGCCTACGTCAAAGCCCTCTTCTTCCTCCACCTCTGCGGCAGAAGGAATGTTGGGAAGGTGCTTTTCGGTGCGGATAAAAGCCTCGAGTTCTTCGAGGGGCATAAGCTTGTATTCGTCGGCAAAAACGTAGTCGGGCCAGTTGTTCACTGTTTGTACGCGAAGTTCTGTACACATGATCTTTCCGTTCACGGAAACCTTGTAGCCCGAGGCACCGGCGATGGTGCCCACGCGCAGGTCGCCCGAAACGTACTGATTGCCGACAAAGTATCCTGCCCAGTTCGTGTTGCCGCCCGAGGCCAGGCCGTAAATTCCGATCCGTGTTCCCGATGAGCTGCCGGTGGCTTGACCGTATACGCCTACGCTGATGCCGCTGTAGCTTCCGCCCTCGGAAATTCCCCAAATTCCGCGCCATCCGCCGCGGCCTTCAATGCCCACACCGTATCCGTCGTTGGTTACGGAACGCGATCGGATGCCGCGTACATCATTGTTTCCCGAAAAGGTGACCTCGGCATCGATTGCGCTCCCGGACGCTTGGTCTCTCACTACTTTGAAGTTTCTGTTCTCCTCCGGTTCGGCATTGACCGCAACCTCTCCCTCGGCTCCGATCTTCATTCTGATTTGACTGTCGGTTGAAAACCAAATTTCCCCGAGCTCAAATTCATTGTTTAAATGCATCTGTCCCAGCAGGTAGGCGATTTCACCGTTTTTGGTCCCCGAATTGTAGAATCCGAGACTGCTCGTTCCGCCCAAAAAGCCGGTCGAGTTCAAACGCAGGCGGGCATTGGAAGCCGTGATTTGATTGAATGTAGAGGTGGATATCATATTGGAGGGCACGAGCTGTGAACCGTTCCATCGCGGTACGGCGTCTGCGGTCATGGTGCCGATCTTCGGGTCATTCTCTGAGGTAATGTATCCCGCCGAAGCATGGTTCCCCCAGTTAAAGGCTTGGTTCCATTGGCTGGAGTTTCCCCCTGAAGCTGAGATGGTACCGCTTGCGGAAATGCTACCCGAAGTGTTCATGGTTCCGTTGGAAGCGCTGACGGAGAATACGGAAAATGCCGAACTGTTTCTGAACTGATAGGTCTGTTCGGAAGCGTTGAAGAAAAGTCCGAAATTCGGGTTTGACTTCGCGCGAAAGGCGTAACGGTTGTTCGGTACAAGATAGTCTGAAGAGGAGTGAAATTCCAGATCTGTTTTCATGCGTCCGTTTTGTGCATCTAATGCAAAAACAGGTACTGCAGAGCCGTTGCGAAACTCGTATTGCTGGTCTGAAGTGTTGAAAAAGAGCCCGAAATTGGGACTGAGTGTATACTGAAAGGCATACTGATTCGGTCCGATATTGACGGTTTGGGCCGTTGATTGCACGGCGGCCGTCCCGAAGATGAGGAACAACGGAAGATACAGGGCACGTCGAAGTCCCGACTTGGAGGTGGTTTTTTTTGTAAGCATGGGTTTTTAGTTTGGTTAAGTAGCTCGGGTAATCCCTTTCGGAAGGCTTTTACCGAGACTTTTCCAAATGTATGCGATTTTTGAATGCCGCAGCAACAGACCTTTATCAAATCACTTGAATTTGCGATAAGCGATCACGGGCCGCCGGATTCCCGGTTTTCTCCATATATTCGAAAATTCGTTTCAATGAAATCATCGGCCTTGTTTAGCGTAGGTAGCTTCGTGCGGAAAGGGATTCTTTTTGTATTCACTGCTGTGATGCTGGGGGGCTGCGTTCAGGGCGACGATCAGGAGGGCCGTTACGCACGGGATTATAAGAAAACACCCCGGCCTGCCGTACTCGATTCCGTGAAGTCGCGCGGCGTGCTCAGGGCCATGACCACCTACAGTGCCACGAGCTACTTTCTCTACCGCGGTCAGGCCATGGGCTTTGAATACGAACTTCTTCAGCGCTTTGCAGATGATTTGGGCGTGCGTCTGGAGATCGTAATATCTCGCGATATCGACAGCTTGCTTTACGTCTTGAAAAGCGGGGAGGTGGATCTCGTGGCCCACGGCCTCACGGTAACCCGGGACCGACGAGAGAAAGCCGCGTTTACAGACCACCTCTATCTCACCCGTCAGGTACTTGTACAGCGCAAACCCACCAATTGGCGCCGCATGCATTGGAGTGCCGTAGAGCGCGCCCTCGTTCACGACGTCATCGAATTGATCGGCGATACCGTTTCCGTAAGACGAAATTCATCCTATTTCGACCGTCTGGTCAATTTGTCCTCTGAGATGGGCGGAGACATTGTAATTGATACGCTTCCGGGCCATTTATCAACGGAAGAGATCATTCGCATGGTGGTAGACGGGGAGATCAAGCAGACCGTGGCTGACAACAATATTGCGGATATCAATGCGACTTATTATCCCATTCTGAATGTAGATGTTCCCGTCAGTTTTTCGCAAAAGGTAGCATGGGCCGTGCACCCCGATGCCGACTCGCTGCTCGCTGCCGCAAATGACTGGATCGCGCGGCTGAAGAAGGAAACGGATTATTACGTTATCTTCAACAATTACTTTAAAAACCGCCACGCTTACAGAAAGCGCGCACGAAGCGATTTTTACAGCCTGACCAACAACCGAATCAGTCCCTACGATGAGATCATCCGAAAGTATGCGGAAGATATCGGTTGGGACTGGCGGCTTTTGGCTTCTTTGATTTATCAGGAATCGCAATTTGAGCCGGGGGCACGGGCTTGGACCGATGCCAAAGGACTGATGCAGATTATGCCCGCAACTGCGGAAGAGCTCGGCGTGAAGGACCGGTCAGATCCTGCGGAAAGTGTGCGGGGAGGTACCCGCTACCTCAACCGCCTCTACGGTCGCTTCGATGAGGTGCCCGACTCCCTGCAGCGGCTCAAGTTTACCATGGCCTCCTACAACTGCGGCTTCGGACATGTGCGTGATGCACAGCGTCTCGCAGAAAAGCGCGGCCTTGATCCCTTGGTCTGGGACGATCATGTGGCCGAAATGATTCTTGCGCTCAGCTACCCCCGCAATTTCAACGATCCGGTGGTTTATTACGGTTACGTACGCGGAATAGAGCCGTACAATTATGTAAATGAAATTTTTGAGCGCTACGTGCACTACTCGCGTTTTGTGGAGTGAGGTTGCTGTATACGTTTCCGGCCCTTTTCTCGTTGGTCTGATATAAACGGAAAATTTTGTCAGTACATGGGTTTCACACGCTTTGTTTCCGCCGTATCGGCCTTGCTGTTTTTCACACATTTTAGCCATGCTCAGGCCCTTTCGGAAAAAGAAGCCGAACTTTTCGCCCTGATTAACACCTACCGCGCTGAGAAAAATCTGCCGCCGGTGCCCTTTTCACCCGCGCTCACCGAGGTGGCGCAAATCCATGCAAAAGACCTCAGTGAGCACAATCCCGATAAAGCAGACCGCTGCAATATGCACAGCTGGTCGAAAAAAGGGAAATGGACGCCGTGCTGTTACACCCGCGACCACGCGGAGGCGGCCTGTATGTGGAAGAAACCTTCGGAACTTACCGATTACACCGGCGACGGCTTTGAGATCGCTTTCAATACAACGGGAATACCCGAACCCGAAGATGCCCTGAAAAGGTGGAAGGGCAGTCCCGGTCACCACAATGTCATCATCAATGCCGGCACTTGGAAAAATACCGAGTGGAAGGCCATGGGGGTCGGGATCAGCGGAGGCTATGTCCTCGTTTGGTTCGGCAGGGAAGAAGATCCTGCTGCAGCGGCGGAATAATTTCGCTTCAGAAAGCGTATCCGACACCCAAATTGCCGCCGAACAGCAGCATCCTGTGGCCGATATCACCGGTCGAAAGGTTGCCTTCGGGAATGAAACGCAGGCCCGGAGCCGCAAAAAGGCTCCAACGCGCTCCGACGCGGTAGCTGATGTGACCGTTTACAGCGGGGCTCAAGCTGAGCTGAGGTTCGTACAGTTCAGCGTCTTCTATGCGAACCACTTCGGCTTCGGCGAGCAAGGCAGAGCCGCGTACCGCGGTGCGTACGTTGGCAAATACGCCGACCTCTGCACCGAGGCTCCAGCAGCCGAAATCTTTTGCCCACCCCGCGAAAAGCGGGATGTCAATCAGGGTATAGCTGTTGTAATGCGACATATATGAATGCGTCACGGTGGTCTCTGTTGCCGTACCGTGGGTAAATAGAGTGTCGCCCGCCTGATCAATGTGCATGCCCGTGACCACCGTATACTCTGTGACCTCCGTATCGGTATGGTCCATCAGGAAGTGCTCATTGATGCGCGTAAGGGCGATCCCCGTTCTCCAAAAGAAACCGCTCGCATAGCGTTTGCCGAACGAGACCTGCCCTGTGAGGTATTCCAGGGGCTGCTCGGTGGCACTGCGTTGATCGGCGCGGTGCCTTGCATTGTCGTGCAGCGCAACGAAGGTGCGGTCGAAACCGCCGATCCCGAATTCCGCTCTCGCGAAAAATCCCGAGTGTGCAGGGGCGGGGCCGTAATCGGGCAGGGTACCGCGCTCCGCACTGAGGCCGGGGGAGGAGGCGGTTACCGGGATGAGGCCCGGGATGCGCGGAAGGGTAAGCGGCGCAGAGGTCGGAGGGAGCGCTGAGGCATCCGATGCCGTATTTTCGGAGACTTCATCGGCGCCCCGACTTGAAACGCCTTCTTGGGCATGGGTGGTTCTGTGGTCACGCTCTGCTTTTGAAGCGAGAGGCGGGTTGAATCGCGCTGTAGCGAGACCGGGCAGGTCGGAAGTTCCGGCTTTCTCATGCTTCGGAATTTCGTCGGGGTCATGCTGCATGGTGAACGCGCCGTCCGCCCCCTCGGATTTTTGAACTTCTGCAATACTGCGGTTCTCTGCCGAACCGGGGCGCTGCGTAACAAGATGCC
This sequence comes from Cryomorphaceae bacterium, assembly GCA_003565555.1. GTDB lineage: Bacteria > Bacteroidota > Bacteroidia > Flavobacteriales_D > Cryomorphaceae > T3Sed10-241. The sequence goes on along the minus strand of PXBH01000224.1, from coordinate 8,681 downwards.
CGTGTTCATTTTTACTGCGGGGAGTTTTCTTCGCATCCCCGGATTCCGGCGCTGTCATCTCTGTAGTGTTTGCCGGATCCGAGGGGCTTGTATTCTCACGGCTGCTGCCTGCGCCGGAGCTTTCATCGGTCAGTGCAGACACGGCTTCGGTTTCTTTTCCGACGGTCTGCGCTGTCTGAACAGGGGTAGGTTCGGGCCAAAGGAGGTAGGTCATCAAGGCACCCGCAATAATCAATGCCGCGGCACCGGTCACCCACCAAAGGGCGGCTCCCTTTCCGCGACTTTCCAGACCGGCTTCCACTCCTTTCCACAGGCCCTCCGTGTCCGTCGGGGTGTGGTGTGCAGAGAGTTTTTCACGAAAGTGGCGGTCAAAATCTTCGAAGCTCATAAGCGTATACTTTCGTTTTTCATGATCATCTTTTGGAGCATCAGCCGGGCCCTCATGAGCTGGGAGCGAGAAGTCCCTTCGCTGATGTGCAGCATGGCTGAAATCTCGCGGTGGGTGCAGCCTTCGATTACGTAAAGGTTGAATACCTCCCGATATCCGTCCGGCAGCGCTTGTATCAGCTTCATCAAGGCTTCCGCGCCGAGATGGGCGTATGCTTCCGGAGGTGCGCCGGCGTCAAAGGGTATTTCATCCACGGGATGCTCGTGTTTTAGTTTGGCTTTGTCCAATGCGTTGAGGGCTGTTGTGATGACTACGGTTCGCAGCCACCGTTCAAACTTCCCCTCTTCGCGGTAGTTCTTTTGCAGGCCCTTCAGGATACGGATCAATGCATCTTGCAAAACGTCTGCAGCATCTTGGTCTTGAGAGCAGTACCTTCTGGCGACCGTGAAAAGCATGGGCGAATAACGCTCCGTCAGCGCTTTTTGCGCCTTCCTGTCTCCGTTCCTGCAGCCGGCTATGATCTCCTTTTCACCCAATGTTCGGTCCCGCTGATGCGCTCAAATTAAAACCCCACTCTGAATTCTCCTTCAATCGGGGTGTCAGGCTGTTCTCCTTCAATACTTGAAGTGTACAATATCGTACCTGAATAGCTCCCCTCGATTACACCCGATGCCAAATCATAGGTCTCTATCACCACCTCGATATTGTCGCATTCCGCAAATTCACAAGATGCCTGTATGAGTTCCGTAGCGCCAAAGTTCGGCACATACTCCAAGTATTCGAATTCCACGTCATTGCCTGAAAAATTGCCCGTTACAAATACATTTGCCAGCCATCCTATGCTGATATTGAAATTAGAATCGGTAGCGCGTACCTGCTGTTGGGCTGTAGTGGCAACGCTGAAAGGGTTGGGGTAAAATGTCGTTTCTCCGTTGACTGTCATGCTGATGAATTCCTCCGCGGGGCTGTTGCAGAGCTCGACCTGACCGAGGTCGAGCACAGCTTCGCTTTGGGCAGTTACGGTAACGGACTCCCCGGTGGCTTGATCGAAGAAAAAGAAAGCCAGCTGCCCCTCCCCGCAAAGGCCGAAAGTTTGCTCAAAATTTCCGTCGCCGTCTAAGAAGAGTTGCGCGCATCCCGCAGCAGAGCATACGGTTGCGTAGTTCGTCGATATCCCGTCTCCGGCACAATTTACGGCACTTCCCGAAACGGTGACCACCGTGAAATCCTCGGCGGGAACTGCGAATGTTCCCAGGTCGGTGTCGTCCGGCAGGCTGCCGATGTTCTCAGTGAAAACCGGGACATTACATGCGTCTGTGATCACCGCGTCAAATTCCGGTCCTGAGGGAAGAGTGGCTTGAAAAACGCCTTGATTGTCGGTAAATACAGAGGTGATAAATTGCCCGTCGCTCAGGAAACTGACCTGTGCATCGGCTACGGGGTTATCCGCAGCGCCTGTTACAGTTCCCGTCACGGAAACCGGATCAAAATCTTCGAATAGCCCCCAAAAAGAGAAGTGCGGAATCTCAGCCCGGTAGCTGTCACCCTCTTTCACGGCTTCACCGCTTTTTCGCCAATAGCCCGCGGCTTCGTCGAGATACCATACGCCGAGCACCGGCGGTGGGGAGGCCGCTCCCGGTTGCGGGGTGAATGTCATGGTTGCGGGAAGGCTCGCGTCGGGCTGAAGGATGTTTCCGCCGGGCCCGTGGACAATTCCCGCAAACATGCCGCGGCTGCGCAGAGCACGTATACGATCGCTTTCGTCTGTGCCGCGTAATTCTCCGGGCATCTTGGCAAAATCTTCTGAATTGCTGACGGGGATCATACGGGCCGTAAGGATGACGTCATCTGTGTACACTTCACCGTTGTGATCGAGCAGGCTGTAGGCCTCAAAATGCAGCTCCATGCCCTCGGCCAAGCCCACTGTTCCGTCCTCATCTCCGCGAAAACTGCCTTTCACCTCCTTGTTCATCAGGGTAATGTGTGTATGGTGCACGGCGTTGTGCCGAGGCACAACAAGACGGGAGGCGCGCCAGTAAGCAGGATCATCCACTTGAACGGGGGTGCCCGCTGTATTGAGCGGAATATCGTTGAACAGATAGAGTCCGTCGGCGTCCGTTTGGGTCACTGCGTCCCCTGCGCTGACGGAAATGCCGGCAACGGGCTGTCCGCTTTCATCGATCACACTCCCCGCCACTGAGCCGTTCACTGTAATCTCGGGCGGAACAAAGCCCTGCGAAGACCGTGTCGAAGAAAATTGCTCCTCATCTTTTCGGCAACCGGAAAGAAAGGGAAGGATACATATGAGCAGCCAAATCAATTTGCGCATCATAAAGCTTTTCGGTTTGGTTTCGAAAGATAAACAGGAAGTCTGCCGATTGTGCTGCGCGGCCAAAAAACAATGGATTAAAACGATGATTATCAGCGGCTGAAAAATCATTTGCTGACCGGCTGCCTCCGATATTCATAAACTCTGCTACTTTTGAGGTCCACGTTAGTTGACAAAAAATCATTTTTTGTCGGATTTTTTATCCTTTCAATCTGAAAACCATGCAATATTTTCTTCACGCCATTCGCAATTATGTGAACTTCTCGGGCCGAGCGCGCCGCAAGGAGTTTTGGATGTTTGTGCTCTTCGCCTTTTTGTTTTCCGTTGCGGCAAGCATTATAGACAACACCATGGGCACCGTCGACAGTACGGGCAGTGCGGGCGTGGTGAGCGGCCTTTTGGCACTTTTTCTGCTCCTGCCGTCTCTGGCCGTCACTGCGCGCCGTTTGCACGACACGGACAAGTCTGCGCTGTGGTTGCTCCTCTACCTCATTCCGGGGGTGGGATTTATCGTGATCTTGATTTTTTGTCTCCTTCCGGGAAATGAAGGGGCGAACAAATACGGCCCCGACCCCAAGCGCCCCGGCACGGTTTCCGACAGCGAAGTGCTTGATTCCGGATTCTGAGTTGCGTAGGTGAGCGGTTGCGGTTTGCTTTTTTTGGGAAAGTTTGCCGCGCTTCGGCATGTGGTTTGCAATGGGTTGACCGAGAAGCCGTGCATCGATTTTTGCCCGTCCGAACCCGGTTGATCATTTAAACCCGCAAGCCATGAAGTACACAGTTTTTTTTCTCTTTTTATCCATCGCTTCGGTTGAGGTTACGGCCCAAACGCAAAAGGTCTTTTCAAAAGACCCCTTCGGCAATACCGTTCAGAGAGACAGTTACGGCAATACTGAAGCCGTTTACTCCCGCGATGCCTTCGGAAATACCGTAAAGCGCGATGCCTTCGGCAATACGGAAGCCGTATACTCTGAAGATGCTTTCGGCAATACCGTTGAGCGCGATGCTTTCGGGAACACGCGTGCCACCTACAGCAAAGATGCCTTCGGAAATACGGTGAAGCGCGATGCATACGGAAATACCAAGGCCACCTTCTCTGAAGACGCATTCGGCAATACGGTCAAAAGTGACGCCTACGGAAACAGGGTCGGGACATTCCGTGAGGATGCCTTCGGCAATGTGCGGTTCGAAGATTGGTGATACGCAAGGTACCCCGATTCATGCCGCCCACTTTGCCCTCGCCTTAAACGGGCACCTCATTTCGGGAAAATCGGAAATCCGCTGTACTTCTTTTCCCCGCACAGACTTTCGTGAATAAAAACGGAGGAATGTTAATAATTCTGTCGGTTTCGACCGCCGGAAAATAGCTATCTTGTGGCTCGAATTGCCCGCGGGTCAGCGGGATTTCCCAAATGCACACATGGCAGAACATCAAGACGTAGCATACAACGAAGAACACATACGCTCACTCGATTGGAAGGAGCACATTCGCCTCAGGCCGGGTATGTATATCGGTAAACTCGGCAACGGCACCTCTTACGACGACGGAATTTACATCCTGATCAAAGAAGTACTCGACAACTGCATTGATGAGTACGTGATGGGATACGGAAAGAAAATTGAAGTCAACGTCCGGGAAGGCTTCGTCAGCGTGCGCGATTACGGCCGCGGAATCCCCCTGGGTAAGCTCACTGACGTGGTGAGCAAAATCAATACGGGGGCCAAGTACGACAGCAAAGCCTTTAAGAAATCCGTGGGGCTGAACGGGGTAGGTACCAAAGCGGTTAATGCCCTCGCAGAAAAGTTTGAAATCGCGTCTTATCGCGAAGGCGTCGGCAGAAAGGCGGTCTTTGAGCGCGGTGAACTGCGGGATGAACACGACATTCCCACCACCGAAGAGCGCAACGGGACTTACGTCTTTTTTCGGCCGGATGAGGCGATCTTTAAAAACTTCCGCTTCAAGGCGGAATTTATCGAAAGGCTGATCCGCAATTACTGCTACCTCAATACCGGGTTGAGCATCTGGTTCAACGGGGAGCGTTTTCACTCCAAAAACGGACTGAAAGACCTCCTTGAAGAAAAAATGTCAGATGAGCCGCTCTACCCCGTCATCCATCTTCAGGGCGATGATATCGAGGTGGCTGTGACCCATACCGCCGCATACGGAGAGGAGTATTACTCTTTTGTAAACGGACAGCACACCACCCAGGGCGGTACCCATCAGGGTGCCTTCCGCGAGGCCTACGCCAAGGTGGTCAAGGAGTTTTTCGGGAAAAATTACGAGCCTACCGACATCCGCGCCTCGATCATCGCAGCCGTAAGCGTCAAGGTGATCGAGCCCGTGTTCGAATCACAGACCAAAACCAAGCTCGGATCCACCGAGATCGAACCGGACGGAAAGAGCATGCGGGCCTTTGTCGCTGATTTTCTCAAGGAGAAGCTGGACAACTTCCTCCACAAAAATCCCGAAGTGGCGGAAGCCATCGAGAAGAAGATCAAACTCAATGAAAAGGAGCGCAAAGACCTGGCAGGCATCAGAAAGCTCGCCCGTGAACGCGCGAAGAAGGCCAACCTGCACAACAAGAAACTCCGCGATTGCCGCCTTCACTACAATGATCCCAAGGCGGGAGAGCGCGCCTCGGAGACCACGATCTTTATCACAGAGGGAGACTCCGCGGCCGGCTCCATCACCAAGTCTCGCGATGTAAACACCCAAGCGGTCTTTTCCCTTAAGGGAAAGCCCCTCAACTCCTTCGGACTCACCAAGAAAATCGTGTATGAAAACGAAGAGTTCAACCTGATTCAGGCCGCGCTCAACATCGAGGACGGAATGGAGGGCCTGCGCTACAATAAAATCGTCGTAGCGACCGATGCCGATGTAGACGGCATGCACATCCGGCTCCTCCTATTGACGTTCTTCCTACAGTTTTTCCCCGACCTGATCCGCAACAATCATCTTTACATCCTGCAGACCCCGCTGTTCAGGGTGCGCAATAAGAAGGTGACCTACTACTGCTACTCCGAACAGGAGCGGAGGGAGGCCGTGCTGAAGGTGGGTAAAAATGCCGAAATTACCCGATTCAAAGGCCTCGGTGAGATCTCTCCCGATGAGTTTAAGGGTTTTATCGGTGAGGACATCCGGCTGGAGCCCGTGGTGATTTCCAAAGATTTTACCATCACGGAACTGCTCTCCTTCTACATGGGAAAAAATACGCCCGAGCGTCAAGACTTCATCATCGACAACCTCCGGGTGGAAAAAGACCCCGTAGAGGAAGCGGACGGGGAGAAAAAGGCCGCTGAAGAAAAAACGGGAGAACCCGCCCCGGAAGCTACCGTGGCAGAATAAAGAATTGCTGATTTCAGTGCGAAAACATGGAGGAAAACCGAGAGGATAACGATTTGAACAAGGACGAAAAATCGTTGGGCGTGCCGTCTGACGACGAAAAGGTCATCCCCGTTGCCGGACTTTACAAGGACTGGTTTCTGGACTATGCCAGCTATGTGATTTTGGAACGGGCCGTGCCGGCCATCAACGACGGCCTGAAGCCCGTACAACGGCGCATCCTTCACTCTATGAAAGACCTCGATGACGGGCGCTACAACAAGGTGGCCAACATCATCGGCCACACCATGAAGTACCATCCCCACGGTGATGCCAGCATCGGTGATGCACTGGTTCAGCTGGGACAGAAAGACCTACTCATCGATACCCAGGGAAACTGGGGGAATACCCTCACCGGCGACGGTGCTGCGGCGCCCCGTTATATCGAGGCGAGGCTCTCAAAATTCGCCCTCGAAGTAGTCTTCAATCCCAAAACGACCGAGTGGGGTCTTTCCTACGACGGGCGCAGCAAAGAGCCCCTCTTCCTGCCGGTAAAATTTCCACTTCTGCTCGCGCAGGGAGCGGAAGGAATTGCTGTGGGGATGGCTTGCAAAATATTGCCGCACAACTTTATCGAGCTCATTGATGCCTCTATCGCCGTCTTGCGCGGAAAGAAGACCAATATCCTTCCCGATTTCCCGAACGGGGGTATGGCCGACTTCTCACAGTATAACGACGGGCTGCGGGGAGGACGTATACGGCTCCGCGCCAAAATCAGGCAGCAAGACAATAAAACCCTCGTGGTCGACGAGATACCGCACGGTACCAACACCACTTCCCTGATCGATTCTATCGTGAAGGCCAACGACAAGGGTAAGATCAAAATCAAAAAGATTGAAGACAATACCGCCGAAAAAGCGGAGATTATTATTCACCTGCCGCCGGGATTGTCGCCCGATAAATCCATTGATGCGCTCTATGCATTCACCGATTGCGAAATCAGCATCTCCCCGAATGCGGCCATTATCGAAGAGGACAAACCGCGTTTTACGGGGGTGAATGAAATGCTTCGAATCTCAACGGAGCAAACCAGAGATTTGCTTAAACTCGAGCTTGAGATAAGGAAAGCAGAGCTGCTGGAGCAGTGGCATTTTGCCTCACTCGAAAAGATTTTTATTGAGAACCGAATCTACCGAGATATCGAAGAGGCGGAGAGCTGGGAGGAAGTGATGTCCAATATCCGGGAAGGACTCAAACCCCACACCAAGCACCTCAAACGTGCGGTGACCGATGACGATATTATCCGCCTCACGGAGATCCGTATCAAGCGTATTTCCAAATTCGACAGCTTTAAGGCGGATGACCACATCGCCCGCCTCGAAGACGAGCTGGCTCAGGTGCAGCACCACCTGGATCATTTGACCGACTTCGCCATCGACTATTTCAAAAACCTCAAAAAGAAATACGGTGATGGCCGTGAGCGCCGCACAGAGATCAAAACCTTTGATACCATTGAAGCGACCAAAGTGGTAGTGGCCAATAAAAAACTCTACGTGAACCGCGAAGAGGGATTTGTCGGCTTCGGTCTTAAAAAGGATGAGTTCATTTGCGATTGCTCGGACATCGATGATATTATCGTTTTTCACGAAAAGGGCACGATGTCAGTCACACGGATCGATTCAAAAAAGTTCGTCGGTAAGAATATCATCCACGCCGGTGTCTGGAAAAAAGGTGATAAGCGCACCATTTACAACATGATATATCAAGACGGTGCCGGCGGCGCCGCAATGATGAAGCGATTTTCCGTGACCAGCATTACCCGGGATAAGGATTACGATCTTACTGCGGGCAAACCGCGATCCAAAGTGCTGTATTTTAGTGCAAACCCTAATGGCGAGGCGGAAGTGGTGCAGGTAAAATTGCGCCCGCGCCCTAACCTGAAAAAGGTGAGGTTTGATCTGGACTTTGCTGATTTGGCCATCAAAGGACGCGGCGCCAAAGGAAACATCCTGACCAAAAACCTCGTGAGTAAAGTAGAGCTGAAAGAAAAAGGAACGAGCACCCTTGCGCCCCGGAAAATTTGGTTCGACGACGTGGTGCAGCGGCTCAATGCCGACGGGCGCGGGACCTACCTCGGTTCATTCAAGGGCGAGGACAAGATTTTGACCATTTACCAAGGCGGTTACTACCGCATCACGGGTTTTGATCTCAGCACGCGCTTCGATGAAGACCTTGTGCACATTGAAAAGTACAATCCTGATCGGGTGCTCACCGCAGTTTATTGGGAAGGAGAGAAGGAGCAGTACAATGTGAAGCGGTTTTTACCTGAAGACAGCAGAAAACCCGTAAGCTTTATTACCGAGCATGAGAAGTCGACCCTCGAATTTGCCACCACGCATCCCGCTCCGAAAGCTGTGCTACAGTTTGACCGCCGCAGTGAGGACCGTGAAGATGAGGAGGTGGAATTGGCTGAATTTATCAGCGTGAAAGGGGTTGCGGCCATGGGCAACCGCCTGACCCCCTATAAGGTAAAAACCATAGACCGATTGGAGCCCGAAATCCCCGAGGAGCCGTCAGAACAGGAAGCCTCAGAGGATGCGGAAGATTCCGATCAAAGCACCCCTGAAAACAGCGACAAGCCG
>PXBH01000127.1 GCA_003565555.1 Cryomorphaceae bacterium | reverse complement strand
TCCTCTTTGATTTTCACAATTCGGGAACCGAACAAGTCTTTAACGAGGGCTTGCCGCTGACCGGCGACACCCTCCGGCTCAAAAATTGGCTCTTCGGCATTATCGGAGCCACCATGGCGGGGTTCAATATTCTCGCCATATTTATTCTGAAGTTTGCCTTTAAGGAGCGCAGGATTTGGGCGTGGAACGCCCTGTTTGTCGGCATAACGGTATGGTTTGTCATCGACTCTGCAGTCTCCCTGTACTGCGGAGCTGCTTACAATGTGTACGCGGTAAACCTCCCCGCCCTGTTGTCCTTTTATATTCCCCTCGCTTTTTCGCGGAGGTACTTTCTCAATTCCTTGCAATGAGGGCGGGAGTGAGGCGGGCAAATGTTGCATCTTCACCATTTACATCGTGTACTGCGTTTCGGTTTCCCGTCCGATAATTCCCCCCGCTTTCCCTATCTTGCCGTCGAAACGTTGCTCTTTGGACTTTAGCCCGCTGCGCTGAAAAGCAGATTCCGGAGTGATATGATGTTCAGAACCGCCACGGCTTTGGTGTGTGTTTTGGCGGCGGTTGAGGCGATTGCCGTCAATCCCGCCGACAGTCTCAAGCTCCTTTTGCCCCTGAGCAAAAGCGATACGGACAAGGTATGGCTGCTCCGCGACATCGCCTACTACATGCGTCCCGACCATCCCGATTCGGCCCTGCACTACAGCCGCCGCGGAGCCGCTTTGGCGCGCACATTGAATTTTCCGGAAGGGGAAGTGAGAAATCTCTATCAAGCCGCCTTGGCCTTCGAACGAAAGGAGCAGGCCGACAGCGCATTTGCTACCTATCGGCGCGCCGTTGAAATCTCCGAGCGAAGCGGTGCCGGCAAAGCGCTCACCGACATGCTCAATGCCTTGGGCAGCGCCCGCTACTACGCCGGCGACCTCACCGAGGCCGTGAGGTGCTATTCCCGTGCCTTTGCCGCAGCGGATTCTCTGAACCTCTACGAGGCTAAGAGCTATGCCCTCAATAATATGGGTGTGGTATACCGCCTGCAGGGCAGGTACGATGAGGCGCTGAAAGTTTACCGGAAATCGCTTGAAATCAAGGAGGCGCGCGGCGACACTGCCGGAGCGGTCAATGCTCTGTACAACATGGGCTTGGCACTGTCATTCGGCGAGCGTCATGAGGAGAGTCTCGAAGCCCTGTCGCGCGCGCGTGAGCTCGCCGATTTCAGGCAAAACAGGGAGGACGATATCGCCAACATCGAGGTGGGAATAGGGGTGGCTTGCTACAACCTCGGCATGTTCGACCGCGCGCGCGGACACCTTATCACAGGCTTGGAGGGGTTGGATCACGCTGATCCCCATACCCATGCGGCGGGACTCGCCTGCCTCGGCGCATTGAACGTGCGGGAGGGCCGACGCGAAACGGGAATGAAGCAGATCGAGGAGGCATACGCTTACGCGAAAAAATCGGGGCGGCTCGAGCTGCTTTTGCAAATTGCCGGAGAGCGGGCTTCCGCGGCCGAAGCGATCGGTGACCATGCCCTTGAAGCTGAAAGCAGACGGGTGTACAGCCTCTTGGCCGACAGCCTGCGGAGCCGCGATATGCGCAGGTTGCGGGAGGAATTGCAGGCCCGTTTTGAACTGAAGGAAAAGGAAATCACCATTGCCGGGCAACAGTGGCAGATCGAACGGGAACTTCTGCGCAACCGCCGGATGCTGACCACGGCTATCCTGTTTCTGCTTTTAGCCATAGGCTGTGGGGTAATGGCTTTCTTGCTTAAGCGGCGTGCAGTGCAACTCAACCTGGCCGTTGCCGAGAAGGAAAAAGCCTTGGAGGAGAATGAATTGCTGCTTAGAGAAATGCACCACCGCACCAAGAATAACCTGCAGCTCCTCCACAGTGTGTTCAACCTCCACCGCCGCGCCACCGAGAATGAAGACGCCCGCGAAGTGCTGAAAGCGGGCAAGGAGAGCGTCGAGGCCATCGGTCTCCTGCACCGCCACCTCTACCGCTCGGGCGATTTTCGTAGGGTCAATATGCGCCCTTTTCTGGTTGATCTTGTCGCTTTTTTCACAAGCGCTTTTTCCCTCGAAGAGCGCGGGATCGATTTTCGGCTCTCCTGTCCCGACCTCGAGGTAGATATCGATGTGGCCGTGCCCCTCGGAATCGTAATCAATGAACTGTCGACCAACGCCTTGAAGTACGCTTTCGATGCTGCGAATGATCCCCGTATCGAACTCAAAATCACCACCCGGGACAAGCGGCTCAGCATTTGCCTTTCCGACAACGGCGACGGAGGTGCGGGCGAGACCCGCACCCTCGGTACAGGAAGCCGCCTTGTAGACCTTTTCGGTAAAAAACTCGGCGCCGAGATCACCCGCCGAGCGGATGAAAGCGGTACCTTGGTGCAGATGGAATTCGAAATCCCCGAAAAACCGTGAGTAAGCCCCGCATACTGGTGGTGGAAGACGATCCCGTAGTGGCTGACGACATCTGCGCTTGCCTCGCTGCACTCAATTACGAAGTGGTAGGGCCCGCATACGATGCCGAAGCGGCACGCACACTGTGCACTGCTCAGGGCTTCGATTTGGCCCTGCTCGATATTCACCTCCGCGCGCACGGAGAGGGCATTCTTCTCGCAGCCCACATCCGGAAGTCATGTCCGGTGCCGGTCATTTTTCTCACCGCTTCCGGTGATGATGCTACTTTGGCTAAAGCCCGGGAAGTCCGCCCCGAGCACTATCTCCTCAAGCCTTTTAACGCCGCGCAGTTGAAGGCCGCGCTCCGGATTGTGCTCTTCAATCACCGCTGCCCTGATATCGACCTGACCCGGCGCAAGCAGCTGGAGCGATTCAACAGGCTTCTGCCCGAAGCCTTGAGCGCAAGGGAAACCGATGTGGTCCTTTTGCTCCTTGAGGGTTTGAGCAACGCAGAGGTGGCTGATCGGCTGTGCATCAGTCTACACACCGTAAAAAGCCATGTGAAACGCATATTTCACAAAACGGGATTGCAGAGCCGTTCACAGCTCATCAGTCGATTGAACAGCCTCTGAATACCTGCACGGGGTGCAAAAATTACCTCTTTGGAGTGAATGCGGGCAGGATGGGTTTGCGGAGTTTTGCTCTACACTTCAATTCCGCTACCCCATGAAAAAGATTGTCATTATTCTCGGCGCATTATTTTTGGTCGTAATCGGCGCAGTGACCTATGTGGGTTTTGCTTTACCGAATGTGGGGCCCCCTCCCGACTTGAAGGTCGAGCTGAGTCCTGAGAAGATCGCGCTGGGCAAATACCTGAGCCACCATGTAATGATGTGCGCCGAGTGCCATTCGCAACGGGATTATTCCAAATTTGCAGGCCCATCCCTCCCGGGTACGGAATTCGTCGGGGGCGAGGTTTTCGATCAGTCCATGGGATTTCCCGGAAGGTTCATCTCTCCGAACATCACCCCCGCGGGAATCGGAGATTGGACCGACGGAGAGCTGTTCAGGCTGATCACCACGGGTGTGAAACGCGACGGAAAGCCCATATTTCCCGTGATGCCTTATCACAATTACGGGAAGATGGCGGCTGAAGATATTGAGGCCGTTATTGCTTATCTGCGTACGCTGGAACCTGTAGACGTCGTTCATCCGCCCTCTGAGGTAGACTTTCCCTTTAACTTGATCTTGAATACCATTCCCGAACCGGCAAGCCTTTCGAAAAAGCCTTCTAAACTCGACCCCGTGGCCTACGGAGGGTATGTCTTCAACGCCGCAGCATGCGGAGAATGCCACACCCGATTTGAGGACGGAAAATTTACGGGCCCCCTCGGCGCGGGCGGAAGAGAATTCGCGTTTCCGGACGGAAGTATCTTGCGCACACCCAACCTCACACCCCATGAAACCGGACTTGCCGGAATGGACCGCGATGCCTTCATCAAGCGCTTCAAGATGTATGACGAACCCGGGTACGAATTTCACACTGTGGCCCCCGGTGATTTTCAGACCATCATGCCCTGGGCCGTACTCTCCGGGATGGAGGAGGAAGATTTGGGTGCTGTTTGGGATTTTCTCCGAAGCCTGGAGCCCATCGACAATTTTGTGGAACGCTTCACGCCGGCTTCGGCGGGCGCAGCCCATTGATGCGAACAAAAGAATTTAACCTGAAAAACCAATGTTTATGAACTACCGATTCAACCTATCTGTGATCATGTGCTGTACGGCGGCAATACTGCTCACCGCGGGGTGCTCCGACGACGATGACCAACCCGAAAATCCACAACCTACGCAGGAGGAGACCATCGCTGCCATGATCGATGAGGTACGCGAAGCGACTGCTTCCTACCATGATTATGAAGCCGGCAAAGACGCCGGATGGAACCTGCAGCTCTCCGATTGTGTAGCGCACCCCGAACTGGGAGGCATGGGCTTTCACTACGGGCGCATGGAATACATGGACGGCCGCGTGAACTACCTCGAGCCGCAAGTATTGCTCTACGCTCCTGCGGGAGAGGAAGAAATGGAATTCGTCGGGGTGGAGTACATCGTTCCCTTTGAGATTCTGCCCGAGGACAGCGAACCTCCGGTGCTCTTCTTTCACGAGTTCCGCAAGAATCCGATGCAGGAAATTTGGGCCCTCCACGTGTGGACGGAGAAGCACAACCCCTCCGGGATGTTTGCCGATTGGAATCCGGATGTGAGTTGCGAGTGAGCTCGGGAGCTTACATTCCTTTATGATGAGAGAAAGCCGTCCTGATCGGGCGGTTTTTTTTCTGTCGATGCTTTTCAGCGGGCCCCGGATTCAGTCAAAACCCTCTTCCCGGTTTCCCGTGTCCACAGTTTTGGCAGAGCCGGATGTGAGGGCATTCAGCTCGCGGAGCTCTGCGGAGGTAAGGTGCCGCCACGTGCCGAGCGGCATGTCGAGTTTGATGTTCATGATGCGCACCCGCTTGAGTTTTACCACCCGGTAGTCGAGGTACTCACACATGCGTCTGATCTGTCGGTTCAGGCCTTGGGTGAGGATGA
>PXBH01000143.1 GCA_003565555.1 Cryomorphaceae bacterium | reverse complement strand
TCCTTGTTGGGAAGCACACCTACATATACTTGGTAGCCACACCTTCTTAATTCCAAGTATATCAGGTTCTCTAACTGATAGCCTATTCCGTGCGCGAAACCACCGAAGAGGTAGTTTTTGAAAGCCAAATCATTGGGGTAGTATTTCGCATTTCCTGATATGGTGTCCTTGCCGCGTATGTCATATCTCTCCGCTTTGTGCACCACAAAGGTGTCTTCAATGTAGCCTATGTAGTTCGCAATGGTGTCATAGCTCGTTTTTCGACCTCTACTCTTGAAGTAGTTGGTGATATTGGTGATGGAAATGAGGTTTGAAGCTGTATTGATAAGGTAGATGAATATGTCTTCCAGTAATTTAGGTTCTTTTACTGCATGCCTGAACACGACATCTCGCAGCAGCACAGTATCTTTCACTGCGTTGACGTATTGATGCCTTGTTTCCTCATCGGGCAATGCCTGTAGTTCGGGAAGCCCTCCGGTATTCATGTATTGCAGATAGGATTGTTTACTTCTTTCAAGCCGGTGCATTTCTAAATACTCGTCAAAGCTGAATGGCATTACTTCAAAGCTTACGTACCTGCCTGAAAGCAATGAAGATAATTCTCCTGAAAGCATTTTGGAATTGGAGCCTGTGATAAACACCTCATATCCATCTGCATAATTCTGGGAAAAGGAATTGATGAGTTTTTCCCATTGGAAGATGTTTTGTATCTCATCAATCAGCAGATAGACTTTTCCTTGCGGTTGAATATGGACTTTGTAGGCCTCTATAAGTTCATTGAGTGATTTGTAGTCCCGAATTTCGTCGAACTCAATCATCTCCATGTTGAGGTAGAAAATATTACGCGGGTTTACACCGCGCTCGATCAATTGTGCTACAATCTGACGCATCAAGAAGCTCTTGCCACTGCGCCTCTGTCCAACAAGGACCTTGATAAGGGAATTATTGATGTATTTCGATACCTTGTCCAGGTAATAAGATCTGGAGAACCCGGTTTTCAATACCTCCTTATCCCAAAAATTGTAGCGCTGGAGTGCTTCTATTTTTTTGTCCATACACGAAAAATGTAAGCCAAGATAGGAAAATTTCGTCCGCAGACGAAAAAAATCAGTGTATAGAACCCGAATAGAGGAAGTGTATGCCGGTTTTTAAAGGAGCCGGCTCATGAATTCCAAATTACAAGTTCCCCCGCGGACGCAGTCGGTAATTAAGCCAAAATAGTACTGTGGTGGTGCACTTTGAACTGGTGTGAAGTCTCAAAACACTTAGGTGAAATGTTCGCTTGATCGTTATATCCGGAACTTTTAGTCGCCTATTATCAAGTAGTACTTGCAGCGGCATGGAAGTGCTGTGCACTGACGGCAGCCGCAAGCGCTTCCCCGAAGCCGTACTTGATGCCGAGACTTCAAAACGGATTTTTGAGAGGAGAGGGGAGGTGAAGGCGATCGAAGTATTTTTCGATTGAATCCGCGTGTCCTATCTTGAATTCTCCTCTGCAGATATTCAGGGGCGTGTGGGGGACCGGCTTTCGGGCATCCCTGCGCAGCTCCGCCTCAAGGTGCGTGGCCAATGTTTACGGGGGCTGAAATCTCCTTGAACTGCATATGGAATTGCCTTATCTTTGTTCAAAACTCGGACCGATGAAATACTTTGTGCTGATCGCTTTACCGTTTACAATGCTCCTGTCGCAGTCCTGCACCGTTCAGGAAGGGGTGAGAACCAACCGCGGAGTAGCAGCCATGGATTATCCCCAAACCCACGTCCGAAAGGCGGAAGGAAGCTCCAAAAAGACACGGCTCGGGAAGCCCAATGCACGTATCAAGACCAAAAATGACGCTAAAGCACGAAGGAATTTGATGCAAAATTATCCCCTCGGCGACAATCAGGCCTATGCAAATATGCGGGTAGATTCAGAGAGCACGGGCTACATCTTATTTCGAACGCACCGTGCTTTTGCAACAGCGGACATTGTTGAAATTTCGGAGGAAGCGGAGGATTAAAAGCCGTGGGACGAGATCTTAGGTGTCGGTCGACTTGACTTCAAATTTTCCCGGTCATTGATCCCAAGTCCGAGTTGTCTTTTCCCGCCGAGCCGTAGGAAGGTTAAAAGTTCTTTGACCAGGCCCCCGGTGCTGATTCCTTTGCCTCGCGGACGGTGAATAGCGGATTTGTGTTGTCCTATGATCAATTTTTACGGGGCAAATGAGGGGCTTTTAAATGCTTCTTTTGTATAAATTTGCCGCTTATTCACATACGTTGAAATCAAAATTTTCGGACCCTTGGGAGTCCGTTGCTGATCATCTGTCAGCACACGATTGGGTTATTTTAGACGACTTTTTGCCGGAAGCGGAGACGATTGCGGCCAGAAATTATCTGAAGAAAAAGCTGGCAAAAGATGCGTTCAAAGTTGCGGGTATCGGTGCACTCCACGATTTTCGGGTTGAAAAATCAGTGAGGAGTGATGAAATTTATTGGCTTGATCCTCGCCGTGATCCTGAAGTGGAGGGATTCTTCTCCTTGGCAGAGGCAGTTAAGGCGCACCTCAATCGCCTTTGTTTTTTAAGTATATCGGGAAGTGAGTTTCACTTTGCACATTATCCTCCCGGCTCCTTTTACAAAAAGCATATCGATCAATTTGACGCCCGCAGCAATCGGCTTATCTCGATGGTGTGCTATATCAATGAATTTTGGGAGCCGGAACACGGAGGCGAGTTACGCCTTTACAGGGGGGACGGCACCTTTAAAGATGTAGCACCCCTTCCGGGCAGGGCAGTACTTTTCAAAAGTGACCGCGTTCCGCATGAGGTATTGGAATCGAAAGCATCCAGATACAGCATCACAGGGTGGCTTTTACACCAACCCGCGGGTTTGGGTTATCTGCTCGGTTGAAATGCAATGCCGTAAACAGGTGTCATGCGAACTGTTATACTCAGGATTTCGAAGTATGGTTTTCCATGTCCTTCATCTTCCTTTCTGAGACTGTAATATGCCGCATGTGATACATAGCCACGCCCGCCACCCCGATGAGCAATAAACCGCTGCCGAAGGAGATTCCGACCACTTTCATGACCGGGCCCGGGTCCGAGGCAAAGATGCCGAGGATGTAGAGAGAGGTTGTATTCTTCATATTCTGAAGTTAGTGAGTACGTCGGGGCGCATCTTAAGCTGACGCGACCGGTAAAAGTTTGGTCATTTTAACTCTTCATTTCTGAAGGCGACCGATTTTTCAGGTGCTTTATGAATTCAGGGATGGTCTATACACGGGGGGCTTGAGATTACCGACTTCTCAGTATAGCCCGGAGGTGAAGGGATCTATGAATTTTCCCAAATAAGTTTTTTCAGTCCTTGATTATACGTCTGCTTGTCAGGACAGACTTTCCGTACTCAGCAGCATAAGTCAAGCCCAAGCTTTCCCTTCGGTTATTGATTTGTGAAATCAGAAAGTACCGTTTGAACCGATAAAATTTACCTGAAGGCCCGGTTTCATAGCGTCCGTTGATGCGTGTGGTGCTTCCGCCCCACTCGAATTTGAAGCAGTAGTGCAGTGCTTCGCTTCCCAACTGAACATCGCAGTGATCGGGATGCGTTTCGGCATGGTGCAATCCGTCTAAGCTGAGCCTGAAAGCACATTTCAGATCGCGCACATATATGTAGGTCGGCTGCAGCCAAAACCGGATCAAAAAACTGTTTTTCTTTCTAAGCCTTTGGCAAAAAGCAGAGGCGGCGGCCGTCAAATCGGACACGTCAATTCTTGCTGCTTTCGCAGTCAGCGCTTCTGAAATTCCTTCGGCATAGCTTTCACTCCATTTTTTTAAGGCAGCATCGGAGTTGTGCTTTTCACCCGGTTTCCGGGTGTCTCCGTTATACAGAATGACCGCGGTTGCACCCGCCTTCTCGATTTCGTCGCGGGCCTTTTCCACTGTATTGATGGCATCGTTTCGGAAAAAATTCTCCTCATGGCTGAACCACACGAAGCTGGCGAAGGGAACGACGTGCTCGGGTTTCAATATGCGAATTTGTCGCCTGATCTCATCGATTTTTGCTTCTGCAAATCGGGCACGGACAGCCGTGTCTGCCCTGTTGCCCATGGCGTTTGCATAGGAGAATTGTGTGAAGAGGATATCGGCCCCGCCTCCGATGGCGCGCGCTATGTCGCGTACTTCAGCATCACTTTCCAAGTTGCAATCGTTCACGTTCAGCAAGCGTTTTCCCTCGGTTTCAATACATAGCCATGAGTCGCCGTCGGTGTGCGGACGGTTGATTATGCGAAAGCCGGGGGCGATTGTTTCCCAATTTCTGCCTAATTCGCGGATATGCTCAAAACCGATTGATCGGCAGTAGTCAATGACTTTTTTGCCTTTGGTTTTTTGAAACAGAATGGCAATCCGTTTTCGTTCCGCTTCCGGGATTTTCTTCAGGTTCGGCGGGCTGAAGTGGTCGGGGTGTTCGTGCGAGAACCGGATGTGGGTGATTTCGGAAAAACGCTCATAGCCAAAGCGACTCGCAGCGATCAGCGACCATCCGTTGTGAAAAGCGCTTCCTTCGAGCCAAGGGTCGCACATCAGCTTCACGGAGCCTGCGCTGACAATGAAAGAGGCATGGTTGACAAACTCTGTTTTCATAATACGGCCGAAAGGAGCGCCTGATACAGCGGATTGAAAATTAGCTGATTTTTTCATTGAAATGCCACGCAAGTGAAAATAAAAAGTGCCGGTTCGCTTGTGTTCACCTGACATTTGAATTCCGGCAACAATTGCTGAATGATCATGCTGATTTCATGTCATCCGAAATCAGGATAACCCATGACTTCCCGGACGGGAGCGGCGGGTGATTTTTGAAGTAGCGCAGCGGATTGAAAAATTGTATACGGAACCTTCCTGAAAAATAAGAGAGGTCTCGATTTTTTTCTGCTTCTCAAATTCTTGGTTTATCCGATCGACGCATGCCCCTTTAAGTTGAAGAAATCCGGGAACAGAAAAGGGCCCGCCGATGCATCGGCGGGCCC
>PXBH01000094.1 GCA_003565555.1 Cryomorphaceae bacterium | reverse complement strand
TGCCATTGATTCTTTAAAAATTGAAAATGTTGATTTTGGGAAAAAAGAAAACAGTGTCGGGTGGGCGAAGGAATGCCCGACACTACACGGCGCATACGGCATGTGGGCCCAAAAACCGCCCTTGTACCTCCATAGCGTCCTGTCATCCGGAGTGGAACGCAGTGGAGCGAGGGATCGCAGCCGGGCGGGCGCAGGCTTGGGGTGTAGCGCAGCCTACTTAGGAATTTGGAATGCGCCAACCTTGTCGTCGGCTTTTTGTGATTGCAATTTTTTTGAGGCTGTCAAAGAAGATGATCCCGGGAGTGATGATGACTTGCGATATGAACATACAGTTGACTATGCAATGTGGGCGGATGCCCTCAATTATCGGGCATTAAATGGATTTACAGGCAAGAGTTCCGCGGGGCAAATGCCCACGCGGAGCGGCAAAAACCTCATAAACAAACCACCTCCCTCCGAACCATCTCGATACATTTTTTTGGCTGCAAAGTTTGCTTTGAACAGAAGCGTTGCGCGGGCCAAAAAAACACTCGATGTGACGGCATCTTGTTGTTTTCAAATTGTTGATTTTAAGCCATTCGTCACATCGAGTGTTTTTCCGGGCTATCGGGAGGTTTGTCTTGAAGAAAGCTGTAGTGCCCCGAAAAATGTATCGAGATGTTTGGAAGATAAAATAGCAATAAGAAGGTCATCTCCCTCCGAAGCATCTCGATACATTTTTTTGGCGGCAAGGCCTGCGCTGTATCGAAGGGCGGCGCGGGCCAAAAAAACACGCCCTGCCTGCCGGCCAGGCAGGGATGTGACGGCATCGTTTGAAATGGACAGACTAAACAACAATACCACATTTGAAGCAACTGCCCCGTCAGGGATGCCTGAACCAATAAAGTAACCGAAAAGTGAAGAAGCCATGAACATTTCAAAACTAACCACAGACCCCGCCCAAAACGCCAGTCGGCCCGCGGAGCGCATATCGGGGGCGGAGGCGGTGATACGCTGCCTGCTCCGGGAGGAGGTAACCACAATATTCGGGTACCCGGGCGGGGCGATTATGCCGGTGTACGACGCGCTGCACGGCTACCTCGATCGGCTGAACCACGTGCTGGTGTGCCATGAACAGGGCGCCGTGCACGCCGCGCAGGGTTACGCCCGTGTGAGCAACGGCGTTGGGGTGTGCCTCGCCACATCGGGGCCGGGGGCCACCAACCTGATCACCGGCATTGCCGATGCCATGCTCGACAGCACCGCGCTGGTCTGCATCACCGGACAGGTGGGCTCGGGACTGCTCGGCACCGACGCTTTTCAGGAAATCGACATGATCGGCATCTCCATGCCGGTCACCAAGTGGAACTATCAGGTGACGCGGGCCGAAGAAATTCCCTTTGCACTGGCGCGCGCCTTCTACATCGCCCGGACGGGAAGGCCCGGCCCGGTGCTGATCGATATCACGAAGGACGCACAGTTTGCCGAATTCGACTTCGCCTACGCGCCTTGTACGCGCATCCGCAGCTACCTGCCCTATCCGCAGCTCGACCCGGCCAGGGTGGATGAGGCCGCCGCATTGATCGCTTCCGCAAAAAAGCCCATGATGCTGGTGGGGCAGGGGGTCATCCTCTCCGATGCGCAGGAGGAGCTCATTTCCTTTGCGGAAAAAAGCGGGATCCCCATGGCCTGCACCCTCCTCGGCCTCTCCGCCGTTCCCGCCGATCACCCGCTCTACGTGGGCTACCTCGGGATGCACGGCAACTACGGCCCCAATGTGAAGACCAACGAGTGCGACCTCCTCATCGCTGTGGGGATGCGCTTCGACGACCGGGTGACCGGCGACCTGAGCCGCTACGCGAAGCAGGCCAAGGTGATCCACATCGAGATCGACCCCGCCGAAATCGACAAGAACGTGAAGGCCGATGTGCCCCTCATCTCCGATGCGAAGGCTGCGCTGACGGCCCTTTCGGCAAAAGTACACGCCGGGGCCTATCCCGACTGGCTCGCAGAATTTCACGCCTGCGATGCCATCGAAGAGGAAAAGGTGACCCGAAAAGATCTGGCGCCCGACACCCCGCTGGTGAAGATGGCCGAAGTGATTCACCTCCTTTCCGAAATCACCGAGGGCAGCGCCGTGGTGGTGAGCGATGTGGGCCAGCACCAGATGGCGGTGAGCCGGTATTACGCTTTTCGCGCAAAGCGGCACAACGTGACCTCGGGCGGACTCGGCACGATGGGATTTGCCCTGCCGGCGGCCATGGGCGCGAGCCTCGGACAGAGCAAATTGCCGTCGGTGGCCGTGATCGGCGACGGCGGATTTCAAATGACCATACAGGAACTCGGCACCATCTGCCGGTACAATCTCGACGTGAAAATCATGGTGCTCAACAACAGCTTCCTCGGGATGGTGCGGCAGTGGCAGCAGCTCTTTTTCGAAAAGCGCTACTCCTTCACCGAAATGCAAAACCCCGACTTCGGGCTGATTGCACAGGGGTACGGAATCCCCTTTTTGCGGGTTGCGCAGCGCTCCGACCTGGCAGCGACGATGCACGACTTTATTTCCCGGAAAGGGCCCGTACTGCTCGAAGTGGTGGTGGAGAAAGAGGAAAACGTATTTCCCATGGTGGCCACCGGGGCTTCCGTATCCGAAATCAGGCTGGAATGAACACCGAAACCCTTATGAACACCGAACCGCAATACACGCTCTCCGTGCTCACCGAAGACCGGGCCGGCCTGCTGAACAATATTACCTTGATATTCAGCCGGCGGAAGATCAACCTGAGCAGCCTCAACGTGTCGAGTACCGAGGTGCCGGGCATCAGCCGGTTTACCATCGTGGCCGAATGTACCCGCGACCGGGCCGATAAGGTATGCGCCCAAATCCGCAAGCTGGTGGATGTGGCAGGAGCTTTTGTTTACGAAGACCACGAGATTTATTATCAAGAGATTGCTCTCTACAAAATACCGACGGACGCAGTGCTGAACGGGCAAAATTTGGAAAACATCGTGCGCAACAACGGGGCGCGGATCCTCTGTGTAGAAGCCCACCACATCGTGATCGAAAAAACCGGCCACAAGGAGGAAACCCACGCCCTCTACGAAATCCTCGAACCCTTCGGGCTGCTGGAATTTGTGCGCAGCGGTCGTGTGGCGGTGTCCAAATCGCTGCGGCGCACGGAGGCATACATCAAAGAACTCGAAGAGAGCAATAGCAATGTGCTGAGCATCAAAAACTACTGAATCAAAACCGAATAAAAACAAGGAATTATGGCAACAATCAATTTTGGCGGTACCGACGAAGAGGTGGTCACCCGCGAAGAATACCCCCTCGAAAAGGCACGTGAAATTATGAAAGACGAAACCATCGCCGTGATCGGCTACGGGGTGCAAGGCCCCGGGCAGGCGCTCAACCTCCGCGACAACGGATTTAACGTGATCGTGGGCCAGCGCAAGGGCGGCCGCTCGTGGGAGAAAGCTCTGGCCGACGGCTGGAAGGAAGGGGAGACCCTCTTTGAAATCGAGCCGGCGCTGGAGCGGGGCACGGTGATTCAATACCTGCTTTCCGATGCGGGGCAGATTGAAAAATGGCCCCTCGTGAAGTCGAAGCTCAATCCCGGAGATGCCCTCTACTTCTCCCACGGATTTGCCGTGACCTACGCCGGCCAAACCGGTATCGTGCCCCCCGACAATGTGGATGTGATCCTCGTGGCACCCAAAGGCTCGGGCACCTCCCTCCGCCGGCTTTTTGTGGCGGGCAAGGGGCTGAACAGCAGCTTTGCGGTGCACCGGGATTTTACCGGAAAGGCCCGCGAACGCACCATCGCCTTGGGTATCGGGGTGGGGTCGGGCTACCTCTTCGAAACCGACTTTAAGAAGGAAGTGTACAGCGACCTCACAGGCGAGCGCGGCAGCCTGATGGGCGCCATTCAGGGCCTCTTTGCCGCGCAATACGATCTGCTTCGCAAGCGCGGTCACTCCCCGAGCGAGGCATTTAACGAAACGGTGGAAGAGGCCACCCAGTCGCTCTACCCGCTCGTGGCCGAGAACGGGATGGACTGGATGTACGCCAATTGCTCCACCACCGCGCAGCGCGGAGCCCTCGACTGGTGGAAGAAATTTCGCGATGCCGTGGCACCCGTCATGGAAGACCTCTACGACAGCGTGGCCTCCGGCGAGGAAGCCCGTATCACCATCGAAGCCAACCAAAAATCGACTTATCGAGAGGGTTTGGAAAAGGAGCTTGATGAGTTAAGGAATTCGGAGCTTTGGCGGACGGGGGCGGTGGTGCGGAAGTTGCGGCCGGAGAATAAATAGGAGGGTGTCGGAAGGATTTAAAGGCCGGGACTTAAGTGTTCCGGCTTTTTTATGTTCGGCCTGTTGCACAGCTTGTATTTTGAGATGGGGGCTATTTTTGAATCGATAATTTCTTTTGTTGACAAGCCTTAAAAATCGTGTAGGTAATTGAGGTAAAGGAATGTGAAGGAAGTGGTGTGTATGAGAGGTTCCGGTTATGGACGGGTTGGTGCATGTGCAAAAAATAACTTGACTATTTTCACGGTATGAATCTGGATACATCAAATAGAACCTACAGGCAATTAATGGGAAATGGACTCATTTACTATGTGCCAATGTTTCAAAGGGACTACAGTTGGACATCGACAGAATGGGATGACCTGTGGCAGGATATAGAAGCTCTGTTTGAAGAGCAAGGTGAACAGGAACACTACATGGGATACTTGGTCTTACAATCCAAAGACAGTAAGAATTTTGATGTAATTGATGGTCAGCAACGATTGTCGACCCTCAGCATTTTGATCCTTGCTGTGCTCGGAAATCTGAAAGACTTGATCGATCAAAAACAGGATGTCGAAAGAAACAGGCAGAGACTTGAGCAACTCAGGAGTTCTTTCATAGGATATTTAGATCCGGTGACACTGATAGCAAAAAGTAAGCTGAATTTGAACAGAAATAATGACAGTCTCTATCAGCGTTATCTTGTGCCCATTGAGCCGGCTCCCAAAAGAAATCTAAAAGCAACCGAGCACTTGATGAGAAAAGCATACGACTGGTTCTATGACAACATCAAGGCGAGATTTAAAGAAAATATAAGTGGGAAAGAACTCGCACAATTTATTGATTCCCTTTCTGACAAGTTGTTTTTCACCGTTATCACTGTCAATGATGAGCTTAACGCATATAAGGTATTTGAAACGCTAAATGCAAGAGGAGTAAAACTATCGTCGACCGATCTGCTTAAGAACTACCTATTTTCAGTTGTTCACAATGAGGGTTCTGATGAACATGAACTGAATGAGTTAGATGATAGATGGGAGCGATTGGTGGGTCTCATAGGCAGTGGGAGTCTTCCTGATTTTCTTCGAGCCTATTGGAACAGCAAAAATAAATTTGTCCGACACGCTGAACTTTTCAAAAGAATTCGGGAGAGAATCCATTCTAAAGGCCGTGTTTTCGATTTGGTCAGAGATATTGAGAAAAACGCTGATGTTTTTGCAGCCCTCCCAAATTCAGAGGATGAGCTTTGGGACGATGAGCAATCCGGCTACATTAAGCTCCTTAGAATGTTTAATGTTAGGCAGTTATATCCGCTTCTCTTGGCAGCATACCAAAACTTATCTACATCTGACTTTACAACGATTCTGAGGGGATGTATGATCATTTCATTTAGGTACAATATCATTGGCAATCTGGCTTCAAATGAACAGGAAAGAGCTTACAACAAAGTGTCAATAGCACTGTCGAATCAGAAATTTGAGTCAGTAAACGATATTCTGAATTC
Organism: Cryomorphaceae bacterium; assembly: GCA_003565555.1. Lineage (GTDB taxonomy): Bacteria > Bacteroidota > Bacteroidia > Flavobacteriales_D > Cryomorphaceae > T3Sed10-241. The sequence goes on along the minus strand of PXBH01000094.1, from coordinate 14,455 downwards.
CCTCAAACCAATTTATGTGTCAGATGCGAAATTCAAGAATGACTTCATAGACAAAGTTTTAAGGACTACCCGGGCAAGAAATAAGCGAATCATCCGATATGCCTTATTTGAAATTGAAAAACACGTTTCAGGCAACAGCTATGACTTCGAAAGCGGCTCATCCAATATCGAACACATCATGCCCGAATCTCTCGGTGAGGGCTGGGAGGGAATTAACGACAGGGATCATGATCAATTCGTATACCGATTGGGAAATATGACCCTGCTAAACACCGCAGTGAATAGAAAAATAGGCAATAAAGCATTCGAACTGAAGAAGGGGGAGTACGAGAAAAGTGAATTCGAAATCACTCAAAGAATTGCTTCTGAAAATCAAGTGTGGAATGCCGATAGAATCAAAGTACATCAAAGATGGCTGGCGACTCAGGCAACTGCTATTTGGAGAATTTCTCAATTAGATTGAAAATGCAAGGGGCTCCCGCATGGTGTAAAGTGCATAGCTTCTTCAGAGCACCAGCGAATGCTTACACCCTCGTAAGCCGTAATTCAGAAAATATGACGCGAATTCACTTGATAATATCAAGCGCTTAAATGAGCGCGTTAAGTTGAAAAAAAAGGTGAGATGCCATCTATAAAACACAAAAAACCCGGATTCATCACCGGCATCAAATATCCGGGAGAGGAACGACAGGGACTGCATGATGTAAAGATAGCTAAAAAATGAATGGGCCGGATGCACGCCAATTCCTCCACAACGCCGCGGCGCCCTCGACTGGTGGAAGAAATTTCGCGATGCCGTGACCCCCGTCATGGAAGACCTCTACGACAGCGTGGCCTCCGGCGAGGAAGCCCGCATCACCATCGAAGCCAACCAAAAATCGACTTATCGAGAGGGTTTGGAAAAGGAGCTTGATGAGTTAAGGAATTCGGAGCTTTGACGGACGGGGGCGGTGGTGCGGAAGCTGCGGCCGGAGAATAAGTAGTGGCTGACCCTATTTATCCGTGAGGGCTTGCGGTATAAAGCGTCTCCCGCCGAATACGGAGTAACCATACCCCCCCCATCACCCTAATCATCAAACCCTACAGGCAGCAGGAGGGTTCATTTTAGCTATACAGACCTTGCGGCATCGGCTCAGAGCAAATAATCTGTGCTCACAAAGTTTGACCCCCGACTTTTGAGGAGGTTTCTCAAAATCTCGTTGTTGTGTTCGTTGTCTTTTGAGGCGACGAAGGTGCGGATGGAAAACGACCGCAGGGCATCGTGGACGCTGAGGGTGCCCACGGCGGAGTCTTTCCTGCCCGTAAACGGGTACACATCCGGGCCGCGCTGACAGGAGCTGTTGAGGTTGACCCGGCACACCAGATTGACCAAGGTGTCGATGAGGGGTCCGGGTTTTTTTTCGTCCGTTCCGAAGAGGCTGACCTGTTGTCCGTAATTCGAATCGGCGACTTCGTCGAGGAGGCCCCGAATGTTTGAAAAAGTCTTGACCGGAACCACGGGCCCGAATTGCTCTTCTCGGTACACCCGCATATCTTCGGAAACGGGATAAAGCACGGCCGGCCAAATGTAATTCTCGGTGATGGCGCCGCCCTTTTTGTTCAGAATTTTCGCCCCTTTCTCGGCGGCATCGTCGATGAGTTCCCGAATATAGGCGGGTTTGCCCGGCTCGGGCAGCGGGGTGAGTTTGGCCCCGTCGTCCCAAGGATTGCCGAACTTGAGTGCGTCGACTTTTTCGGCGAAAAGCTTATTGAACGCATCGGCAACGGATTCGTGCACATAGATTATTTTCAGTGCGGTACAGCGCTGCCCGTTGAAGGAAAGGGCGCCGTTGATACATTCGTCCGTCGCTTGTTCAAGGTCGGCGTCGGGGAGGATGACGGCCGGATTTTTGGCCTCGAGCCCCAAGATGAGCCGCAGCCGGTTTTTGTAGGGATGTTGGTCCTGCAGGGCGATGGCCGAGGTGCTGTTGCCGATCAGGGCGAGTACGTCGATTTTGCCCGATTTCATAATGGGCGCCGCCACCTCTCGTCCCCGGCCGAAGACCACGTTGATCACCCCTTCCGGAAAGCAGTCCCGGAAGGCCTCCATCAGCGGCGTGATCAGCAGTACGCCGTGTTTTGCCGGTTTGAAAATGGCGGTGTTGCCCATGATCAGCGCGGGAATGAGCAGGGCGAAGGTCTCGTTCAGCGGGTAGTTGTACGGGCCGAGGCAGAGCACCACGCCGAGCGGGCTGCGCCGGATGTGGGCATAGACCCCGTCGCGTTTGTGAAATTTCGCACTGTCGCGGTCCAGCTGCTTGTAGTCGTCGATGGTGTCATAAATGTACTCCACGGTTCGGTCGAATTCTTTTTCTGAGTCCGGGAGATTTTTCCCGATCTCCCACATCAGAAGTTTTACCACTGCCTCGCGCTGCAATTCCATGCGCTTCACGAACTTTTCCATGCAGGCTATGCGGTCTGCCACTTTCATAATGGGCCACAAGCCTTTCCCGCGGTCATAGGCCTCCACGGCACTGTCGAGAACCTCGAGGGCAGTTTTTTCATCGAGGTGGGGCACGGTGCCGAGTGTGGTGGGGCTGTATTTTTCCGTAGAGGAAATCGCGGAGACCACATCGTCTGTCGGACCGGTCCGGGGGATGAGTTTGCCGCGGCTGAGGTAGGTTGTTTGGTGCAATTGTTCGGTAACTGCGAAGGGGTGGATATTTCGGAGTTCATTGTGCCACTTTTCAATTAAACCTTTTAGCCTTGTCGATAAAAGACATGGCAGGACAACGACTTGAAATGATGGATTTACGACAACTGATTCAATTAAAATCCAAAGGCACCAGCAACCGAAAAACAGCCGAAGCACTGAAGGTAAGTCGCAATACTGTAAACAGTTATGTTTCTTGTTTTAAAGCGTATTCTTTCTCTTTTGAAGAACTTCCGGGCTTGAGTGATAAAGACCTCGCAGAGCTCTTTCCTTTGGCCGATTACAAGGATACAGAGCGCTATAACAAGCTTTCATTGCAGTTTCCATACTTTGCAAAACAGCTTACCAAGACCGGATGCACCTTACAAACCCTTTGGCATGAGTATCTTGAAAATAATCCGAACGGCTATCGGTACACACAATTTACCCGGTACTACAAGCTCTGGGCTGACCGACAAAAGCCTAGCGGCATTCTTGTGCATAAAGCAGCGGAGAAGCTTTTCGTAGACTACAGCGGATCTAAGCTTCAGTATGTAGACCGCAACTCAGGCGAAGTGATTGACGTAGAGGTTTTTGTTGCCATACTTCCTTGTAGTCAATATACTTACGTAAAAGCATCTGCAAGCCGGAAGCGTGAAGATTTTATTGATGGTATCAACAGCGCTCTCCGTTGGATCGGCGGTGTCCCCAAAGCCATTGTCACCGATAATCTGAAATCTTCTCATCGCATTGAATTACAAGGCGAATCCCCACGCAGCAAGCAAAAGTTGTCAAAATGACAGATAAAGACTAAAATTACACCTGAAAAGTGGCACTATATGCTCCGAAACGGGTGGCACTGTGTGACCGAAATAACCACCATGCGCAAGCAATACCAACATTACAGGCTCAAATTTGCAGGCTCCCCCGGGAAAATATCCATAAAGACACCAATCAATGGCACCATATCCCCCAAAAACAGCTCCACCAAAGCCCCAATATTGGCATTGAACACCCATAAGTGAAAATACTCAAATACAGGCCGGTTGGTTCAACAGCGGCTCAAAACGCAGTTCTGCAACTGCGTTTTGAGCCTCAGACGTTATAACGTAATTTTTTTTATTAATCTTGTTCCTGAATTTACATCATGTGAAGGTAAGAATATCATTTTATTGTTATTTGAATAAGTCTTTATTTTCTCGTAAGTTTTTATTGTTTCCTTACGATTTATATTTATCCCGGGCACATCGTTGGTTATTAGTTGTTCTTGGTTGTAGCAAACATCTCCAGCAAATAAGATGTCACATTCATCTGTTTTAAAAAGAACAGATGCATGATTTCTTGTATGTCCATTTGTAGGAATTAAAAGCAAGTCTTCCGATTTTGTAATTGGGAAAGCCTCAGCAAATGTTTCCATGAAGTCTTTTTTATATTGGACCGTTCGAGGCTTAAACCAATTAGGCGTAAGTTCAGGGAAATGACCTGATGGACGCTTAAACTCCTGATCATTTACGATAATCTCAACATTTTTGAAGTCTTTTATTCCATCAGTATGGTCAATGTGTAAATGGGTAAGTACAACATTTTTTATTCTATCATTTGAAATACCTAATTTGCCTAGCTGAAATCCAATTTCATCTTCTTTGGTAACGTTAAACCTAAAGTTTTTTTTGGAGTAATTAGCTGCCAATTTTCCCAAAGGGTCAAAATAATCAGGATTCATAACATTTGAATTTTCTCCAGTATCAATGACGATAACGCCTTCCGGATGCTCTATTACCCACACCCAAATTGGCATAAACTCAGTAAAATGTTTATCCAGTGAGATTTTAAGAGGTGTTAAAAAACGGATCGTACGGTTAGTCAAGTGTGATTTCTTTACGGCTACTGAACCTGTTTGTACAGCATGAATTTTAACATTTGTACCATTACATTTGACCGTAGTGGTCTGTGTTTCTAGTTTATTGATGCTTATTAGCGAACCTATGTTGCTAATATCTAATTGGTTACATTCATCAAGGCTATGACTGAATTGCGAAAAAAGATTTATTGGTACAATACTTGCTAACGATATAATTCCTGTTGATTTGATAAATTGTCTCCTTTGCATTATACTTGATTTTAATTTTACGCAAAGGTCAGACCTTTCAATATAATTTCCTTTTACCAATATTAAAAAATCACTTAAGTCCTCTTACTCTGCTTAATGTCACTTGAGTCATTCCTAAATAGCTTGCTAAATCACCTAACGAAATTCTATTTATGCAATTGGGAAATTGAATTAAAAAATTTTCATACCTATCTTTTGCACTTTCAAACTGAATTGAGTTTATTCGATGTTGAACTTGAACCAATGCCATAATTGTCAATTTACGACCAAGTCTTTCAACATCATGATGTTTTGCGAATAACTTTTCCAAGTCTTCATACGAAATTCCTATCAACTCTGAGTCCTCTATAAGTTTTAAAAAGTGTTTACCGGGCCGGTGTGTCAGGAAACTTGTTACTGAGGTTAATAAATTACCTTCATCACTTATCCAATCAATGATTTCTTTACCATCTTTTAGGTAATAAACTTTTCCAATGCCAGATTTTACAAAATAAAGATATTGCGAAATTTGACCGGGCTTAACTAAGAAAAAGCCCTTGGGGTATTGAAAGCTTTTGCACTTTGAAAGAAAATCCATTGCACTTTCTTGCTTAAGCGGTGAGATTTGGTTTAGATATGATATAAATTCTTCCATGAAAAATTAAACTAGGATTATATTTAAATAACGCATAACTTGTTTATAGGTAAACTTTTTTCATACATATCCATCAATTCTTGCTGTATATGTTTATGTTTGTCCTGTAGGGCTGCACCGAAAATACAGCTTTGTCGGTATTTTACAAATCGTCAAACGGACTTCGTATCTGCTGAATGTTTTTGATGCTCACGTGCGTGTAAATTTCTGTGATTCGACTGCTGTTGTGGCCCAAAAGTTCCTGAATATAACGCAGGTCGGTACCGCTTTCCAACAGGTGGGTGGCATAGGAATGCCTGAGCCAATGCAGGCTCACCGGCTTTGTGATGCCTGCCTTCGCGCAGGCTTGCTTTAGCACTCGGCCCAAACTCGCCGCGCTGTCCTTCGAAAAGGTATTCTTGTGTGCGGTAGGCCTTGTAATAATCGGTGAGAAAATCGAGCAGCTTCGTGCTCAACGGTACCATACGGTCTTTCTTGCCTTTGGCCCCGCGGATATGCAGCAGGTTCCTGACGCGATGAATGTCTCCCAATTTCAGGTTGAGCAATTCGCTTCTTCGCAATCCGCAGGCGTAGATCAAGCTCAGCATGGCCCGGTGCTTCCAATTGACGGGGGCTTCGAGTATGCTTTTTACCTCCTCCTTGCTCAGCACATTCGGCAGCACCTTCGCCCGCCGCGGACGGTGAATCAGTTCGGGATTTATGGCGCGTTGATTCAGCAATTTTGCTGCGAGCTTGATCGCATTCACCACCTGATTTTGAAATGAGGCGCTGTAGCCCTTTTTAGTATGTAGTCGTTGTTGAAGTTCACCAAGTCATGGTTTTCGATCGCTCCAAACGGCTTCGGGTGAATGAAGCGCAAGAGGGTCGATAAGGCTTCGGCATAAGTCTTTACAGTGTTTTCACTGTAGCGCTCGGACCGCAACCTTCTCCTGAATTCCTCCACACAAAGCGCCCCGTCGGCATCGAGGGCTGCCAATCCGGGGCTGATTTTGTCCTTTGCCGCTTTGCGCCGCTCCGCCGAGCGTGTATATTTGCGTTCTGTCGGATCATTTGGCGGCGCCTCGGTCGAACACCGCACTAAAATCGACATAGCCCTTTTGCCGAAACAGGTCTGTTACCTTCCGGAAATTTGCGGGATTGTTCGCCACCACGGGGCAACCGAGCTTTTCATGAAAATGCGCTCCCGCCTCCCGGGCCAATTCCTTCAACCAATCTTCCTCCGCGAAATACAGCCCCAAATACATTTGTCGGCCGTCTTTCAAGGGTTTTAAAATAAGAGCTTTCTTGCTGTCCGTGAAACGAGTATAGCGATTGCTGTTCAAAAAGCAAATCGTCCGGTTAAGTCCCGGCAGTGGTACAACCCTGCCGAAGTACTTCGCATGGTCACGGCCCTCTCCGGCCTCCGCTGCCCTTACCGCGCTGAAGTGGGCCGCATCAAAGTCGGCGCCGCGGCGGACCTCCTCCTCGTTAAAGGCAATCCCCTCGAAGACCTCAGCATCATCGCCGATCCGGAGGAGAATTTTGTGATGATTATGCAGGACGGGAAGGTGGTGAAGAACCGCACAAATTAAATGCAGGGGGCAAATGAGCGCGCGAAGTGCTGCCTCAAAATCATCGATTTTGGCTTCCTTTGATCGCAGTTGCTCAGAATACTGAATACCATGAAAACCACATCGAAATTTGCGGCCCTGTTCTTCGCCACATGCAGTGCACTTTGCGCACTCAGTCAACCTGCGCTCGAAGCAGAGGACATCTGTCCGAAGGCGGGTGAAACCTTCCTCTACAATCTCACCCACTTTACCATGGAAAACACCGAGGGGGAAGGTCTTGTATGGGATTTTACCGCATTGGAAATGACTGAGGGGTTTTTGGAAAAGGCGGTAATCTCGCCGGTGGCCCGCAAGGATGACGGCACACCTCCGGAAGTCTTATTTCTCTACGACGAATCTTACGGCGCCTGGGGCGTGACCTGCAACGATGATTCGCTCACCGCCTTCTACCGCACTGCTGACCACCCGAGATTTAAAAACCCCTTGCACCGGTATTCCGACCCTTTGAAGTTTTTGGAATTCCCGCTCACCTATGGCGACCGGTTCACGGACAAATCCTATGTGGAAGACAACTACAATACCGATGTCTTAACCGAAATGGAGACCGGCGTGACGGGATACGGCACGCTAAAGCTGCCGAATTTGACTGTAGAAGAGGTATTGCAAGTAAAAACGACGGGGGAGGTTTCCAATCTGTGGATGAACAAGGACAGAACGGCTTTCCGCGAAAAACATGTCACCCGGGAAACTATTTATTCCTATTGGGCGAAAGGCTATCCTTTTCCTCTCTTGAAAGCTGTGAAACTTGACGATGACTTTAGCGCTGATTTTCTCTTGACCAAACTTCCCGTACATGCGGAGATGGAGAATATAAATGTAGGCATTGCACTCTACGATGACTCCGTAGGTGTGTGGATCAGGGAGGATATAGTTTTTGCCGGCTTGTACGACTTGCAAATGAATAAGCTTTTCGAGTGGAGGGGAAAAGATTTTGTGAGAAACAAATACGGCCACCACATGATGAAGTACAATGCGCCTGAACCGGGTTTTTACATTTTTGTCGCAAAGACAAAAGACAAGACTTACTGCGCTGTAGAGCAGTACAGATCGTATTGAGAGATTTTCGCCCCGAGGCCGGCACCGCTCGCGTACACCTTGCCGACAGGGCAATATGTGACCTCGGTCAATTACCGAACTCCCGCCTTTTTTTACCTTCGCGATCGAAGATCACGCAGCAATGAATTGGCACGCGCGCAGCGCATCCGAAGTATTCAAGGAATTGAGGGCTCAGGCAGATGGCCTCAGTGCCGCCGAAGCCGCCGCGCGCCTCGAAAAGCACGGCCCCAACGAAATACCCGATGCCGGAGAGAAGCCGTGGTTTCTGCTTTTGATCAATCAGTTCAAGAGCCTCCTCATCGCCATACTCTTTGTCGCGGCAGCCATCGCATGGTTTACCGACCATCGGATAGACAGCTACGTGATCCTCTTCGTAATTGCCGTCAATGCCACCATCGGCTTTGTGCAGGAAATGCGGGCCCAGAGGGCCGTATCGTCCCTGCGCAGTATGCTGGAGCCCAAGGCCCGCGTACTCCGCGACGGCGACTCACACATGGTGCCCGAACGGGAGGTGGTGCCCGGCGATGTCATCATCCTCGAGGAGGGCGACAGCATTCCCGCCGATGCACGCCTGCTCGAAGCCAAAAATCTCCGCGCCATCGAAGCCCCCCTCACGGGCGAGTCAGTTCCCGTCAATAAAGTATCCGACACCTTACCCGAAGATGCCGGCATGGCCGATCAGCACAATATGGTGCGCAAAAGCACCTTCATTGCCGGGGGCTACGGCAAGGCTGTGGTGACCGGTACGGGGCTCGATACGGCCATCGGCGATATTGCCAAGTCGCTCGAAACCATAAAGGTGGGGCGCACCAATTTTCAGGTGAAAACCGACGTACTCGCGCGCCACATGGCCATGATCGCCATAGGAAGTGCCGCGGTCCTCTTCACGGCGGCCTACTTTTTTCAGGACACGGAACTCTACGATATCCTGCTCATTTCCATGGCTGCCATGGTCTCCTCCATCCCGAGCGGGCTGCCGGCGGCCCTCGCCATCGTGCTCGCCGTGGGGGCCAACCGCATGGCCCGACGCAATGCCATCATCAGCGAATTCACCGCCACCGAAACCCTCGGAGCCGTCACCACCATCCTCACCGACAAGACGGGCACGCTTACGCAAAATACGCTCACCGTGAGGCGGATCAGTGTGCCGGGCGCCGTGGATTGGGAGGTGAGCGGAGAGGGTTGGGAGCCTTCCGGCAAATTTGCGGAAAGCACAGCATCTTCCTGCCCGAAAGGGGAGGAGCTACTCGCCCGAATCCTTCACATCGCCGCCAACAGCAACAACTCCGACATCAGGTACGATGCGGACAAAGACCGCTATACCCTCATCGGCGACCCTACCGAAGGCGCCCTGCTCGCCATGGCCCGCAAAGGTGAGCGCTTGTCAGCGAAAACGGAGTCCGCCCGCGAAGGCCGTGAAGGGGAAACCGACAAAGTGAAGGCGGTCCGAAAATTAGACGATCTGCCCTTCAATTCCACCCTCAAGATGCGGGCCACCCTGACGGAAAAAGACGGAAAGCGGCAGCTCCTCATAGTGGGCGCCCCGGAAAAGGTGCTGGCAAAATCGGCGCATATCATGACCGCTGAGGGGGCACAGCCCATGACCGAAGCCCGCGCCGATGCCGTGCGCGACAAGATCGAATCATGGTCGGGGCAGGCCATGCGGGTGATCGCGCTCGCTTACCGCGATGAGCCCGACAGTGCCGAAGCCATTGATGAAGACAAGCTCGACGGACTCACTTTTGCCGGGATCACCGGAATGATCGACCCGCCGCGTACGGATGTGAAGGAAAGCGTAAAGGCCTGCCACAGCGCAGGTATCCGCGTCATCATGGCCACCGGCGACCACATCACCACGGCCGTGGCCGTGGCCAAAGCCGTGGGCATTTTGGGAGCGGAAGATGAAGAGCGCGGCGGCACCCTCGCAATGACGGAAACCGACTTGCTCGCACTCGACGATGAGGCCTTCGGCAAGGCGGTGAGGGAGGTCAACGTATTCTCCCGACTTACCCCGAGTATGAAACTGCGCATCGCCGAGGAACTCCAAGCCGGCGGCGAGCTCATCGCCATGACCGGCGACGGGGTCAACGATGCCCCCGCCCTCAAGCGCGCCGACGTGGGCATCGCTATGGGCATCATGGGCACCGATGTGGCCCGCGATGCCGCAGCCGTCGTCCTCGCCGACGACAATTTCTCCACCATCGTAAAAGCCGTCGAGGAGGGACGCGTGGTCTTCAACAATACCCGCCAAACGAGCTTCTTCCTCATCACGACCAATTTTGCCGAAATCACCACCCTGCTCTCAGCCGTGCTCAGCGGGATGGCCGTGCCCCTGAGCGCTACGCAGATACTTTGGCTCAACCTTGTCACCGACGGCGCCTGCACCACGGCCATGGCCACCGAGGGCAGTCAGGGCGATGAGCTCGGCCGTAAGCCCGTAGACCGCGAAGAGAAAATTCTCAACAAAAGCATCCTGCCCTTCCTCGTGATCAACTCCATTCTCATGGCTTCCATGGCCCTCTTCGCTTTCACCTATTACCTCGACGAGGGGCTCGACAAGGCCCGAACAGCCGCCTTTATCGTGATGGCCTTCAGCCAGCTTTTCAATGTGTTTAACATGCGCTCCCTGCGCAGTTCAATTTTCAAGGTCGGCTTTTTTACCAACCGCTACGTCAACATTGCCCTCGTGGTATCCGTGATTGTGCAAATCGCCATCATTGAGGTGCCCGCCCTCGCCGCGCTGTTCAATTTCGTGAGCCTCCCCGCGCATGAATTTGCCGGCCTGGCCCTCATCCCCGTGCTCGTCCTCGTTTTCGGTGAGGTCTACAAATACTTCGCACTGGTGGTGAAGGGGAAGGAGGTGATATAAAGGCTTGCTAGAGCTTTATAGTTTCAGATTTATTGAATAGCGAAAAAATTGTCTCAGCATTTTAAATGTGGGTGCCGCATACGGCAAGGTTCGGTCAGGTCAGCTTCTGAAAAACCCGGAGATCTCGCCCCGAAGTACTGCACGATGTGAAAGCTTTCTCATGGTTGCCATCGAGCGCTGCAACTTCTCAACGGATCATATCTTTTCGAGCAATGTTGTGGTCATTTGCCACCCTGCATTTTTATCCCTGCTTAACTTCCGGAGTTTTTCCATTTAGAAATCATTTTTTCAAGGTATCTCATCTCCTCTTCAGGGGTCATTTCCTGAATGTCCTCGTTAATCTTATCACGTATGGCCCTCATTTTTTTTACAAGGCCCTTCTTCGTTTTTACGTTCTCTTTAATCATAGCGTTCAATTTCTTTGGGAGTTCGTATTTCTATCGGACCGTATCCGAGTAAGAGATTCACACCATTGAATCCACGGATTCGATCAAGATTCACAATGTGTTTAAAGTTCCAACTTACCAAGACATCTGCTTTTGCCAAAGTGGCCATTGCAATATGCTGACAGTCTGCTTTACTGGTCTTGCCAACCACATTCTCCTCTATGTATTTGTTGGCCAAATTTCGGGCCTCGTCGTCAAGAGTCACGGGTTGTTGCTGTTCAACGGGGATACGATTCAAAAGCTCTCTAACTTCATCAGGGGCACCGGTCAATTCGGCAAGTAGAAGTCTCGAAACAAATATTTGAATTTTTTCTTCCGGAACACGATCAAAAAAGGGAATGGTATTGGCCGAAAATTCCGCATCATAGCACCCCCAAAGACAGATGTATCCAAATATGCTGACTTGATCATACGTAAAGATAACAGAAAATATATCGAAATTTCCGCCGCAGCATGGCAAAAGCAATGAGGTGCGTCTCATCGAAGGGCTTGTCTTCGGTGAGATCTACAAGTATTTTGCGCTTGAGGTGAAGGGCAAGGAGGTGATATGAGGTTGGTTGCTAAAACGTTTGATAAAATCAGTCCACCTTGCCTGTTTGATGTAACTCCATTTCCGAATTGAAAAACACCTTCCCGACCTTCACAATGTGATTCAAAAGATCGGAGTTGCTGATTTGGGGGTACAGTGAGGGGCGGTTCTGCTTCACTGCAAAAGCAGCCGTGCGGGCCTTACTCATTTTCCGGAAGGGTAAATCAGGATTCATACTACCCGGGTGGTTTTCTCATGCGTAAATAACAGAAGGTGCCGTTGCCGATCGAATTTAATGTTGCCGTAATTGATTCGCCATGCTATAAACCGTATTTTGTGCTTTTCAAGATGCTTATCCGAACCAATCACCAATCCCAACCAAATGAAGTCCGTTCATTCTGTTTGTGCCGCTTTATTTCTTGGTAGTCTTTGCCTGATGCAAGTTGCACAGGCTCAAGTGCCGGAGCTTAATTTAGATTTCTGGCATACACTTACTACGCCCACCCGTGCCGTTGCCGAAGATTCGGTGAACCAAGTCGTCTACTACGGCTCGGCGGGATTCAATAACAATCTTTACCCGAACAAACCTTACGGGATCATCTTCGATGCAGAAAGCGCTGCGCCGATACTTTCCTCAAAGGTTCCGAATGCTGCCGTAAAAGCATCTGTAAGTGACGGAAACGGCGGTTGGTACATCGGTGGTGATTTTACCGAAATCGGCGGAGAGTCGAGGATGCATCTTGCGCAATTGGATCCGGACGGTAACCTCACCGAATGGAATCCGGGCGTAAACGGGCCTGTGAGTGTGCTCAGAATTTCCGACGACCGCTTATATGTGGCCGGAGATTTTACCGTTCTCGGCGGAAAAAGCCGATTGAAGACGGGTAGCTTTGATTTGGCAGACGGCGCATTGAATGATTGGGTGGTAAATATTGCAGGGCAACGCGTGAATGACATTGCCCCCGGAGATGAGAAAGTCTATATCGGCGGGCAGTTTAGCAGTGCCAACCTTTCGGGATTGAACGGTGGTGCAGTGGATGCCGTTACCGGAGAGGGAGTCGGATATTTCGCTTTTCCCGACGGGAAGGTGAACTGTTCCGCATCCGACGGAAACGGCGGCTATTTCATAGGAGGCCTGTTCTCTGAGGTAGCGGGAACGGCGCGACAAAACATTGCCCACCTCGATGCAGACGGCAATGTAAGCCCCTGGAATCCCGGGGCCGACGGTGAGGTCATCGCGATGAAAATGAAAGATGACTTGCTGCTGGTAGCGGGTAGTTTTTCTCATTTGGCCGGAATCAACCGCCCGGGAGCGGGAGCAGTTCATTCAGTCACCGGATCGGTAAACCCTTGGAATCCGAGATTTTCGGGAGAGGTGCGCGCTTTCGAAATTGTCGGAGACAATGTGTACGCAGCGGGCGACTACGATGCCGTGGGTGAGTGGGTATCAAACGGAGGGCAGGTAGATGCTGCGAGCGGAGAATTACTTTTTTCCGAGGATTTTCCCGACGGGGCGGTAAAGGCCGCCGTTTCTGACGGACAAGGCGGTTGGTTTATAGGAGGTGATTTCCTGCATGTCGGTAATACTGTTCGAGAACGCATCGCGCACATCGACGCATCAGGAGCGCTCACAGATTGGTATCCCGGAGCGGTTAATAACACGGTAAGCAGCTTAGAGCGCATTGGTGACCGTCTTTTCATTTCGGGTACATTTTCCGCGGTGGGTAGTTTTGACCGGTCGCGCTTGGCCGCTGTGGATGCCTCATCAGGTGAGGTGTTGCCCTGGAGTCTGTTTCCGAGCTCCCAGATCTTGGACATGATCGCCCACGAAGGAGTATTGTTCATCGGTGGAGGGTTTGTCACAGTGGGAGGAGAAAGCCGCTCCAACCTGGCCGCCATCGATCCGTTCTCAGGGACTTTGCTGCCGCTCACTATATCCGGCGGGAGCAATATCCACGCATTGGAGGCCAAAGGCGATACATTGTTCCTCGCAGGCAATTTCCTCGGCGTGAACGGAGTTTCGCGAAACAGAATCGCCTGCATCAGCATAAGCAGCGGCGAATTGCTCAATTGGAATCCGGGAACCAACAACACCGTTCTGTCATTGGCCATACTGAACAACACCATTTATTTGGGAGGTGACTTTGCACAGGTCGGCGGCGTATCGCGGCCCAAAATGGCGGCCGTAGATATTGCCACGGGCAATGTTACCCCGTGGGCACCTTCAAACCTCGCCCCGAATACAAGGAAATTGGCTGCTTCGGGAAATAAAATTTACGCCTCGGGAAATTTTACCCGGCCTGACGGCACTTTGCAAAGACGCGCGGCTGCTTTTGACCCCGTAACAGGTGCCATCCTTGATTGGGATCCGATGATTCCCACCGGAGTGCAGTTGGATGCCTTGGCAACGGATGGCAACGCCGTTTACCTCGGGGGTTCTATTCCGTCCATCGGCGGAGATTTGAGAAGGAGCGCTTCAGCTTTTGACGGCGCTACCGGTAATCTGCTTGCATGGGATCCGATGGTGAAC